>JBNRMS010000043.1:0-10111 GCA_050309735.1 Eubacteriales bacterium
CCCTCCCCCCAACCCCGGAAAGGCTTGGGGGGCCCGGCGGGGGGCGGCGGAGATGCTCCAAAATTAACCCTTCCAACCTCTCCAAAAGTGCTTGGGGGGGGTCTGGGGGGGGGAACTTCTCTCAAGAAGTTCCCCCCCAGCGTATCCCTCGTTAGCTTAAGGTTTTTATTGGCTTATTTTGCCGCGATACCATCCGCTCACACCCTTCTTTTTTACTATATAGCCCTCGGGCGTTTGACAAACAAGCGAGAGGCTATCGCCGGGCAAGACCTGCAGGTTGTAGTCGGTAAAGTCGGTTGTGTATGTAATTTCTTCGGCAAGACTGCCGATATATTCATTGTAAATTCTGATGCGGCGGCCGCTTGAGATATGTTCGCAGAGCGAGAAATGCTCACCGCGCTCAAGAATTTTAATTTTGTTGTCAAGCCATTTGATGTAAATCGGGTTCTCGGACGCGCTTTGCGCGTCGAGCGCTGTGACGGTCTGTAGGTTATCGGCGTAGATTGAGGTGATGCAGGTGTCGTCACAGTCGAGCTCGGGGATTATTAGGAGGTTGAGTTGACCGTCGTGCTTAATTCCGCAGCCGCCGTCAATCGATATAATTCTTTTTTCACGGTTTATAATCGGGTTTGCCTGTGCGATGCCCTCGCCATAAAGCGTAACCGGCCAGTGGCCGACTATCACATACTTATCAAAAACTCGACTAACCGACATAAAATTATCGAATTTCAACACGTCAAACACATCTCTGTCCTTGAGCGAGTCAAGGTCTGCCGACGGCAGTCCGCCGTGGACGAAAATATGCTTTTGTGTTTCGACGACGGCAGGAAGCGAGCGCAGGAAATTATATTCGGGGCCGAAATGACGGGTGATTTGCTCTTTAGATGCAAGCACTTCGGCGGGCGAGTTTAGTGAGATGCCAAGCTCGTCTGCAACATCGTCAAAAAGGCTCGTTCCCTTCCATTCCCGCATTCTAAGCAGGTATTTGTAAAATCTCTCGGACGTGTCGGGCGAGAGGCTGTCGAGCATTGACAGACGCCAAGCGTCGACATTTCCGATAAGCGCAATTACATTATCGCGCTCTGATAATTCCATAACCCGGCGCAGCGCCAGGAGACTGTCGGGCCCTTTTTCAACTATGTCGCCCACGATGAAAAGATAATCGCGCTCGCAAAACCCCGCGCGACAGAGCAGATTGTCAAGGAGGTCGGGGTGGCCGTGGATATCGCTGGTCACAAGTATGCGGCGGCCGGGCTCAAGGTCAAGTTTTTTTATTTTTATCGGCATTGGTCGTCTCCTTTTGGTGCGGGGATAGGGGCAGGACAGGCGATAATATCGCGCACAAAAAAAGCCGCGCTCAATTTATTTTAAAATCCCAAATCCAGCGAACCGCCAAATCAATCCAGCACTCGACATGGGGAAGGAGACGGGAGGGCTTTTGCGACCATGTTTCTTCGTTTGCAAGCGAGAGGCCGTGTTCGCCCTCGGGGAAGATGTGAAGCTCAAAGGGAACCTTATTCTCAGCAAATTTCTGCGCCAGCACAAGAGAATTCTCGACCGATACCGTCTTATCGGGGAAGGTGTGCCAGATGAAGGCGGGAGGTGTGTCGCCGCTTACATGGCGCTCAAGCGAGAAGCGGTGTATCTGCTCCTCGGTAGGTTCTGTTGTGCCGCAGAGATTGTGGAATGAGCCTTTGTGCGTGTACATAATAACAGGGTAGCAGAGAATCATTCCGGTTGGTTTGTTTATCCCCGCCGGAACGTCGCCAAGTTCGGCGCGCACCTCGGGAATATCCCAGAGGATGCCTGATGATGCGGCCAGATGTCCGCCTGCCGAGAAGCCGCAGATAAAGACATAATCGGGGTCGATATTATATTCGTCGGCATTCTCGCGGATATGCTTTATCGCGAGCGCCGCCTCGATAAGAGGAGCAAAGTTTGCGGCTTCTTTGCCCACGGTGTAGCGGAGCAGAAAGACATTCATGCCGGCGGCGAGGAAAACCTTGACCACCGGCTCAGCCTCGCGGTCTGACAGAAATCTGTAGCCGCCGCCCGGACAGACGACGACGGCGCGCCGGCGGGGCATATTAAGCTCGGGCGTGTCATCGCTCACATATGTAGTAAGGGTCGCGCCGGGGTATTTGTCCGAGAGATTTATTGTTTTATGCAGCATGGGTTGCCTCCTTGGTGTGAAATATTAAATACATTTTAGCACAATCAAGAGCGAATTACAATAAGAATCGACACAATAAACCGCCCGCGAAACTAAGATAAAAGTCGGCTGGGCGTTATGGCCGGTATTGACTTTTATGGCCGGATATGTTATCATTTGAATGGAAAATGATCTCTCTACTTACGATAGAATCGGGCTTTTCGACGTTTTCCACCCGGAATAGATAAAAACGAAAGAAAATCGGCAGATATGGCCTTTTGCGATGGCTTGCGCGGAGGTCTTTCTGTGCTTACAAAGGGAGTATTAATGATGAAGAATATTAAAGCAGTGATTTTTGATTTTAACGGCACTATGATATTCGACTCGGATTTGCACCGCCGGGTTTGGTACGATTTTATCCCGAAATATACCGGGAATGTTGTGCCTTATGACGAGCTGCGCGATTTCGTTCTCGGCAGGGACACTGCCACCATTCTCCGCCACTATCTCGGGGAGGGTTTGAGCGAGGGCGAAATATCGCGTCTGACATACGAAAAAGAGGCGGCATACCGCCGCCTCTGTCTTGAGGACACAGAAAAATTTAAATTTGTCGATGGTCTTCGCGAGTTTCTTGACTACCTTAAAGCCTCGGGGATGCCGATGAATATAGCGACCGGCTCCGAGATTATGAATCTGCGCTTTTATTTCGAGAATCTCGGTCTTGCCTCTTGGTTTGACTTTGAGAAGGTGGTGTATGACGACGGTAGCTTTCCGGGCAAGCCCGCGCCCGATATCTATCTGCGAGCTGCTGCCGCTTTATGCGTGGCTCCTGCCGACTGTCTTGTCTTTGAGGACTCTCTTTCCGGCGTACTTGCGGCTCATAATGCCGGTATAGGGCACATAGTGGGGATAAGCGAGCAGGACGGGGCGGCTTTTTACGATAGTGTCGGGGGAGTTAAATTTGCTTCTGACAGTTTTAGAGAATACATCGGGTTTCTTGAACTCAAATCTTAAAATAATCATGCGTATATCACTCCTTTGTTTTGATTTATGGCGTCGAGAAGGGCGCCGCGGATGATGCCCTGCCCGCTTTTGTTTGGGTGTATTCCGTCGCCGCAGTAATACTCGTCTATGCGGCGATGTTTTAGAAAGGCTCCCCGCAGGTCGACAAGGGGGCAGCCGGTTTCACCGGCAAGTTTTTCGATGGATTTTGAATAGTTTTCCTGATAGCGATAAATTGTCGAGGTGCTGCCAAGCCAGTGAAGAATGCTCTCGCGGTCAAGCCCGTCGCGGCAGATCCAGTCAAGATAGCGCTCGGGGATGAGCGGGGGAAGGTTTGTTATCACCGGCAGGATGCGATGCTCGCGCAAAAATTCTATTATCTCGCGGTATACCTCTACGAAGCGTTCGAGCGGAGTATTTGGCAGGTGCTCGGCATCGGGGTTTGCGGCTATCTCGGGCCATTTAAAATCAGAGTCGTTGCCGCCGAGCTCAAGCAGAAAAGCGTCGGCACCGCAGCCGCGTTCTATGTGCTTTTTAATATAGTCATAGCCGCGGTCAATTGTGCAGCCAAAGCGAGAGTGGTTTGTAACGCTGAGAGAAAACATACCGGCGATGCTGTCCATACCGATGCTGTCACTGACAGAGTAGCGCCGTGTCTTCTCGTTGAGCACGACGCCGCGGAGTATCGAGTCTCCGAATATCGATATGCTGCGAATGCTTTTCATAATATACCCTTTCCTTTATCATTACCATGCCGCCACAGCGCGGGCAGCTCCTTATTTCTTTCTAAGATTATTATACATCAACCCGCACTTAAATTCACCCTATTGAAATTAATCGAAAACTACTCTTGAGAAAGCTTGAGTAGAGTCCCAAAAAACGGCTCTACTCTGAGTAGAGCCTCATACACTACAAGGAGAAAGGCGCGTTTTATATGAATGAGAATCAACTGAAGCAGTCTGTTGCGCGCAATATCGCAACCATGAGGAAGAGCTGTGATATGACGCAGGCAGAGCTTGCCGAAAAACTAAACTATTCTGATAAATCAATATCAAAATGGGAACGGGGCGACGGATTGCCCGATGTTTATGTTCTGACTCAGATAGCATCTCTTTTCGGAGTGACGGTTGACGATATAATAAGCGAGAGGGGCGTTGCCGAGCCGGGGCGAGTTGAGGCGGCAGTAAATATTAATCGCTCTCGACATATCCTGATAACCGCACTGTCAACCGGACTTGTTTGGTTTGTGGCAACTCTTGTGTTTTTCTTTCTGAAAATTTTCATTCCCGAATCGCCCTGGCTTTGGATGGCATTTGTTTTCGCGCTGCCGGTGTCCTCGATTGTGGTGGTTGTCTTTTCGCATATGTGGTGGGGGATTATCATGCAGGGAACCTCGGTGAGCGCGCTGGTTTGGAGCCTCACCGTCTGCCTTCACTTAGCGGCACTTGTGCCCAATGTTAAGAACATGAACTTAATTTATGCGGTTTCGGGGGTTTTTCAGGTGCTGGTGATACTATGGTATCTTTATCAGATGACAAAGAAAAACAAACAAACAGAGCAGACAAGAAATATAAGACCGAATGCCGAAGATTCGCTGCGGGAGGAAGATGAAAATGGATAAGCGCGAGAAAACACTATACGGCACAAACATTATCGGCGGATTTGGGATAGGCGGGGAGGAGCAGTTAGACATAATCGCAGAGACCGGTTTTTCTGCCTTCTTCACCGGCTGGAACCGCGAGAAGCCAAACGAGCCTTCTCGCCTTGCAGAGGCCGGGGCGCGCGCGGGGCTAATTTATGAGGCTGTTCACGCCCCGTTTGGAAGGATGAACAGTATGTGGGTCGAGGGGATCGAGGGCGATGACTGGCGGGATATGCTTATTGAGTGTGTCGACAAAACGGCGGAGGCAGGAGCCTTGATTATGGTGACTCACGCCACCGTTGCGGCAACGGCACCCGAGCCTTCAGAGGTGGGGTACGCAAGATTCCGCGCTCTTGCCGAGCGGGCGGCAGCAAGGGGAATCAAAATCGCGCTTGAGAACCTTGAGATCCCCGAGCATCTCGAGTATCTTTTCTTGCGTTTGGGAGATCTTGATAATGTCGGCTTCTGTTGGGACACGGGTCATAATCTTTGCTACACTCCCGATGTTGATATGATGGAGCTTTACGGCCAGCGGCTTATTTGCCTGCACATAAACGACAATAACGGGATGAGAACCCCCGGCGTGGTTACATGGCACGACGATTCTCATTTCATGCCCTTCGATGGCAGGGTCGACTGGCAGGGAGTGGCAGACCGGCTCAATAAGGCAAACTGGCGCGGGATTATGACGCAGGAAATGAGCCGGGGCAAGGAGTGCTGCGACAGGGTAGCGCGTTATTCTGAGATGACATATCGCGAATATTTGGCTGACACGCTTGAGCGGCTTGAAAGAATTGACGCGCTTCGTTCTAAATAAAAATATGTTTTGAAAGGATAGTTAGTTATGAAAAATAAAATCAAATCAATCGTTACACTTGCGCTGACCTCGATTTTGCTCCTGTCCTCCTGCGGGGCGGCAGGAGAGACAACCGGCGACGGGACAACCGAGGGAAATTCAGACGTTGACACGTCGGGCACCGGAGGCGGGGATATAACAATAATTGAAAACCAAAAAAGCGACTATACACTTGTTCGCGCTGACAGATCGCCCGAGGAGGTAACCACATCGATGCTCGACATCAATAACGCTATTATGGAAGCGTTCGGGGTCACACTTTCGGTAGCAACCGACTGGGTGAAGGGGGTGTCGTCGTCAGATGTGGTTGAGAATAACGAGAAAGAAATAATTATTGGTAACTGCAACCGAAAAGAAGCAAAGGAGGTGCTAAGTTCGCTCGGCGAAAATGAGTATGCTATTCGGGTTGTGGGAGAAAAGCTGGTTATCATCGGATACAATGACTATATCACGCAGCAAGCGGTCAAGGCCTTTATATCGGGTTATCTGAGAGGACAGTCGACCACCCTTACGCTTCCTCGCGACCTCTCGCTTGTCGGCCAGGCAGACGTCCAAAAGATTGCCCTGACAGAGGGGGCCGATATTCGTGTGATGACCTTTAATATACTTGGCAGCGGAAATGAATATGACACTCGCCGGCCATACGAGATTCAGGCAGTGCTTGATTATCTGCCCGATGTAATCGGATTTCAGGAGGCCAACAAGGCGACACACACAGGCACACTCAAGAGCGCCTCGCTCCGCGAATTTTACAGCTTCAACGCCGAATACCACTCAAACGGTACGACGGCAAACTATACCCCGATACTCTATTTGACCAGCAGATACAATCTTGTCGAGGGGGGCGTTGAGTGGCTGAACAGCCGCTATACCGGCACTAACACAAAGTCGCTATCCTGGGCAGTGCTCGAACAAAATGAGACCGGGCGGCGCTTCATTGTCGTAAATATGCACGGCTCTCTCTGGTCGTCAAACTACCCCACGCCCGAGGGCGAGAGCTATGAGTCAATGAGGACTAAGGCGGTGCAATGGAGGGTTGACAATGTAAATCAAATGCTTGCAAAGGTTGATGAAATGAAGGCAAAATACGGCGAGCTGCCGGCCACGCTAATCGGCGATTTTAACTTCAATAATACCACCGCCGCCTATGCCGCGATGATTAAAGGCGGGATGAGCAGCGCGCAGGAGACGGCAACGGTCAGCTCGACTAAGGGGATAAACAGCTTTCACACAGTCGGACAGGCTCCGCCGGCGGGACTTAATATAGACCATGTGTTCCACGATAAAAATGGATTTTCGGCGCTGACCTTTGTAATCAGCACCAGACCCGACGACCTTAAGGCCTCGGATCACTGCCCGGTTTTTGCCGACCTGAAGTTTAACTGAGTGAAAAAGGGTCTTGGTTAGCAGTTCCGAACAATTTAAATTCCCCGCCTTTGCTGCGGCTTCCCGGCGGCATGGCGGTGGTAGATGTAGAGTAAATGACCGAGAAGAAATATAAAAATAAAAAACATGATTGCTTATATAAGACGCTTTTTGTTGAAATAATAGAATGAAGATGGATTGGGGGAATTCGATGCCGGGTTCCCCCGTGTTTTTTAACTTAATTTTTCGAGGAATACCCGGGTGCGCACCTGTGAGGGCAATCAAGGGCTTCCCGGATTTGCGGCGCTGAGGGCGGCGCGACTTATTAATTACCCGAAAAGGTCGTTTATTCATCAATTAGAAAAAGTATCGCATTACTATTGCAATGCTTGAAGATATGGAATATAATAAAGAGGCGAGAATAATTTGTTTGGGGTGATTCTTTTGAAGGAATTTATTGAGGGCAGCGACCTTGCGCGGCGGATAGCGTCTGGCAGTGCCGCGGTTTGCGGGATTGGAATATCAAATCTGCCGCTGATAGATTTTTTGCTTTCACTCGGCGCTGTTGTTACCGCACGCGATAGGAAGAGTAGGGAAGAGCTTGGGGGTGATGTCGTCGATATGCTCAAGGCTCGCGGGGTGAGGCTTGTACTTGGCGAGGGGTATCTTGACGGGCTGAATGAGGACGTGATATTCCGCACGCCGGGAATGCGACCCGACCGCCCCGAGTTAATCGCGGCCAGTGAGCGCGGAGCGCTTATCACCTCCGAGATGGAGCTTTTTTTGGAGCTGACTCCGGCCACTGTAATCGGGGTGACCGGGAGTGACGGCAAAACAACCACCACAACTCTGACATATAAAATGCTTGAGGCTGAGTTTCGCAAGAGCGAATGCGGCGCGGCCTTTGTCGGCGGGAATATCGGTGAGCCGCTTCTTCCGAACCTATGCAAGATGAAGAAGGGCGATGTTGCTGTGGTTGAGCTATCAAGCTTTCAGCTATGCACCATGAAGCTCTCGCCGCAGCGCTCGACTATAACAAACATCTCCCCCAACCACCTCGACTGGCACACCGATATGGCTGAGTACACGGCGGCAAAGCTTAATATTTGCACACATAGAGGTGCCGAGCGCCTGACGGTTAATGCAGAGTGTGAGGCCACATACAAAATCGGATGCGCCTTGCCGCTTGAGGTTATCTTCTTCTCGTCGGCAAGGTCAAGTTATGCAGAGATAGTTCCCGCCGGAAAGAAGGGTGCAAGGGCGATATTTGAGCGCGGGGGAATGATTGTGATGAGCGATGGCGCGCTAGAAGAGGAGCTGCTGCGGGTTTCGGATATTATACTTCCCGGACGTCACAATGTTGAAAATTACATGGCGGCTATAGCCAATGTTTACGGTCTTGTGAGCCGGGACGTGTTCGCCGAGATTGCAAAAAGCTTTCCTGGCGTTGAGCATCGGCTTGAATTTGTCCGCGAGCTTGACGGTGTGAAGTACTACAACAGCTCAATAGATTCAAGCCCCACCCGCACCGCGGCGGCTATTTCAGCACTCCCGGTAAGGCCGGTGGTAATCTGCGGGGGATATGACAAAAAAATTCCCTTCGCCCCCTTGGCAGACGCTCTGGTTGCGGGGGCCGCGGCTGTTGTCCTGACCGGTGCGACCGCCGAAAAAATCATGTCGGCCCTCAAAGAATGCTCTGGATACGATCCCGGAGCGCTGCCGGTCTCAATTGAGCCGGAATTTGCGGCGGCAATCGGCCGGGCGAGAAAGCTTGCCCGCCCCGGCGGGATTGTGCTGCTCTCGCCGGCCTGCGCGAGCTTTGACCGTTTTCGGAATTTTATGGAGCGCGGCAACCTCTTTAAAGAAACAGTGAAGAATTTTTAATCTCATATATAAAAGGGAATTATAAAAAATGGAACTGAAAGAACTAATAATCAACCTGTGCGGGCTTATGTCGGTATCGGGCTGGGAAACCTATGAGCGCGAGGAGTTGCTTGCGCTTGTTGGAGGGTATTTCGATGAGTGCCGGGTAGACGGCGTGGGAAATCAGATTTTTATTAAAAAATGCAGAAAAGAGCGCGCGCCTCGGATACTGATTGATGCACACATGGACGAGATTGGTATGTATGTCGCCGGAATCCATGAGGGTGGATTTTTGTCGGTAGCCGGGGTTGGCGGACTTGATACGAGAATTTTGCAGGCCGCCGAGGTAATAATCTACGGCGAGGAGAGAATTTATGGCGTCATCGCGTCGACGCCGCCTCACCTGCAAAAGCGCGACGAGAGCAAAAATCTAAAGGAGGTCGGGGATCTTCTCATTGACACCGGATACACGAAGGACAAGCTTGAAAAATTGCTGCGTGTCGGAACGCCGATAGGCTTTAAACCAAAATACACCGAGCTGCTCGGAGGGAAGATTGCAGGAAAGGGCTTTGACGATAAGGCATCTGCCGCTTGCGCGCTTCACGCTGTTGCCGATTGCAGCAGGAGCAATCTTGCCGGTGATGTTTATCTTCTTCTTTCGGCGCGCGAGGAGACTCAGAAGATCGGGGGCGTGGCGGCGGCAACCTATTCGATCGACCCCGATTATGCCATGACAATTGACGTAAATTTTGCAAAAACTCCCGATGTCACTAGAGCCGATACGTCGGTTTTCGGAGGCGGGCCGGGCATAACCCTGTCGGCCGTCACCGACCGCCGGCTGACAAGGATGACTGTCGAGCTTGCCGCCGAGCTGGGGATAAAGCACCAGAGTTCGGTTTCTGCGTCGAGCACCGGGACAAATGCCCCGGCGGTAAATCTCACGCGAGGCGGAGTGCCGGTTGTTGACATCGGTCTGCCCCTTAAGAGTATGCATACACAAAATGAGGTGATAAGCCTTTTTGATTGCCATGAAACCTCAAGGCTTATAGCGGGTTTTATCAGTTCGGAAAAGATAGCGGAGGCATTTGTCAGATGAAAAAATATGAGGGAATAGATCTCTTGCGCGAGCTGTGCCTTGCCTTCGGCCCCTCGGGCTGCGAGGACAATGTGGCCGAGCTGATAAAAGAGCAGCTTGGCGGCGTGTGCGACGAATGCTCGACCGACCGTATGG
>JBNRMS010000044.1:0-32466 GCA_050309735.1 Eubacteriales bacterium
GGCGAGAGGCAACGCCAGAGGGGTGTGTCAAAGAGAGAGGGGGAAGGTTTGTGGGGGGGGGGGGGGCTAGGGGGGAAAAGGAAGAATGAAGGGGGGGGGGGGGGGGGACTGGCCATGAGATTGAGAGATAGTGCAGGCCGCATAATTAATATTTTTTCGGTGATTCTGATTCTTGTTGCCATAGCTGTTACTGTTTTGATTTTTGCGACTGACAATCGCTATTCCGAGCCGGTTTTCGGCGACACAATGCTGCTCGCCGTCAGAGAGGGCGGAACCGGAGCAAAGCCCGGTTCGCTCGCCCTTGTTGACCTTGGGGGAAACTTCAGCGAGGGAGACACATACGCAACCTTCCTTGGCAATAGCACAAGGATTACAAAAGACCCGCTCGGCTCGGTTGGTGTGGTGAGGGGATATGTTCCGGCGCTCGGCGCCCTCTTTGACTTTTTCAGAAACCCCGTCGGTTTTTTCCTCCTTGTGGTGCTGCCTCTGGCAGCGCTGGTTATTTGGCGGATTGTTAAGCTTATCCTGATAATCAGAGAGGGCGGCAGGCCGGAGACGGAGGGGGCAGACGATGATTAAGAAAACCTCAGCGCAAAAAAGCATCATATATCTTTTTGTCCTGTCTGTCGTTCTTGCTTTTTCTCTTTACAACCTTTTCTCGGAGGACGCAAGATCATGGTTTGCGATGAACAAGCAAATTATATTAAATCCCGTATACGGTCGAGTGCTGACCTCGGGTGCCGGACGAAATCTGTCATCCTTTAAAAATAACGAAGAGGGCGACCTCGATTTTGTTATAGTCGAGGAGGCCGACGCCGATACCGCGACTCTGCGCATGGTTCCGGGGGATACGGTGCATTTCGTGTTTTTGATATCGGTGGCAGACACAGATATTTTTGAGAACTCCTCGCTTGTGCTCAGCGGGGTCTCAGGTGACGCCTCGCTGCGGGGCGACTGCATAATTAAAGAAGGAGCTATCAGAATCGCAGCGGTGACTGTTACGGCGGAAACTGTTACGGGCGACGATGAGGGCGACGAGAAGATTAGATATGAGCACTCGACCGAATGGCAGCAGCTCAACAATGCCGCCCTTTTATCGCTCTACACAGACGGAACCGAGATCTCAATTTCGATTGACGCGCCCGGGATTGAAGGCACGATTGCCGAGGCAGGAGGACATGAGGGGAATTATGTCTTTCTGGTAGACGTTCCTATGCTATATCGCGACACGGGAGAAAAACAAAACAGCCAAAAGGCTGAGTATGACACCGAATGGAATCCGCTTCCCGATCAGGAAAAGGGAGTGCTGATAATAGAAAGATGCCTTATTATACGTGAATATTAAGAGCGAGGTGAGCGAAGAGTGGCTAATAAACCTAAAAACAGAATAATTCTTGGCGGGCTTGCTATCCTCTGCCTTTTCCTATCGCTGACCTTTTCGGCATACGCGTGGTTTTACTTTCCGCTGACACAGAACACAATGGTTTTTTCCGACGGAGTGGAATTTTTCGATATTCAGGCATCTGTGTATAACCACACGACAGATTTATTTGAAGAAATAGCCCCGTCGGGAAGCGGGAACGAGATAGAGCTAAAATATTATAACAACAACTGTGAGCCTGTTGAACCTTATTTTTTCCTCTGGGGCGGCGAATACACAACCAACGACCAATACGACACAATCTACAAAATTGTGGCAACCTATAATAACGAGGCCGAGGCTTATCCCTCCCTGAAGCTCTTGGGGCGCTTTTCCTTTGATTTTTATTGCCGCAGCACCGAGGAGGGTGATAATAAGACATTGAAGATAAGGTCTATGAAGTTGCACTATTTTGTCCCCGTAGAGGGAGTGAAGGATTATAAGGATCCTTCAAATTACCGGGAATTAACCGAAGAAGACTATGCCGCAGGAGAAGGCGAGGGCAACTACCTTGAGCTTGAACTCGGGAGAGTTACCGGCAATGTCACGGGCAGCGAGACCTATTCGATTACCTTTTATCTGCTGCTCGAGGCAGATCCCGAGCCGCTTAGCGAATCGGATGAAATAGTTGTAATGAAGGGCAATGAGGACGGGATTGTCTTCTCATCATATTCGGTCAATATGTCGTTTATCTGTCACACGATTCCAGCAAACATATACACCTCCGACACAGAAGATTGATAGAGACACATGAAAAACAGCGCTTTATATGTAAAAATTATTAATTACGCTCTCTGCCTTTTTGTTGCAATTGCTCTTCTTGTCGCCCTGCCGGTTGTTTTTTTCAGAATGTCGGGCGCCGAGCTGACCCTTGGCGGCGCGCGGCTTTTTAAGATAATATCGGGAAGCATGGAGCCGGTCTATTCGTCGGGCGATTATGTTATCTCGGTAGAAAGACCCGAGAATGAGCTCGGAGAGGGCGATATCATCGCCTTTGTCTCGGACGAGGAGGGAATTCGAGGCGAGATTATTGTCCACCGGATTGTCACGCGGCAAGAGGGGGGCGGCTTTATAACCCGGGGAGACGCCAACCCCGTTGACGATTACAGCATGGTGCGTCCCGGAGCGACGGTGGGTGAGGTAATCATGAAGCTTCGCTTATTGAAGCTGGCCGACCGGCTCTTTTCGGGAAGCGCAGGCTTCATTGCGCTGATAGTCCTGCCGTTGTTATTTATTGTGGCAAACGAAACCCTTAACCTTGTTGTCAGCCATAAGAATCACAAGAGAATCTCTGCGCTGATTTTGTCATACGGGCTTGATCCCGCCGACCGGAGATTGTTTGAAATTACCGCCAAATATGGCGAGGAGGCTGTGCGCGCTATTGCGAAGGCCTCTTGCGCGGAGCAAGAGCGAGAGACAACCCAAGTCTTGTAAGGAGAAACTGTTCAGATGAAAAACACAAAGTGGTTAGTGATTATATGTGTTATCTTAATGATAGTCACGCTTGTTCCGCTGGGGCTGGCGTTTTATGAATATGCCGGAAGATATGATGCTCTTATAAATGTTGACGGAACTATAAATCAAAATGCTTTCGGCGTCCTCAACGACGAGAAATACAGAAGCGATAATTATGGCTACGGCACAACTCCCGAGAATCCCTTTGTCGTCGACGGGCTTGACCGGCTACATAATCTAATACGCCTTAACAACAGCGGCCGCTTAATCGGCTCCAAAAAATCAAAGGACAACCCCTCGCTCTACGATACAGAGCAGTACTATTTTGTGCTCGATTTCACCGAGGAGGAACTGCCGCAGGTGCTCAATCTTAGCGGCATTGTAATCGAATCGGTCGGGAATAACGATTATCCCTTTGTCGACCGGCTCACAGGACTGCTCTATGCTTACTGCTATGATGAGATAGATAAAAAATATATTTATCTGAGCGGATTGCTTGATATAGTCGATGTTGTGGTTGACGGAGATTATATTACAATCGACGGAGAGCCTACCGCCGCTTCCAGCCAGGGAGCCCTCAGCGGGGAATATGTAAAAATTCCTGATATGTATGTCGATTTTGTCGACAACGAGGGGAATATTACAGAGGGCGGCAACATCTATGTCCCGGTGGGGAGCTTAACTAAGATACACAATGTCATAGCAAACGCGACTGTGCGCGTTCCCGACGAGCAGGTCGACGTCGGCTTCTTTAGCGCCATCGCACGCGACGAGATAGAAGTGGCAGGGGACTCCGGAGCTGAGACGGTATCGGTTATGGGCGACGTGCGCGATGTTATATTTTACAATATTACAATAGATTGTGTTGAGCACGAGGCGGGATCGGTGTGGGCTGCGCTTTACGGCGCGTGGAACGATTTTGTGGGCGGACATAGATTTGAGGATAGATACGAGGGTGATTATTATGAGCGCCATATCGGTCTTTTCACGGGGCATATCGACGGAAACGCCGCCAATATTACGCTCGCCGGAAACTGTAATATCAATATAGACAGCAAGGACGTAAACTATTATTCAGACTTTACAACTGTCGGATATATTGACGGTGGCGCCATAATCGGCGGCGTTCCTTTCTCAGAGATAATCGGCGGCGGAGAGGGGGTTGTCGATATAGGCGGCTGTATGTTTGCCGACTCAATCTTTGAGGTGGCAGAGAACAAAAATGTCACGCCGGTGGGTCTTGAGCCAAAGCGCTATGAGCTGAGCGATATCCCTGAATCGGGAAGATGGAAGGGAACCTCCTCTGCCAGCGGCAAGACGACCTTTACTCACGGCTCTTTCGGCTTTGTCCTCTCCGAGGAAAACGATACGGTGGGCAAAATATGGGCGGGCGAGGGAGCGGTTAACCTTCTGAATGAGGCGGGCTATGCCGTCACCACCTCGGTGCTATATTGTAACGATGAATACCGATACAGCAGCTCGCCCCAGTCGGGTGGCAGCCTTGTTTCGGGTGCGGCCTCGGCTAATGAGACGCAGTATCAGGGGATTCACAAGCTTGTCGCTTCGGGCAGCTCGCTTGACAGGGGCAAGTATATCATATCGGCCAAAGTTACCAAGGGCAACCAAACCCGCTATTATGCGTTGAAAATCATAGCAGGGGTCTTGGGCGAGAACGAGCTTGTTTATTCCTTTGACAACTCGGAAAAAAGCGATATCACCGAATATATTGTTGACACAACCGGCACAAGGAGCGTTTATTCGAGCGCCATCTGGCAGACCGATGTCGACTCCTCTACCCCAACCTTCCAAAATGTTCGTTTTGACACGCAGTATCTCTCGGTCTCACTTGTGGAGGGAGACGGGGATGCCACCGTTATAAAGAAGCTTGAGAAAAACCCGGCGTCGCCTGTGAGGTTTTCTTATAATGTCAAAAACAACACCTTTACATATACGATAACAGAAACTATAGGTGACGGGATAGTAAAAACCGACTATTATCTCAACTACAATGAAGAAACTGGATTTTATTTTAGCACCGAGCAGGATACAATTATTGAGATATACCGTCTTTCAAATGGCTTTGCAATCGAGCTTGTGACAAGCGCCGATGAGATTACTGCGAACGATGACTATCTGATTGTCGGCAAAGACGGCTCGAATTTTTACCTGCTCGGCGAGAAGGTAAAAGAGTCGTCTGAGAGCACTGTGGTGACGGCAACCGGCAAGTTTGATATTGATTATAAATATGAAACCATGCCGACTATCTGGTCGCTTGAGGAATATCAGGACTTCAGACGTTATATTTGGTACACAAGATCTGCGTCGCTTGGCGGAGGTGCCGTTTCGCTTACCTTCACCGAGAAGGTAAGCGGCACATATTACCTCAATCAGACGGCGGGAGAGCTTTCGATGACCTCGTCGGCGCCTTCTGTGCCATGGACATATGTTCAATTGACAAACGGTGGGCGGCTCTCTATTGGAAACAGCTATCTGCGGCATGATTATTCGGCCGTGGCCGACCGGACCAATTTCACAGTCGGAGATATGGCTACTATCTATCTTTACAAACTTATACCCGACGACGAGGACTGGAACTACAACACATATCAGGGCGCGCGGCTTGTGACATACGACAGCTCGACTGTGCAGGCGGGGAGTTATCTTATCGGAGTGAGCACAGGGGGGGATACATACGCGGGGCTTGTCATGACCGCGGACAATGCCCTTTCATCGATTGATATCAGTAACTACATAAGCGACACTGCAAACGAATACACCAATCAGCTCACGGCAACCTCGGGCGAATTTGCAGGTTACAAATGGCAGGTTGAGGAGACATCGTCCAAACCAACCCTGAGGAACATGGGATACATTCCCGCCTATCTGTCAAGGAGCGAGGGGAATGCTCTCACAACAAACGAGACCGAGGCCGAGTGGATGTATAACTCGGCAACCTCAAGGCTCTATTACCTAAGCGGTGAGACGCGGTATTACCTTGCGTATTCGGGCTCGGCGTTTACCGTAACATCGGATTCAAACAATCCGAGCTATAATTATAATATAGGCCTGTACAGGGTGACATTCGAGTACACCTATTCAAACGTGCAGGCAGTCAGCTCAATAACGGCTGATGATATCCTCGGCGCAAACGATGAGAAAATATATTTTATTCTCACCGAAAGCCTTGCCGAAATGTCGGAAAAATCCACATATCTTCTCGGGGCAAGGGGAACGGAGAACGAATCGGCGGTTGAGACGCTAAATATCTCTCCTGAATCGACCTATACGGGCAGCGAGCTTACGACATATGCCGACCTTTCATATTATAGCTGGTATCTTGAGCCGAGAGTGCCGGACGATGCAACAGATACTAGTAATCGATGGGATAATATATATAATAGCATTTCAACCGGAGGGAATAGCTATTTCCCCGCATTTCAGTTTAAAAATGGAGTGACGGGTATGTTTCTTGCCGCATCAAGTTCGCCCAACACTCGAACACTTGTTGTGGCGACCACCTCGAACATGAATAAAGACCCGTATAGCGGTAGCCGGTCGGCTGATAATAATGACGGCGCGATGACGGCTATCGGTTTCGGTAGAAGCCTCAGAAATCAAAACACATCGGGGCGCATTTTAAATACAGACGGCACTTCTTCGTTCTATGTTATGGGGCGAACACAGGATTTTGAATATTATATTTGGAAATCTAAAACACCGGGTGTATTTGAGCTTTCTGTTTACAATCAAAAGCCGACCGAATATTCAAGCCCCTACTTATATCAATCAAGCGGATATACAACCTCGGTCACCGTCGCTCCCTTGAGCGAGCGGGGTGACAACCTTGACGCGGGAATGCACTATATGATAACCGCTATGGTCGGAGAGGGAGAGAGCGCACAATACTATGCGCTGAGTAAAACGCTCAACGAGGATGGGGATAAAATCCTTTCGGGAATCAATGTTACCTCGCAGGCCAACACCATTAACAACAGCACTGTTGTAAACGGTGACGTCATAGAGGAGCACAGCACAGACACGCTGCGCATGGTTCCGGTTGAGGCAGACTGGGTTCAGATAAGCGACACGAAGGGTTTACGCTTTTACAGCAACAAGGACGCGACTAATGCCGTTAAGGATTATTTGTCGGTTGTTGGAGCGACAGCGGGAATTAAAAGCATTTCCGCCGGTTCAAACGAGCAATCCTCTGAGTGGTATTATGACGCAATTAATAAATACTTTAAATTTTATGACGGGGATGTCGCCTATTATTTGACATACGACATCGCCCAAAACAGCTTCTCGCAAACCGACAATATAGGCGATGCGACGCACTTCTATATCTACCGATTCAAGCCGACATATGTGGTAACTCAGGTGACAAGCGCTGATGACGAGTCGCTAAGATATGGAAACTTCATAATCGCGGGTTATTCGGCCGACGGCTATACCGCTATCGGATTGAGCGCTACCGATATTATAAGCAAAAACATTACCGGGCAGATATCCGATAATGAGCTTACCGAAACCGAATACCTTGAGCTTCTGAATTATATCTGGAGGCAGCAATATTACGATTTTGTCTCGCCCGATTCATATGGAACATCGGCTTATTATATGCAGCCTTTCTCTCTGGTAACCGGAACAGGGTTTACTGTGGCGGATACCAGTTCTGTTCCGTCAGGAATTCAAACAGGATCCGACCCGATGAGCTGGAGTTTGGTCAATAACGACGGACTTTGGAGGTTCACTAATAGTCGCCGTAACGGCAACATTGGTCCGGGGAGAAGAGGCATTCTTTTTTCGGGGCCCTCGTCTAGATTAAGAATATCCGATCAAAGTGTCACACGGGATTTAATTCCGGGCGACGACGGAAGTGTTAAACTGACATCAACACAGAATCACACCCTGCTTTATTCGGTTGCGCAGTCGGGCGGCGATTATACCCTCACACGACGCACAAGCAACAATATACCTACCACAGGCAGCTTTGTTATTGCTATGCTGCACAACGGGAATTATTACGCTGTCGCTCATACCCCGGATGGTGTTTCCGCGATAAAACTTGGCGGCGATATGTTAGCCGAAGATATCGCTATTAATGACGACATGATATGGACGGTCAGCGGCAGCAGGTTTACATATTCTTCCGGTGGTCAGACCTATTATCTGCGTTCCGATGGTACGTCGCTTTATACCAGCACGTCGGCAGGAAGTGTTAGTTGGTCGTTTACATACACAGCCCCCTCCTCCTCCATGACATTTAGGGCGACTTCAAGCTCCGCCACCCCCCTGTACATCTTCCGCGTTGACCCAAGCTCCGAGCTTGACGCTGTTACCGACATTTACACCACACTAACAAGCAAAATCATGCTTCCGCCGACCGTCAGTCTGCTTGAATCGAGCAGATATGTAATAGTCGCCGAGGTGAATACCGACGCTGACGCCGAGCCCGAGAAGTTTTATTCGCTCGGCATGATAGACCGGCATAACTCGCAGTCGATTGATATCACCGATATTATGAAGTCGGCCGTTTTTGGTTCGACTGTCACGCTCTTTGACAGCTCTGTCTGGGAACAGAAGGGAAGTGACCGCTCGCTCATCTTGGACAACTGTGGCTTTGACGGGGCGTACTACCTTACCGGTGTGCTCGGCAACCGTGCCGACATGGAACCGAAAGTCGTTAACCTCGAGCCCCCGCTCGACGACTACAGCGACTATATCTGGCGCACCTATTCCTTCGAGGACGGCTCATACCTCTTTGGATACACCGAAGCCTCGGGCGGGCAAGAAGCAGTTTACTACTTATATTTCGACAGATCCGACCTGAAATTCAAGCTGACCACCATTCAGAATGTGGCGAAAACCGCAAACAGCGTTGTTCAGCTCTATCAGCTCGGGGAGGAAACTGCCGAGCAGCCGATCTATGCTACGCCGATTATCAGTACTGACGAGGATGGGATTATAATTTCATACCCCATAAATCTCACCGAATCAAGGAGCGACCTTAAAAAGCGCGCCGTATCAGAACCCGATGAGAACGGGATAACGGCTGTTGAGGGCGAATATCTGATAATCGCCATCAGCGGCGCGAATTATTACGCGCTGACGCTTCATATGGGCGCGCTTATGTATGTCGACGTCTCACCCTATTTCAGCGGCAACTACAGTTATGATGATAACGATAATTTATGCCTTGCCGTCAATATTAATTATATCTGGCAGCAGGTTGATGATGTGTTGCCGGTAGATCCGCCAACCCTTCCCGCGCTGTCCTTTCGCAATGCGGCCGACGGCTCAATTCTTGGCGGGGAGGGGGCAAAGTTTCAGTACGATTTTGAGGAGCGTAGTCTTGCCCGCACTGTCGGAGGAACGTATTTGAATTTTAGTGTTGACACAGGCTTTTCTTTCGGGGACACCGGCACAGGACACATGATAATGCTCTATTCGCTCGGAGACCACGGACGCGACACCGGCGACACAGGCACGCTCAATTACACCTATTACAGCACTCCGCTCTCAACCTCGCTCGACTCAAATATTGATTTTTCAAATTTTGACTTTACCAAAAAGCATATTCCCGAGCTGATAAACTATGCCGTGGGCGAAGGAGGGCATATCCAAAAATCGCTCGGCTGGAATCTTGGAGACTATGAGGGCAAGCTGAAATCAGTAAATTCCTCTGTTTTTATTACCAAGGGGTACACATACAATTCGGCGTCCGACAATACAACCGTGGATTTTGCCGAGGAATTTGTTGAATTTAAGAGCGCATATAATGTCATCGACGGCTCGGGTGAGGCCGCCTATTACGCGCCATCGGGCATGGCGGCTTTCCTTGTAGATGAGGCGAGCCGGGAGGCGCCCGTCTTTGTAAACGTCATTGTCTCAACCCAATTTGAAGAGAGCAGCCTTGAAGCCGATTTCCTGCGCTATCTTGCGCTCTGGCGGGTGGCAAGCTTCAGCGGAGCGACCGGTCGTGCGACGACGCTCGGGATATACGAGAGTGGCGCCGGAATCCCGGGCGAGCGCGCGCTTGACTACGCATACACATTCGAGCAGAAGCAAAGAACCCCCGATTTTGCAATCCCGTTGCCTAATCGCTACGGCAGCGAGGAGAGCGGCGCTTCATATGCTCGTGTCGACGGCGAGGAATATACACTCAGCGACACAGAGTACGGCGAGGACTACCTCATTGCCCACACCTTTGTCATATCGCAGCCTGGCGTCTACTACCTCGGCTCGTCTTACGGCTCGGTGGCAATATGCTATATTTCGATTGAAAATATGGCCGAGGGCGAGGCAGGCGGCGTTGGCTATGGCGCGGATTTCAGTATTGATTTCTGCTATGGAACGGTTGACCTTGAAGAAGAAATAAACTTCAACGCCGGGCTGCCCGATGCTCTTTTGGGTGATCTTGTTTATGTAGGCAAGGACACATGGTATCATAGCAATATCTTCCCGATGTTCATCGGTGGCACCGAGGGAAACCTGACAGATAAGCTTGAGGTGAATGTGGCAAGGGCGCTCAATCCCGACAGCACATCAAGCCTTAACTTCACCGCCCGCACAAGGGCAAGAATCGCCGGTGGGATAAAGTATATCAACGATAACAGCATCTCGCAGCGCGCAGAGCGCAAGGTGAGCTTCAGGGTTTACAGCGACGGCCTTGCATCCGAAACCTATTCTGTGGGCGACCCCAAGTTTTATTGGACTGCTTCAAGAGATGAGGGAGAGGAGCGCTATAGGCTTTACTCGAACTATATGCTCGGCGATATTTCAACCGACTTCTTCCTCGGAGTTGACGCCGGAGAACCGAAACTCAGCACCGCGGGCAGTTTCTGGTGGACCTGCGACGAGGAGGGACGTCTTATAGACGGCGACGGTCGATACCTTGTCATAGGCGCCGACGAAAGACTTGCTCTCTCCGAGTTTCCGACCGATAACCCGGTCGTTTTACAGATGTATTCGGGCGGAAATATAGTAACTCCCTCGGCAATGACAAATGGCGGAGTATATTTCCTTATCTCGGCGGGTGAACATATGTTGTTGATTAACCCGGACGAATAACATCAAATTCTTTAAAAACTGCGCAAAAAAGACTACGGGGAGGCCGCAATTGCGTCCTCCCCGTAACAATGTATTAACTTTAATCTTATTGCCGAGTCTTATTCTTTAACCAAAAAAGCGTCAAGCGATTTAATTAAACTGTCGGCATCCCCCGAGTGGATAGTGAGCGTTATCGGTGAGAGCAGGTTAAGACTGAAAATACCGATAATTGATTTTGCATCTACTACATAACGTCCCGAGGAGAGGTCAAGGTCGCCCTCATATGCGGTTGATATGCCGACAAAGTTCTGGACGTCGCGGATTGTTGACAACATGATTTTCACGGTTTTCATCTGTGAATCCTCCTTAAAAAATAAGCCGATTTAAATTATTTACCCGGCGGGAACGGCGCGCGCCGGTCAAGACCGATGTTATGAATGTATTGTAACACCATTTTTTAGATTTGTCAATATGTTTAAAACAAAGCTTGACAAACAAAAACAAGCGTTCTATAATTATAGGGATAGTATTCGGTATAATGATAAACGAAGGGGGAAGGGCAGCAATGAGAGAGAAAGAAAGAGCAAGACAGACCGGCGCCGAGAGCGCCTTCCGCCGCTATGCCGGATACGGATTTGACAGGCGAGGTCTTGGTGTGTTTGAGGTTTACGAGGCAATTCGCGGCTGCTGTTCCGACGAGGAGACGGCGCTTGATATGCTTGCCGTTTACGATACACTGCGCCTGCTTACCGCCTCGGGTTATCCCGAATGCGCCGACGCAATAAGAGAGGTTTATTTTGACCGCCGCCCCCGTCGACTGAGAAAGAACGATATAACCCATCGTGTTCGCAGACACGCCTTTGAGAGAAGCTTTGATGAGAGAACGGTTTTCAGGCAGCTCTCACGAGGAAAGGAGCTATACAGATATTTAAGATTCGGCGCTTTTAGCTCGGGGCCGAGGTGGCGTTAAGATTGTTTTTCGGTCGTAAGGCATAATAATTGCCCGGACAGCTTGAAAGACGGCGCGATGTGTGATAAAATTATTCTATTCGTAATGCGGTGCGGGCGCCGCGAAAGATGTCGGATGAGGGAGGAAGGGACATGCTGTATGTATCGGCGGTGTTTTTGTTTTTATTCCTGCCGCTGACCCTCGGGGTTTATACGCTTGTTCACGGGCAGCACAGACGCTATGTTCTGCTCGCGGCCGGCGTGCTTTTTTATGTCTTCGCCAATATTAAAACTCCGCTTGCAATACTGATACTCGCCGCCGTTGCCTCTCTTACATATATTGCGGGCAGATTCCTTGTGCGCCGTTGCCGAAGGGTCGTCTTTACACTCCTTCTGTTAATCTATGCCGGTGCTTTTTTCGAGCTGCGTATTATATATGAGGCGTCGAGCGGGGTGTTTTATTTCCCGCTTGGTGCGGCGATTTATCTTTTAATGTCAATATCATATCTCCTTGATATCCGGCGGGGAGACAGCGCACCGGGCGGCATAGTTGACTCTTTTCTTTATCTTACGTTTTTCCCGGTCATGGTTGCAGGACCGGTGGTGAAATACAAGGATTTCAGGAAATATCTTTCGGATATCAGCTTTAATGTAAACAATTTTGCGCTCGGCATCAAGCTTTTTGTAACCGGGTTTATTGAGGTTGTAGCCGTCTCAGCGGTTATGACCGAAACATATAAAAGCATTATCGGCCGGGGCGGACAGAGTGTCAACGCCGCTTTTGGTATTTTTGCGATGCTGCTCGCCTCTTTTGCCGCATTTTTCGCGATTGCCGGCTGGAGCGACATGGGTGCCGGGATTTCTCGCATGTTTGGTATAAATCTCCCGCGCGACACCTCGCTTACCCTCGTTGCCTTTACGCCGGCAGGTTATTTTGGCTCGATTATGATTGGTCTTAGGGACTGGCTTGACGATTATATAGTCGCGCCCCTCTCTCCCCTTTGCAAAAACAAGAGGAGAGTGTCTCTTCTTGGCGCGGTGTTACCTCTGCTTGCCCTTGCGCTCTTTATTAAAACAACAATTCCGGCACTTATTATCGCTCTTGTCGCCGCCGCTGTCGCCTTTATTTTCAGGCAGAGCCGTGCTGACAATATGCTCGTCGAGAAAAAGTATATGCGCCCGCTCGGATGGGTAGTCACGACGGTGCTCGCCGCGCTTTTCTGGACTGCCGTCGCCGCGCCCGATATGCAAAGCTTCTTCTCCTTTTTCCGGAGCCTTAGCTTTAGCATGGGCGACTTCAAGGTTTACTTTATTAATATCGCGCTCTCAGGCGGGGTGTTTGCTGCTGTTTTTGCCGCGGCGCTCCTTGTTCTAGCGCCGCTATCTTATTACGGGCGCGCGATTATGCTGAGGCTCCCCAAAAAAACAATGCCGATGATTGATGCCGCGCTTATGCTGATTCTCCTCGGTACCTTTGTCTTTACGATATTGTTCTTTATGCCGCAGTATCCGTTTTATGCCGCACGTGCTTTTGAATATCTTGTATTCTGAGAAGGAGGGGATGAAAAATGTATAGATCAAAACCGGCGAATATAATTTGCACGGCTCTCTTTATCGGCATTCTGCTTTCCTGCGCCTTCTATTTTGGAATAACGGCATTTATGAACCCGTCTGCGTCAGACAGGAGCACGTCGGGTGAATACGGCATATCCTTTGGAGGCTTCTCGGACGCCTTTTATGACAGTGAGAATCTTGGTGAATTTGTCGGCAAATGCGAATATTTGATTTTTAAAAGTGTCGGCCGAAATGATATTATACTTGGCTCCAATGACTTTCTTTTTGATGCCGGCACAACCGAGGACGGATATAATTATCTTGACGACTATCTTGGAATCGGTCGCTTCAACGGATATGAGCTGGTTCAACTTGAGAAGTTTTTAGACCTGCGCCGGATAGCCTATAAAAATCAAGGTGTTGAGTATCTTCTTGTCGTGATTCCCAATTCGCAGACTGTCTACTGGGACTATATGCCCTCTTATATAGAGGCGATGAGAGGGAGCACCCGCCTTGAACAACTAACCGCCTATCTTCACGCGATGGGATACGACTTCTTCTTCAACGCAACCGACGCCCTCCTTTCTGCAAAGACGCCCTACATTATCGACCAGCTCTATAATAACACCGAAAACTCTCTGAACTCTCTTGGCGAATGGTATCTTTATTCGGCCGTATGCGATAAGCTCGCAGAGCTATATGGGATAGAGGGAGCCCGGCTCAGCGACAGGTCGCTGAGCCGCTATATCAACTATAATGACGGTAAGGTATTAGCGCGCGCCGCCGGGCTCTCGCAGGTCATTAAAAATCGCACGGTTTCTCTATCCGACAGCGCCGTTATTAAATACACAAGCAGCGTGAACTACGGAAACATGATAAAAACTGTCTTTGAAGATAAACACAAATCCGACGCCGGCTCAAAGGTGCTGCTTGAGTTTACAGACGAGTGGGATAAGATACAGCTTATGCCCTACTTTTCAAACACATTTGACGAGGTTACATATAAATCGAATCATTATTTCAGCAGTTTTGTCGTTGGCAAGCTTAAGCCCGATGTCGTGGTGCAGTTTATACACGAATACGAGCTTTTTGACATTGCCAATCAGGATATCTCCCAGACCTATTCTGCAAGTCTCAGGCTTGACACAGATGATTTTGTGACCGCAAAACCTATAATTATTGCCCAGTGTCAGACCGGGCCGACAACTGTATGTATTGTCGGTCGGGCCGAGTCGGGGGCGCTCATAACAGTTTCGGGGGAGGGGATAGCCCCGGTCAGCCAGAGGGCGGCAGGCTCTCTCTTCTTCATTGAGGTTGACACAGGTTCGCCTCTTACGACTACAGTAAAGCTCACGGCGAGGGTTGACGATAAGGTTGCGAGCGAGTCGGTATCGCTGCTGCTCAGGCGCTCGGCTGAGATCGGCCAGACGCTGGCAGTCGTCGGAAACAACTCACAGCTTTATTCAAACGACTATTCGAGCATGGTTTTTTATGGCGATGCGCAGCTTGAGGCGGTTGGCCTGAGTCTTGAGCAGAAGGTGATAAGAGCCAGGGAGCTGAGCGGGAAGGACACCGAATTTATCTATTTGATAGTGCCCGATAAGCTCTCGGTTTATGAGGAGGACGCACCCGGAGTTCTCGCCGATAAGGTGGGGATGGTGAGCGAATACAAGGCAATGGTAAAGAGGGTGCGCGAGGGTGCCGGAATGAAGGTGATAGATCTGACAGAGGAGATGCTAAGTCACTTTGTGTTTGGCAGGCTTTATTATCAGACCGACACACTCTGGACAGAGGCCGGTGCATATATCGGTTATTTTACCCTTATGAGCGAGATAGCCGAAAAATTCAGCGCGGTAAAGCCGCTTAGCATAAGCAGCTTTGAATTTTTGCCCGGCGAGGATATCGGGGGAGGACTTGTGACCCGGCTTGGGCTTGACCGTGCTATAATCAGCGAAAGGTTTGTAACTCTTCATCCGGTTTTCGACTCGGTCGTGGATTTTGAACAGAGCGGCGCTGTCTTTGATATTACAAAGGCATTTATTTCGTACAATAACAGCGACAGTACGCTTCCGGTGGCGATTGTCATGCGCGATGAGTTCGGAACGGGGATGCTTGAGAATATGGCCGAGCATTTTTCTAAGATGTATGTTTTAAATGAGGGAATATATTCGATAAGCGATGAGCAAATAGCTGCTCTGAGGCCCGATTATATTATTACGATAAGGTGTAATGGCGATTTGTCGTAAGCGAAGCAAGATTGGCGAGAGATCGTCGCCCCTGCTAAAATTCAATGCCGCAGAGCATGAAAACTATTAAAAACACTTAATCTGTCGGTTAATAAACATAATTGTAAAACCCCGCGCCCACCTTACACCAAAATTCTTAATAAAATTTGAAAACCCCGTAAAAAGCAGAAAATTCGATTGCTTTTTACGGGGTTGTATTGTATAATTAATACAGTGGGCGCATGACCGAAAGGGCCGGCGCCCCATATTATGACGAAAGGCAAGCGCGAGGACTGATGATAAAAAAATTCCGCGGAATCCTGAAAAGATTCAACAGTAAAGATATCGGCATTGACCTTGGAACAGCTTCAGTGCTTGTTTATGTCGAGGGAAAGGGAATTGTTATAAACGAACCCTCGGTCGTCGCTGTTGACACCGAGGCTGATAAAATAATTAAGGTCGGCCGTGCGGCTCAGGAGATGGTGGGGAGAACGCCCGAACATATAAAAACCGTTCGGCCGCTTAAAAATGGGGTTGTCGCTCAGTATGAGGAAACGCTGAGGATGCTGCAATATTTTATCCGGCGGGCGTGCGGCGATATGTTTTTTCGTCCGAGGGTGATGATTTGCATCCCGGGCAGTGTTTCAGACGTAGAAAAGCGCGCGGTGGTCGATGCGGCGCTTGTGGCGGGGGCTCGGTCGGTCAGGCTGATTGAGGAGCCGCTTGCGGCGGCAATCGGTGCGGGGATAAATGTAAATGCGCCCGAAGGGCATTTGATAGTCAATATCGGCGGGGGAGCCACAGATATCGCGGTGGTGTCGCTCGGCGGGATTGTGACCTGCGAATCAATAAGGGTTGCGGGCGACCAGTTTGACGAGGCGATAGTCGATTATGTTAAGAAAAAACATCAAGTTCATATCGGTGACAGGACGGCCGAGCAAATAAAAATCCGTATAGGCGCGGTTTATGACCACAAAATTCCAAAAGTCATGAAGATCAGAGGTCGCTGCATGAGGGAGGGACTGCCCAAGGAGATAACCATAAGCTCAAAGGAAATGCTCGAGGCCATGATGGAGCCTATCTCCGAGATAATCGAGGCGGTCTGCCGGGTGGTCGAGCGCACCCCGCCCGAGCTTGTGCCCGATATCCTGGTAAACGGTATTACTATGACAGGCGGCGGCAGCCTTCTGTCGGGGCTTAATCTGCTTATTGCCGACGTAACCGGAATCAAGACAAAAATTGCCGACGACCCGATAAGCTGCGTCGCGGCCGGAACGGGCGAATCGCTCTCGATGCTTGCATATGGCCGCAGCCCCGAGCGCGAGGAGGATAGGCTCCCGCTTGCTTGAGGGATTTTGATTTGAGCTGACAGAACAAGGACTGATTCTACATAAGAACCAATAACCCCCGCCGCATAAGTTCCGAAGTCTATCGATCCGCCCCGAACGGCGCCTTGAAGGATGGGGGCGAGGGCGGCAATATCGGTTCAGCCGATATCGGCGCAAATCTCTATTACAGAAAGGTATGGTCACAATCATGGAAGATTATGCAATCAAAAATTATAAGCCCGTGAGCTTGTTTCACTTCTTTGAGGATATTTCGGCGATACCGCGCGGGTCGAAAAACGAGGCTGCGATTGCCGATTATCTTGTGCGCTTTGCCACCGAACGCGGGCTGTCGCATTATCGCGATGAGTTTAATAACGTCCTCATTACCGCTCCTGCAACCCCCGGTTACGAGAAGGAGCCGGCCATACTTTTTCAGGGGCATACCGATATGGTATGCGAAAAAAACTCGGACACAACTCATGACTTTTTGACCGACCCCCTTGACCTTTATGTTGAGGATGGTTGGCTGCGCGCGCGGGGAACGACGCTCGGCGCCGACAATGGAGTTGCCGTTGCCGTTATGCTTGCGCTGCTCGACGGCGAGGCCGCCGAACACCCCATGCTCGAATGCCTTTTTACCTCTGAGGAAGAAATCGGGCTCACCGGGGCTAAGAACTTCGATTATTCAAAAATCACCGCCCGCCGCATGATAAACATGGATGTAGACGGCGAGGGGAAGGCTGTGGTGGGCTGCTCCGGAGGCTGCCGAACAGATATTTTGCTGCCGCTCGAATTTGCTCCCGCTGCCGGCCAGGCGACCTTACTCAAGGTTGGGGGTCTTATGGGCGGGCATTCGGGAATTGACATCGGAAGCGGCCGTGCCAACGCTAATAAAGTCATGGGGAGGATACTGCTTGCGCTGCGTCATGAGGTTGATTATAACCTTATCAGCATTACCGGTGGTCTTGCCGAGAATGCTATTCCGCGCGAATGCGAAGCTGTGATAACCTCGCACGACTATGAAACCATTAAGAGTAAAGCTCTGCCGATAGCTGCGGCCATAGCCGAAGAATTATGCGATGACGACGTCGGGTTTGCCTTCTCGGCCGTGCGGGTTCAAACGCCTGAGCTGATGATGAAATGCTCCGGAACCCGCAGGGTTGCCGACATGATAGGTGTCTTTGAGAATGGTGTGCTCAGGATGAGCGACGATATGCCGGGACTTGTTGAATACTCGCGCAACCTGGGGGTTATCAGAACCGAGGCCGACGGGGTAAGGCTTTCTGTTTCCTCGCGTTCGGCGATTGAGAGCCAGATTGACGCTTCAATCGACTATCTCGACGCCTTTGCCGAATTGTGTTGCGCTTCCGCCGAGCATTATAACCGCTACCCGGGCTGGAAATTCGAGAAAATCTCACCCCTGCGCGACAAATATACCGCCGTCTGCCAGAAAGTCCTCTCGCGTGAGCCCGAAATTCTCGCGATTCATGCCGGGCTTGAATGCGGAATAATCAAATCAAAGGTGCCCGACATGGATATAATTGCAATCGGCCCCGATTTAGCAAACCTGCACACGCCCGAGGAAAAATTAAATCTTTCAAGCTTCGAGAGGTTTTGGTTGTTAATACTTGGTATGTTAAGGAAGTGATACTGATTTCCGAGTGGGAACGAGGGAGACACTGGGGGGAACTTTTTGAGAAAAGTTCCCCCCAGCCCCCCCTTGAAAACTTTTGGAGCATTGGTCTTGCTTAATATGAAGTATGCCGTGCCGCCCCCGGCCGTGACCCTGCATCCCTATCCGTGGTCGGCGGTGGAGCGAGGCTTGCTTTTGTAGTGGGTTTAATCGTTAGATATTATATTGTTTATGAAAAGTGCGTCGGGGGAATCTTTTTAAGTTCCCCCGACGTATATTTTTACATATGCTTATTAATCATATATCCAACCTTCCGCTGAGCGACCACGAGCCTGCGGCCGCCGATGAGGGCGGATTTTTTGTTTATTGAGTTGATATGAACCGGCACGCTGCCTGCGGCAAGGCCGGGGATTTCGCCGCATATTTCACTCACAGATACGACTGCTGGATGGCGGCTTATGATAGAGGTAAGTATTTCGCGTTCGCGCGGGGTGAGGTTAAGCGGGCAGCCGAGAAGGAGGATTCGGCCTGTTTGTTCGATTGAGCACCAATAGAGGTTTTGGGCGGCAGAGGTCGACTCGGTGTCGTGTGCCGCAGGTTTCTTTTCTTTGAGCGCTGTCACCATTATTTATTTCACGAGCACGCGCGAGAGGAACTCCCGCGTGCGTTCCTTTCCGGGGTTGTTGAAAATAACCTCGGGTATATTGTCCTCCTCTATGACCCCCTTGTCCATAAATACCACTCGGTCTGAGACGTCGCGCGCAAAACTCATCTCGTGTGTGACCACAAGCATGGTAAGCCCGGTCTTTGCGAGATCCTTCATAACCGAGAGCACCTCTCCGACCGTTTCGGGGTCGAGCGCTGAGGTCGGCTCGTCAAACAGCATGACGTCGGGCGACATCGAAAGGCTGCGCGCGATGGCAACGCGCTGTTTCTGTCCGCCCGAGAGCTGGCGGGGCTTGGCATTGATAAATTGAATCATGCCAACCTTGTCAAGGAATTTCATCGCGGTCTCGTGAGCCTCCTCGCGGCTTCGCCTGAGCACCTTCATCTGCCCGATAACGCAGTTTTCAAGCGCGTTCATATTATTGTAAAGGTTAAACTGTTGAAAAACCATGCCGACCCGGGCGCGGTAATGATAGAGAGAATCAATTTCGGTCTGTATATTTTTGCCGTTGTAGAGAATTGCGCCCGAGGTCGGCGTCTCAAGCAGATTAACGCAGCGCAGCATGGTGCTTTTGCCTGAGCCCGATGCGCCGATAATGCTCACAACCTCTCCGCGCTCGACCGACATATTGATGTCGCGCAGCACCTCGTGGTCTCCGAATTTTTTTCTCAAATGCTCAATTTTGATTACGGGAGTTTCGGTGTTGTTCTTAGTCATGGCGAATGCCCTCCTTGGGTATATGGATTTCGGCATCCGGGTCTGACTGAGAGCCGAAAATGGTATAGTTTTCCTTGCCTTCAAGCTTCTTTTCGAGGAAGCGAAGCAAAAGGGTTATCGAGAAGGTCAACATGAAATAGACAACACAAACAATAAAATATGTCTCAAAAATTTTGAAATTTCTACGGTATATAACCCCCGCGAAATAATAAAGTTCGGTAACGCCGATAACATTGAGAACCGAGGTGTCCTTTATGTTAATAACAAATTCATTGCTGACCGAGGGCAGAATATTGCGGATGACCTGCGGGAGGACTACGTGTATCATTGTCTGCCCGTGAGACATACCGACCGCCGCCGAGCCTTCAAACTGTCCTTTATCGATTGAAATAATTCCGCCTCGAACAATCTCAGCCATATAAGCGCCGGTGTTAATCGACACTATGAAAATGCCGGCGGGAATAAGGGGCAGCGTGCTCCCTCCTGTGGCAAAGGCATAGCCCCAGAAGATGACCATTGACTGAACCATCATAGGCGTTCCGCGGAATATCTCGACATAGATCGAGATAATGCTGTTAAGTGCTTTATGTAAAAAGCGAACAAGCCGTTTTTTTGATAGCGGAGCAGTACGCAGGATACCGGTCAAAAGGCCTATGACAAGCCCCGCTACTGTGCCAACGAGCGATATCAGAAGGGTATATCCAACCCCTTTTAAAATATAGGGATAATACTTTATGAGTATATCCGAAACATCGGTGAAAAAATGCATTATTTCTTATAGATTATCACGAGGTTAGACTCATAATAGACATCGGTGAAGTCGATTTCTTTCTCGCGCTCCTCGGTCGGGCTCATGCCTGCGACAATGCCGTCGATAGTTCCCGACTGAACGGCGGGAATAAGCGAATCCCAGGCATACTGATGTATTTCAAGCTTCATTCCGAGCTTGTCGGCGACATATTTGGCTATCTGAACGTCGTATCCGTTGGCGTATCTGCCGCTGTCCTCGCCTCCGGTGATAACGACAGCACCGGTTGACGGGCTGCCAAGGTCTGTCCAGTTAAAGGGGCGATAGGCGCATTCCATGCCGATTTTAAGAACGCCGTTTGTATTTTCGGGTGTCTCGGATTTAAGCACAAGCTCGCCTATTTCCTCGCCCGCGCAAAGCCGGAACATCTGCTCCATCAGAGCCGAGCGGGTTTCAGCCGGGATTGTGTTGAGCACTTCGTTGACCTTTGCGGTTAGCTCAGAGTCTGTTTTAAAGCCTATGGCGATACCGACGTCCTTTGCCGAAACGGTGAAACCGGTATCATTGTTCTTGAGATGGATGTAATCAATGGTGTTGTCCGAGAGGCTCTCGACAAGTGCGGTCGGCTCCTCGGCAACATATCCGTCGATAGCGCCGCTTTTCAGAGCGGTCAGCATATCGGCAAATTCAGGATATTCGGAGGATTTTACGTTTTTGATCTGCTCAAGGACATCGGCGTGAACCGTTCCTCTTTGTGCGGCGATTTTGGTGCCGGCAAGATCATCCAGGCTTGTCGCGTCGCTGATGTCGGTTTTTACATTCTGGCAGGCTGCAAGCGAGAACAATAGAATCAGAGCGGTTGCGAGTGCTATGAGTTTTTTCATGGTGTGCTATTCCTTTCATAAATAAAAAAATACCGTGACGGGAGTGTCACGGCAATAAACACAAAAGATATATGTATCAATTGCTATGATAGCGCTCCACTTTCGTGACAGTCTGGTGCATATTCTGCGCCATCCCAGCTCGGCGGGGACATTCACACCCGTCTTGCTTCGGCAAAAACCCCTTTTGGCCGCCGGTTGAATGCCCGCTTCTCCGGCCTACTCTTGATTTTTGCGCCTCTACCAACGCGTAGTTGTAACATTATTAAGAACATAATAACATAATCGAGACGAAAAGGCAATAGTTTACCACAAATATTTAATATTTTATTAATATTAGCCCTATACAAAAAACGGCGTCTATGTTATAATTTATATTGAAAAATTATGCCCGCCGAATTTGCCGCGGGAAAAACACGCAGCGCGGCGGCTGAGAGGATAGAGAAAGAGCATGAAGGACAATACAAATAAGAAAAATGCGGCCAAAAATCAGAATGCCAATAAATCAAAGGGGGGAGGCGCGACCGACGCAAAGAGAGAGAAACCGACAAAGCCGGGCGTGAATTGGCCGGCACAAAGCGATAAATATTCGCGGGGAAAGGGAAAAGATAAATTTGTGCCGCGCAAAGACAATAACCGGCCGCAAAAAGAAAATTATTCGGAACAAAAAAATTATGCTCCCGTGCAAAAGGACAAGCACGCATTCATTTCCAATCGGCAGGAACGAGGAGGATTTGATAGCGCATGCGAGCCGGTAGAAGGTTCTGTTATAGGACGGAACGCCGTTCGCGAGTTGCTCAAGTCCGGGCGGGACATAGATAAGATTTTTGTCCGCAAAGGTGAGCGCGATGGCTCTATTGTGGTTATAATAGCCGAGGCTAAAAATTTGGGCATTCCGGTGATAGAGGTTGAGAAGGCAAAGCTTGATTCTATGTCGGGAGGAACCAACCATCAGGGCGTGGTGGCGATGGCTGCCGAAAAGGAATATTCGTCAATTGAGGATATGCTCAAAATTGCAGAAGAGCGCGGCGAGGTGCCTCTGATAGTCGTTGCAGACGGGATTACAGACCCCTATAACCTTGGCACACTGATACGCTGCGCCGAGGGTGTCGGAGCTCACGGATTGATAATTCCAAAGCGCCGCGCCGCAGGCCTTTCCCCCCTTGTGACAAAGGCGTCGGCCGGAGCCATTGAGCATCTTAGCATAGCAAAGGTGCCCAATATCGCCGCGGCGCTTGATTCGCTCAAGGAGAGGGGACTCTGGGTTTACGCAGCAGACGCGGGCGGCAAGGCATATTACGACACTGATTTCAGCGGTCCGTGCGCACTTGTGTTCGGGAGCGAGGGCGAGGGGATATCGCGAATTGTGCGCGAGAGGTGTGATTTTATTGTATCAATCCCGATGTACGGGAAGATAGAATCCTTCAATGTTTCAACCGCGGCAGCGGTGCTGCTCTCCGAGGCTTCTCGGTGTCATCGAGCCAATAAACAAGGAAGTTGCCGGTGATATTTCTGGGTGGGGAAGGAACAAACCGCACGCAAGGGGGCTCAAGGATTAAACCGAAAGGAAACAGATTGACCGATGGACGAAAACCGAAAAAAAGTTAATGAAATAGACGATATATTAAAAAAACTCCGCGAATCGGTCGGAAACGACGGGCGTAAATCGGGGAGCGCAAAAGCAGGCCACGGCGCCTATGACCGCGAGTTGTCCGAGCTTATAGAGCGCTATCTTGAGGACGAGAAAACCGCGGGAGCGGGCGAGATTCGCGAGCGAGGGGATGAATATTCGGTCGGAGACTTGGGGATTGTCAAGGATGGCAGTGTTGACCCGAGCATTTTCGGCGATGAAATCAAAAGCGAGGATTTAATCCCCGGAAGGGCGGTTGCCGCCGAAGATGAACTTGAAGATGAATCTGATGATGAACTTGAGGATGAATCTGAAGATGAGCTTGAGGATGAACACAAAGATGAAACCGCCGGTAAATCAGGGGATGAAATCTACGATGAACCCGAAGACGAAAATAAAGCCGAAGTCGAAAATAAAGCCGAAGTCGAAACAGAAGCCGAGGGCGAGCTTCCCGGAATTCCGGCGGCCGTTATAGAAGCGCTCGACGACGCCTTCGGTGTCGATGTAGATGCTCCGGGCGATGCCCCAGGTATTGATGTAGATGCTTCGGGCGATGCCACAGGTATCAATTTAGATGCTTCGGGCGACGCCCCAGGTGTTGATGTAGACGCTCCGGGCGATGCCCCAAGTGTCGAGGCAGACGCTTCGGGAGACGCCCTCATCGAAAGCGCAGATGCCGCCTGCGATCCTGCCATTGATGAAATTCAGCTTGCAGAAATCCTTGATGAGGACGAATACGATCTTCTCTCAGACGCGGAAATTTATGAGGACGCGCTCTCTGCGGTAGAGCTTGCCGAGCTTGACGGTCTGGTTGAGAACGACGGCGAAGAAGGGCTCTTAAAGCTCGACAACCTCAACTCAGAAGAACATGAGGGGAGGCCCGACGCAACATCCGGTGAGAAACCGCTTGCTCTTGGGGATATCTTATATACAGAACATACAGAGGCTTCCCCTGAACAAACAGATGCTAATGTATCACAAAATAATAAAATACACCCCTTATACAACGAAGATGAGATAAAGATGATGCTCGCGCTCGGTTATGAGGAAGAGCTTGGGGATTATATCGGCGAGGATAAGCTGCGACAAATTATGGAGTCGGGCGAAAAAATGCCCGGGGACGACGCTGAGGACAGAGATAGCTCGCCCGACAACCACGCCATGAGTGGGGAGGAATATCTTGGCCATGAGCAGGACGAGCATATAAAGGAATATTACCGTCGGGCCTCACTCGCCGCGTCGGGCAGGCTTTCGGTTGCGGTTGCCGCCACGCTGATTCTCGGAGTGCTTGAAAATATCGGATATTTTGGCATTAAGCTGCCCGATGCACTGAATCCGGCGGGCTCTCCGGTTATTTTCACTCTGATAACACTGCTGCTCTTTCTCTCTGCCGCCGCTATATTTTGGCGCACCATTGCCGACGGGATTATAAGAATATTCAGATTCGACCCCGCCCCCCACTCGCTTGCCTCGGCCGCGGCTGCGCTTAATGTTTTATATAACATAGCACTTATTATTTTAAGACCCGAGGTCGCGCTCCTCTACAATTTCCCGGTCACCCTCACTCTTGTGATAATGGCGCTCTCAGAGCTGCTTGACGTCACGCGCGAGCGCGACACCTTTGCAATAATTTCGGCAGAGGACCAGAGATATACGCTTGCCGATATGGGCAGCACGACCGACCCGGTCGGCACGGGGCGTCGAATACCGGTTTACAGCGTTGTTCCGGCCTCATTTTCCGGAGGATATTTCAGGCGCACCAACCAAAAGAAGAAGGGAATATACCTTCTTAACTATCTATTGATTCCTGCGGTCGCAGTCGGGATCGTGATGGCTATTATCACCGCCGGAATAACTTCTCGCGCTGCGAGTTCGTTTGCCGCCTTTATGGCATCTGTGCTAATCTCTCTGCCGACCTCGCTACCGCTTCTTATATCTATGCCGCAAGCAGAGGCGTCGAGCAGATTGCGCTCTTTGGGCAGCGCTCTTGTCGGTTTTTCGAGTGTTGACGAATATTCAAAGAGCAAGCAGATTATTTTCGAGGATAGAGTTATGTTCCCCTCGCGCGATATCACCACAAAGGGGCTAAAGCTCTATGACGGCTTTGAGATTTATGATGTTCTGGTTAAAACAGGCTCGCTGTTTTCGGTTATCGGCGGCCCCTTGGGCGAGATATTTGACGTTGACGGCGCAAAGTATCACCCCACAAAGGATGTTAAGCTGACGCGGGTTGAGCGCGGAGGCGTTGAGGCTCTGCTCGACGGCTCGGTTCACATGCTTGTCGGCAGCTATGATTTCCTTGAAAAATACGGCATATCCCCCGGGCGAAATTCCCGCGACGAGCAAATAGCGGCAGACGGCGAGGTGACGATAATTTATATCGCCATCGATCGCCGCGCGGCAGCCCGGCTATATGTCGACTATCGCCCCGACGCGGATTTTGAGCGGGTGGTTCGCACTCTCACCGAGAACGGCACATCAGTGGCAATCCGCACGACCGACCCCGGGATAGACGAGCATATGCTCGAACGAAAGCGCGGCTCGGATGCTCCTCCGGTTAAGATTTTGCGCACAAAAGCCAAAGAATCGGGCGGGGCCGACTGTGTGTCGGGCAACCGAACGGTCGATTCGGGTATAGTTTCGCTCGGCTCGCCGGGCGGTATTGCCGAACCGGTGGTTGCTGCGTCCAGGCTTAAAAAAATCCGACGACGCGGACTTCTTACAATTCTCGGTGCTTTTATCACTAATATAATTATCTCGGCCGTTCTCGCAGTGACCGGCACTGTGGGCTATGTCGTGTCGGGTGTCGCTGCCGCATATCTCCTTTTTTGGATGCTCCTCGTGTTTATCATCACCTCAAGCCGATCTCGGAGCGAACAGAGGGACAGATAAAAAAACGGCACACCTCTTGCCCATATCATGAGAAAACAAGACAATATTATTCGGTTTGAGCATTGAAATGTTTATAAACCTGAAGCTGAAAAGACACAGTTATTAAAAAAATGAAAGACGAAGAAATGATCACAAACAACCAAAAACCCCCCCGCTCAATGAGCGGAATACTCAAATCAGTCTCAAAACCCGGCCGCTATTCGGGCGGCGAGTTTGGTGAGATTATCAAGGATAAATCAAAAATTAAGGCTCGCGTTGCCTTCTGTTTCCCCGATTCATATGAAATCGGAATGTCAAACCTCGGGATGCGAATTCTTTACGGCGCTCTAAACTCCGACCCCGACATCTGGTGCGAACGGGTTTATGCCCCATGGGTTGATATGGAGGATAAAATGCGCGAGCATAAGATACCCCTGTTCGCGCTTGAGAGCGGCGACCCCGTTGGCAAATTCGACATTGTCGGAGTCACGCTCCAGTATGAGATGTGCTACACAAATGTGCTCAATATGCTCGATCTTGCCGGAATCCCCCTGCTTGCCGCCGACCGAGACGACGACGCCCCGATTATAATCGGGGGTGGCCCCTGCACCTATAATCCCGAGCCCGTCGCCGACTTTTTTGACTGCTTCTCGATAGGCGAAGGCGAAACAATGCTTAATGAATTTACCCGGCTCTACATTGAGATGAAGCAATCCGGAAGATACACCCGCTCCGCATTTCTTCGCGAGGCGGCGCGAACTATTAGTGGAATTTATGTTCCCTCGCTGTACGACGTCGCATATAATGAGGACGGCACGATAAAATCCTACACACCAAAATTCGACGACATCCCGATACGCGTGAGAAAACGTGTAATGACAGATTTTGACGCCGCATATTTCCCCTGTCAGCTCGTCATGCCCTATATCGAAACTGTTCACGACCGGATAATGCTTGAGGTGGCTCGTGGCTGCATACGCGGCTGCCGTTTCTGTCAGGCGGGGATGGTTTATCGTCCGATGAGGGAAAAATCGCCCGAACTCCTGGACAAGCAGGCGCGGGCGCTCTATGAGGCAACGGGATATGACGAGGTCTCGCTGTCGTCATTGTCGATAAGCGATTACTCAGGGCTTCGCGAACTGACCGGCGCGCTGCTCGAATGGACAGACGACAATATGGTCGGGCTTTCTCTGCCCTCGCTGCGGGTAGACAGCTTTTCCGAGGGCTTGATGGAGAGGGTGGTTTCGGTTCGCTCCTCGGCGCTGACATTTGCGCCCGAGGCGGGAACACAGCGCCTGCGCGACGTTATAAATAAAAATGTTACCGAGGAGGACATCATGCGTGCGGTCGGAGTGGTCTTCGGATACGGGAAGAATTCGATAAAGCTTTATTTCATGCAGGGTCTGCCCACCGAAAGATATGATGATCTTGACGGAATAGCAAAACTTGCCGCCGACATTGTCGAGGCATATTACCGCAGCCCGGGACGGGTTCGGGGCAGGCAGCCGACCGTTACGGTCAGCGTTTCAAATTTCGTTCCAAAGCCCTTCACCCCATTCCAATGGGAGGCGCAGGACACCCCCGAACTATTGCGTAAAAAACAGGAATACCTCAGAGAGAGGATTGTAGACCGCAAAATAAAATATCAATATCATGATCCCGGCGTTTCGCAAATTGAAACAGTTCTTGCGCGGGGAGACAGAAGGCTGTCGCGCGCGCTCATGCTTGCGCGAGAGGAGGGCTTCCGCTTTGATGCGTGGGACGAATTCTTCAATTATGATAAGTGGATATCAGTCCTTTGCCGCGCGGGGATAGACCCTGCCTTTTATGCAAACAGAGAGTATGGCATCGACGAGGTGTTTCCGTGGGATATTATCGACTGCGGAGTAACCCGGAAATTTTTACTGCGTGAGAGGGCGCGGGCATACGAGGGGCGAACAACGCCAAGCTGTCGCGAGGCCTGCTCGGGTTGCGGGGCTGACAGCTTTGGAGCGAGGCGAACCTGCTGCCCGGGAGGTGAGACATGAAAATGACAAGAGCCGAAATTCTGGCGCTACCCCCGCTCGACCCTCCGCGCAATGTGCGGATAAAGTTTGCCAAATCCGGGCGGCTGCAATATATCTCGCATCTTGATCTTCAGCGAACTATGGCGCGAGCTCTTGCGCGCTCGGGCATTCCGGTCTGGTTTACTAAGGGATTCAATCCGCGCGCGAAAATGATTTTTTCGGCACCCCTTGCCTTGGGGGTTGAGAGCAAGTGTGAGCTGCTTGACATAAGGGTTGACCGCGATATCTCATGCGAGGCGATAAAAGAACTGCTGAATGCCGAGCTGACACAAGGTCTGCACGCGATAGATGTCTATATCCCGACTACTAAATTTTCGGATATAGCCGCCGCAGATTATCTAATAGAAATTATGACCGAGGGCGACCCGGCAGAATTGCGCGATCAAATCGATAGGGCTTTGACTACTTCTCCGCTAATGGCAGTTAAAAGAACAAAGTCGGGCACAAAGGAAATTGACATTGTGCCGATGATTTTGAAGCTTAAGACCGGTGTTTCAATGCCCGAGGGCACAATTCAGCTCTCTCTGATGCTGCCGGCAGGGAACACCGAGAATCTGAGTCCGGAACTTCTTATCTCGGCGCTGCGCGAGAGGGTGCCGATTCTCAGGGGCGACCCGACCGCTGAGTGGTACACAATTATGCGCTGTCGATTGTACGACGCCGACCGACGTGAGTTTTCTTGATCTTATAAAAAGATGAAGGTGAAAAATGACAAGTAATCAATATGATCCGAAGTTTGTCAGGCGCTGCCGCAGAAGGGCTAGATTTGAAAAGATAAAATACACCCTCTTATGGGCTGTTCCGTTAGCCCTCTTTGTTGCTATAGGCACACCGATAATCTATTATTTGTCGGTTAAGACTATGTGGCAGAATTTCATATGGGTGCTTGCCGAGGACGTGCTCTACGCTAAGTCTGAGGATTCGCTGCGCGCGTCATACCGAGGCGTTGACGTCCGCTTGTCAGATGACAACTGCACAAACATTTATAAGCTGATAACCAATGCCGATACAACCGGGGCCTTCCTTGAGGGCGATAAAAAAGACGAGGTAATCGAGCTTGACTTTGGAAACGGACACTCGATTGACATAATAAACATAAGCGGCGACCGCTGCTTTATCAAATACCACGGTGATAAAGACTATTCCTTTAAAATAGGAGTTCAGGGTATGTTCAGCAAATTCATAACACTAACAAGCCTTGAGGGAGGGAGTATCCCTAACAGTGCGTGGGATTAGTCGGTGGCCTGCCCCGGCAGTTGTTATAATTAACCCCGTATTGACAAATAAATTAATATGGTTTATAATATTTTAGGAAATAATTAAAAGGAATGGTCATAATTATGACACTTTATGACGAACTAAAAGCCCGCGGCCTTGTTGCGCAGGTTACAAATGAAGATGAGATAAAAGAGCTTATTAACAACGGCCGAGCGGTTTTCTATATCGGATTTGATCCGACCGCCGACTCGCTAACCGCAGGTCATTTCATGGCGCTGACTCTGATGAAGAGACTGCAGGATGCCGGAAACAAACCCATTGCCCTCATCGGCGGCGGCACAGCTATTATAGGCGACCCCACGGGTCGAACAGATATGCGAACTATGATGACACGGGAAACTATCGCTCACAATTGCGAATGCTTCAGGCGTCAGATGAGCCGGTTTATAGACTTTTCGGATGGCAAGGCAATTATGGTCGACAATGCAGACTGGCTGACAAGCTTGAATTATGTTGACTTTATTCGCGACATCGGCACGCATTTCAGCGTTAACAGAATGCTCACGGCCGAGTGCTATCGTCAGCGGCTTGAGAAGGGTCTTTCTTTCCTCGAGTTTAACTATATGATAATGCAGAGCTACGATTTTTATGTCCTCTATAAGGAATACGGCTGCAACCTCCAGTGCGGGGGAGACGATCAGTGGTCAAATATGCTCGGCGGAACAGAGCTTATCCGCCGCAAGCTTGGTCAAGACTCGTATGCGCTGACAATCAACCTGCTCCTTGATTCAAACGGCAATAAAATGGGCAAGACGGCCGGAAACGCCGTTTGGCTTGACGCCGATAAGACAAGCCCATTTGATTTTTATCAATACTGGCGCAATGTTGGTGATGCAGACGTGATAAAGTGTATAAAAATGCTGACATTCCTGCCGCTTGAGCAGATTTATGAGATGGAGGCATGGGAGGGAGCGCGGCTTAACAAGGCAAAGGAAATCCTTGCATACGAGCTAACCGCGCTTGTCCACGGCAAGGACGAAGCTAAAAAAGCAGAGGCAGGTGCGCGCGCCCTTTTCGGATCGGGCGCTGATGCCGAGATTCCCACGCTCACGCTTAGCGGCGCCGATTTTACAGACGGCGTGATTGATATTATCACTGTTTTAGTCAGATCCGGTCTTGTGTCCTCGCGCTCCGAGGCGCGTCGTGCGCTCGAACAGGGAGGGGTGTCGGTCGACGGCGATAAGGTGACTGACATCAAGACATCCTACACGATCGCCGAGCTTAGCGACGGCAAGATATTCAAACGCGGGAAAAAGAGCTTTATGAGGGTTGTCGCCGGCTAATCAATAAAAAACGGGGAACTTCTTTGCTAAAAAGAAGTTCCCTGTGTATTTCTGTTAATTTAAGTCTTCAATTCTTCAAGACTTGTGTTAATCTTCTCAAGAAGCCCCTGGAAAACTATACCGTTTCCTCTGTAGGAGGCAGCCCAGGAGGATGCGGCATTGTTTTGACAGGCTGAGCGGAAGATTGAATATGAAAGGTTATTAAGCTCGGTTGTGAAAATTCGGCCGATATCAATGCTGATGCTCTCGCGGATTATGTCGTACATACGCGCCGAATCATTATCGGTGGTGTATTTGTACTTCATGGTTGTCTCAAAGAGCATTGGAGTGGTTTTTCTATAGCCCTCGGAGGAGAGGCATTCGAGGGTTGCAGCGGCAATGTCGGGGTTTTTTGAGGCAACCGATATTGTGTACATTGTGTATGGGAATCCGAGACAGGTAACATATTGTTCCTGCGCTTCATCAAATTTAGGAACCGGAACTATACCGTATTCAAAGGTAAGCTCCTCTCTCCGCCGCAGCGCCATATATGAGCGATCCATAGTAAAGAGAGTTTCGTTTAGCACGAAAGCCGCGCCGGTTTGTCCGTACAAAGCGTCTCCGCTGTCCCACATGAATTTGCATACATCTTCAAGCAGCTTTACTGTGTTTTCCGAGTTGAAGGTCGGCGAGACGATGAGCCGGTCTCCGGCTTCCTTCTCGACTGTGTTAAGTCCGGCGCCGGTAAAGAAGGCGTCGAAATGGATTGCGGCGGTGCAGAATCCGAAGCGGTCGTTTGAGTCGGACCTATTGTCGCCGTTAAGATCGGAATAGACCCCGGAGGCCATTTCAAACATCTTGCCATACGTCCATTTCCCCTCGTCGGTAAGTGCATAGGGATCTTCAAGCATGAGATTGGCAATCATCTGCTTATTGAAGAATACGGCATACATCATGTGGAGCATATTAGTAGAGATATCGCCCGACGCGAAATAAAGTTTGTCGCCGATTGTGGCTTTTCCGATAAGAGACTCAGGCCACCAGGGCATATCGAAATCGAGATAATTCAGCGAGCGGAGATCCTGCGCGTAGCCGTTGACGGCCAGGGTCGCTCCTGTCATGCTGTAGCCCGCAAAGATATCATAGTCTCCGCCCGAGCTTATGCTGTTTAAGGCTTTTGAAATAAAGTTTTTTTGGTTGTCGAAATTCCCGAGGGTGCCGACCCAGTTAAGCGTTACTCCGAGGCGTCGCTCTGTTTCAAGGTTGCGGTTGTAAATTGCATCGTTGACTATCTCGCCGGTAAGATTATCTACCGTGAATTCGGGCTCCTCAACGTCAGACCAGTAAAGGATTGTGACTGTTTGGTTAAAATTCAGGTCTTCGGGCAGGTTGTCAATGATATACCCGTCGGCGTCGACTGTTGAGGCTTCAGTATCCGAGGAATAGTCACCCGACTGGGATACGGTGGTGTCTGTGCCGTCCTCATCGGTTTCGGCGCAAGCCGAAAAGGCGATAGTGAGGGTCAAAAGCGCGAGGATTAGCGCTAATAGTTTTTTCATGCTTCTCCTTTCCATGTCTCCATACAAAAAAATTCGGATAATACACTAAGATATATTATATATTGAAACAAACTCTCGGTCAAGAAAACCGACCGAACGTAGCCGAAAATAATAATATAACAGCCGAAAACCGCAATGATACTTGAAAAAATTTAGGATTATAGTATAATGTAAT
>JBNRMS010000045.1:0-7082 GCA_050309735.1 Eubacteriales bacterium
GGAGCCGAACAGCCGAAGGGAGCCGAGCAGCCGAAGGGAGCCGAGCAGCCGAAGGGAGCCGAGCAGCCGAAGGGAGCCGAGCAGCCGAAGGCCACCGAGCAGCCGAAGGGAGCCGAGCAGCCGAGAGGAGCCGAGCAGCCGAAGGCCACCGAGCAGCCGAAGGCTACCGAGCAGCCGAGAGGAGCCGAGCAGCCGAAGGCCACCGAGCAGCCGAAGGCTACCGAGCAGCCGAGAGGATCCGACGGCAGAAACCATCAGGCCGGACAGCAGGAGCGCCCGGCGGGGCAGACCTCATATCAGGGCAACCGCCCGGCGGGGCAGACTCCATATCAGGGCAATCGCCCGGCGGGTCAGTCCTCATATCAGGGCAATCGTCCGGCGGGGCAGACCTCATATCAGGGCAATCGTCCAGCGGGGCAGTCCTCATATCAGGGCAATCGTCCAGCGGGGCAGACCTCATATCAGGGCAATCGCCCGGCGGGGCAGACCTCATATCAGGGCAATCGTCCGGCGGGGCAGGGCAAAAAGCCCGAGCGTGAATATCAGGGGCCGCCTAAGCAAAAATTCCAGCCTAAGCCGATAGTGCGCGGTCAGGGCCCGAAAAAGGACGGGCAGGGAGGCACCCGGATAGTCGATACCAGAGGCACCGCTGTTGACCTTGCCAAATACGATGACAGAATTGACAATATAGTCCCCGAATCCATAAGAGATCTGAGGGGCGGCAGCGAAAAGCTAAAACGCGGCGGTCGGGGCGGATCGTCTTACCAGAAAAATCAGCGTTTTGCACAAAAACGGTCGATGCCGATAAAGAAACAACCGGTTCACGCCACCATTCCCGACGAAATCAGCGTTGGAGAGCTTGCCTCGCGCCTGAAGGTAACCGCGAGCGAGGTTGTCAAGCGCCTGATGATGATGGGCATGATGGTTACGGTCAACCAGTATATTGATTTTGACACCGCTTACCTTGTCGCCGATGAACTCGGAGCAAAGGTCACAAAAGAGGTGGTCGTGACAATCGAGGAGAAACTCTTTGACGAGGCCGAGGACAGCAAGGAAGATTTAGTCGAGCGTGCGCCGGTCGTCTGCGTGATGGGGCATGTCGACCACGGAAAAACCTCGCTGCTCGACGCCATTCGCCATACAAATGTTACCTCGGCCGAAGCCGGAGGCATCACACAGCATATAGGTGCATATCGCGTCAAGGCAAAGGGGCGCGAGATCACCTTCCTTGATACCCCCGGGCACGAGGCCTTCACGGCAATGCGCGCGCGCGGCGCGCAGGCAACAGACATTGCAATACTTGTCGTTGCCGCCGACGACGGTGTTATGCCCCAGACTGTTGAGGCGATAAACCATGCAAGAGAAGCGGGGATCGAGATTGTCGTGGCGATAAATAAAATAGACAAACCCACGGCCAACCCCGATAAGGTCATGCAGGAGCTGACAAAATACAATATCGTTCCCGAGGCCTGGGGGGGCGACGTTATCTGCGTTCCTGTCTCGGCTATAACGCGCAAGGGAATTGACGATTTGCTCGAGAGCGTTCTGCTTGTAGCCGAGATTAAAGAATATCGCGCAAACCCCAACCGCCGGGCAAAGGGTATTGTTATCGAATCAAAGCTTGATAAGGGGCGCGGACCGGTCGCGACAGTGCTGGTTCAGAACGGCACGCTGAGAAGCGGCGACGTGGTTATCGCCGGAACTTCGGTCGGACGCGTCAGAGCGATGACCGACCACACCGGCCGAACGGTGAAGGCGGCAGGGCCGTCGGTTCCGGTCGAGATTATCGGTATTTCCGAGGTTCCGTCGGCGGGAGATGAGTTCAATGCCGTTGAGGACGAGAAGATGGCAAGAACGCTTGCCGATCAGCGCCGCACCGAGGCTAAGGAAGAAACCTTCAAGGCAAACGCGCGTGCTAACCTCGGTGACCTCTTCGCGCAGATTTCCGAGGGAGTCAAAATTCTCAATATTATTGTCAAAGCCGATGTTGACGGCTCTGCAGAGGCGGTTAAGGCCTCGCTTGAGAAGATTTCAAACGAAGAGGTCAGTGTCAAGGTGATACACGCAGCCGCGGGCGGCATCAATGAAGGAGATGTCACCTTTGCAGCAGCGTCAAACGCTATAATTGTCGGTTTCGACGTTCGCCCCGATAAGGCAGCTCTCGATTCGGCCGAGCGCCAGGGCGTTGAGATACGCACATACCGCGTGATTTACGAATGTATCGACGAGATTACGCTGGCCATGAAGGGTATGCTCGCACCGAAATACAAAGAGGTCGTTTTGGGACACGCCGAGGTCAGGCAGACTATCCGCGTTCCAAATGCCGGGATTATTGCAGGTTCCTATATTCAAGACGGCAAGATTACCCGCTCCTCGCTCATTCGCGTGCTCCGCAGCGGAGTGGTTATTTTCGAGGATAAAATTGCATCGCTGCGCCGCTTTAAAGACGACGTTCGAGAAGTTGCGGCGGGATATGAATGTGGAATAGGACTTGAAAGATTCGGAGATATTAAGATTGGCGATATCCTTGAGGCCTATGTTATGGAGGAAATCAAGCAATAAACAGGCCTTATAAAAGCAAAATTCGCTATATCAGCCATAACTTATAATACGCGGCGATATTTAAAGGTCGAAATATAAAGACTGAGAAATTTTTCATAATGCACAAAAAAGCCTTATGTTATTAGGCAAATTTGACAAAAGTAAAGATATTGCCATTTAACCCGATTAAAATTCATTGACAAAAGTAGTTGCATATGATATCATTAATCAGAATAAAATGCGCGAGGCATTAATAATATGACAAAGAGAGGTTAATCTATGAAAAAGCTTGTTATTTTCATTCTTGTGCTTTCGATGGCGCTCATGAGCCTTGTGGCCTGCGGCGGCGGCGAAGGAAGCGACGACACAACTGTACCGTCCACAAATGCACCCGGAGCGACCGATGCTCCCGGTGATGAAACCACGAAAACGCCCGATACCACAAAAGCTGTAACGACAAAGCCCGTAACAACCGCTCCACCCGTGGTTACCGAACCTCCGATTGAAGTTCCGGTTGCTCCTATTGGTGCGATGGTTTACTTTGAGAATTTCGACGGTTATCCGAACACCGCCGACAATGATGCTACTATGTCTGCTCTTGGCTGGAAGATTCTCAACACGGCAGACGGCGCGCTCAAGGACAACACCGGAACCTATACGATTGAAGACGGCACCCTGAAATTTGTGAACAATATAACCGGCGCGGCAGACTCGTATGTTCACATGATTGACGGGGACTATATGATTTCGGCTCATCAGGGCGACTACACACTTCAGTATGACCTGAAATACACCTCCTCGGGTAACTCCGAGCGTTATGCCGTTATTCTTCTGAACTTTGACGGCAGAGACTCATATAACTCCTTCCACCTCCGCATGGCTGGCTCGGCTAACAACCAGACTAGGTATGTCGGCGGCTGGCAGACATATGATGTCGCGGGAGATTTCTACGCGGCCGACAAATCGGATGCTGACGGTACCTCAACTGTTGCCAAGAAGCTTTTCGGCACAGATTATGATGCCACTGTTATGGCCTGCCAGGATAAATGGATAACAATCAGATATCAGGCAAGCTATGAGAACGGACCGACAGTCTGGCTCCGCGACAACAGTGCAGCCAACCCCACCTTTGTATGCGTTTCTAAGGCCGATCCTTCGGCGGCCGGCTTCCTCTACTGGGGACTTATCGAGGCTTATGGCGTTGCGCTTAAGCTTGGTACCACCATTGATGGCTACCTTGATAACATCGCCATCTGGACAGGACTGGGCGAGATGCCGACCAACACCTCCACCGCGGATTATGAAGCCGCCATTGCTTCCTACCTTGATGAGGTTGCAAAAAGAGGCTAAGCATAAAGCCAATAAAAAGAAATAGAACAAGAGCAAGGGATGCCGCGCGGCATCCCTTGCTCTTTATCTTTTTCTGTTTTTCCTGTTTTTTCTGATTCCGAAGAACCTCCGCAGGAAGGGCGCGAAAAACGAAGGCGAGCGGAAAACGACAATTTTCATCTGATGACCATACCCTTTCTTCAAATTCAGGCCCGGGAAGGGGAATGCTCATATGTATGGCCGAACCTGACGCGATATGTCTGCTCGGAGACCCCGAGGACGATATATCTCTGGTTTAAGTATATGCGCCGGGGGTTGTGGTTGATTATACCTTAGTCGCAAATGAAGTTATCCTATGTGTTTGCATTTCGTTGCGACATAGCAGGTTTCGCTGAAACCTGCCAATATTTGCACTAAGTCATAGATGCAAATGAAGTTATCCTATAAGTCTCAACATTGTTGCGACATAGCGGATTTCGGGCAAATCTTCTGATTTGCATATTATATAAAAGAAAAACGGCTATCTATCCCGGCTCTCAACAATAAGAATGCCGCCCTTTCGCACAGAGATAAGTGCGCAGTTTCCGTCGATTTCGTTTGAGATTGCATACTGGAGGCGGCGGTCAAGTTTGGTGTTGTCAAGGGGGTATTTGCAGCCCTCAATCGACAGCCCTTTGATTTTTTCGTCTCGGGCGATAACAGAGATATATTTATAACCGCTCCTCGGAATCAGGGTGCTGGTGCTCTTTATAAAGCGGATGCGGTCATATCCGTTAAGGGCTATGGCGCGCACGCCGCGCCCTTCCATATCTTCAAGTATAGAGATCACCGAGAGGGTATGGTCAAGCCTGCCGTCAAGCCCACCGACAATGACTATATCGTCGGCGCTGCGCGCGATGGCGGTTTCAACAGCAAGCTGCGCGTCGGTCAGATCTTTTTCAGGCGGGAAACTTATCACCTCGGTATCTTTTGGAATTTTATAATCGCCCAGTGAGTCCATGTCACCGACAAGAATGTCGATCCTCTCGCCAAGAGTGGCGGCGGTGAGATAACCCGAATCGGCGGCGATGGTGAGGTCGCCCGGCTTTGGGTGTTCGGTGATATTTTCCGGACAGACGCTGCCGGCAAGATAAATAAAGGCTTTCATTTTAAATTTGCTTGATTCCTTTCGTTGCTTTTGAGGATAATTCCCGAGGCTTTTGAGGATTGTGCAGGTTTGGCGTCTGCAGCCATCCTTAAGAGGGCATAATCAAAAAACTCACTATCTGAAAATCTATTTTTCTTCCCAAAAGTTTTTAGATTTCAAGATGCCATAGATATTCACATAGCTGCGGTGCCGCGATTCGGAAATTTTCCCTTCGTGCATGGCGTTGAGTATGGCGCAGCCCTCTTCTTTTGTGTGGGAACACTTGGTAAATCGGCAGGAACCGATATGCTCGGAGAATTCGCGGAATGTGTGGGGCAGGTCTTCCTTTGTGAAAAAATCAAATCTCTCGAAATCGAGCAGCGAAAAGCCCGGCGTATCGGCAAGAAATCCGCAAGAAGATAGGTCGTCTCCTCCGAGCACCGGATAAAGGGTGACGCGTCGGGTGGTGTGCCGCCCGCGCTTGGTCTTGCGGCTAATGCCCGCCGTCTCAAGCTCAAGCTCCGGGAAGAGCAGATTCATCAGCGTGGACTTGCCCGTTCCAGAGGCTCCGGCAAAGGCGGCAGTGTGTCCGGGCAGCGTCTCCTCTACAAAATTCCGAATGCTGTCTATCCCCTCGCCTGTGTGGCAGCTAAGACTGAAAACATCAAATCCCGCAAGACGATATATCTTCTCAAGGCTCGCCGCCTCCTCGCGATCAAGCTCTTTTTTTCCTATGACTATAACCGGCGTGATGCGATTGAATTCAGCGATTGCAACAAGGCGATCGGCGGTTTCGGGGTCGGGCTCGGGCGAGGACGCCGCCAGAGTGACGAATATGTAGTCAAGATTAGAGAGCGGCGGACGGATGAGCGAATTTTTGCGCTCAAGGATTTCGCTTATCAGGGCGCTTGACGGGTCATCGTCGTTTTCAATGGTAACAAGAACGAAGTCCCCGACAAGCGGTTTTTCATTTTTATGGCGGAAAAGCCCCCTGGCCCGGCAGTTTATCAGCCGCCCCAGGGGGGTCTGTGAATCGGCGGCGACGGTGTAAATCCCGCCGACGCTGCCGATTATTCTTCCGCTGTATTCTATCATATTATAAACTCCCATGCCGCCCGGGGAGCGGCTCAAATAGATTTTAGGAATCCCGGAGGGTTTGCCCGCGAAAGAGAGATAGAGAGCAGTGCGAAATTAAGTGTGAAAAGCATAGAGCGCCCATCTCACCCTCCACCAAGACTTACCGTCAGATAAATTTTAGAGCCCTCACGAAGAGTGCTTCCGAAGGAAGCGCTCTGGCCTATTACGGTTCCGGCCGGTTTATTTGACTTGACGTATTCTGTCTCTCCCACCAAAAGGCCGAGCGAGAGAATTTTAGTTATGGCAGCGGTTTCTCCAAGGCCGGTCAGCGCCGGGACAACTACTGTGGCAAGCTCCTGTCCGAGACTTACATAAAGGGTAACAGTGCCTCCCGCTGGTACGTCTGAATAGGCCGACGGAGCGGTCGATATGACTATCCCGGCTTTGATTGTGTTGCTGTATATCTTTTCGGTTATAACATCAAACCCGAGCGCCCGCAGCTCAAGCTCGGCCTGCGCTGAGCTGATGCCGACGCAGTCGGGAAGAATGAGGGTCTCTCCCCCTCGACTGAGCGTTAGCGTCAGAATACAGCGCCGCTCGCCTACTTTGACCATTCTGGCGGCGCCGGCCGCCGGATACTGCGCGATGACAGTGCCTGCCGGCGCCGAACTGTCGAATTTGTGTTCGAGCACCACCTCGAAAAGTTGGCTGTCAGCGTCGCCCTCGTGGTAAATACGACCGGTGAGGTCGGGAACCGTCACCCGCGCCACTCGGTCTCGGTCGGGCAGCACCACAAGCGAAAAGGCAGCAATCCCCGCCAGCAGCGTGACGACTGCCGCCCCGGCCGCAACGGTAACAAGATAGCCCATCGCCGCGTCAAGCCGGTTTCCGATTCGTCTGAAAAACACTCGGGCCGGTGTTATATGTGTAACCCTCCCCCGACGCCGCTCAAGCGCTCTGAAATAATTATTTCCGGCGCCCCTCTCTGAATTGTTCATCGAAATTCCTC
>JBNRMS010000046.1:0-9371 GCA_050309735.1 Eubacteriales bacterium
GGGAAGTGTCGTCATCCCAGCGGGGGGGCGGGTGCTTATCCCGACAGGGCTTGCAATATCACCCGAGACGAGAGGCGTGGTTGCCATTGTGGCGGCGCGCAGCGGCCTTGCGATAAAGCATGGGATAACGCTCACAAACGGAATAGGCGTTATCGACTCGGACTACCGGGGCGAGATACAGGTTGGCCTCACAAATACAACCGATGTCGACTTCACTGTTGCAGACGGCGACAGAGTGGCTCAGCTTATGTTTATGCCGGTGCTTGCCGCAAGCCTGATTGAGGTTGAATCGCTCGACCAGACCCGGCGGGGAGAGGGCGGATTTGGCTCAACCGGAATGAAATAAACTTCAAATTGTATATACAAAAAGCATCAGATGAAATAAACTTCAAATTGCATATAAAAAATTGCAAATTGGGAAAATGGAAATTTTAGCAAATGGCAAATTGCAGGTTTAAAACAGGAAAAATCGTGAAAATTATAAGGGCGGGAAAGATATTTTTTGTTGCGGCACTTTTTCTGGCCGCGTCACTCGCGCTGAGTGCCACAGCGCCTCGCGGCGGCACGGTTCGGGATTTTGAATATGCGCTAAGACCCGACGGAGGAGTTACAATTACCGGCTATAACGGGAAGGCAACCCGGGTTGCAATACCCGACACGCTTGACAACAGGCCGGTTTTCGCGCTGGGCGAAAATCTTTTTTCGGGTCATAATGAGATAAAGGAACTTTACATATACGAGGGATTGCGCGAGATTGGCGCCTCGGCCTTTGAGGATTGCTCGGCTCTTGTGTCGCTAAGCCTGCCAAACTCTTTAACCTCAATCGGAGAGACAGCCTTTGCCGGCTGCTCCTCGCTCGAATATGTCTATCTGCCCGAGGGACTGGCCTCACTCGGAGAGAGGGCATTTTGGGGTTGCACTTCTCTTGATTTTATTGTTGCCGCAAATCCGGCGGACACAGATTCGGCGGTATACGGGGTGGGCTGCTTTGGCGGCGCGAAGGTTTATGCATATGCAGATTCGGCGGCAGCGATAAGGGCTTCTGAAGATAAGCTTGATTTCTCGCCGAGCCTGCCGGTCTCAAGCCTGAAATATGCCGCCTTTGGCACAGGCATCAGAATCACATCCTGCCCGGGCGGAGCCGAGGCTATTGTTGTTCCCTCTGTGATTGGCGGCAAAAAGGTTATTGCTATTGGCGAGGGCGCTTTTTCGCCAGACGCGGAAGGGGGCACGGGGGCGAGAGTGATTGTTCTGCCCGACGGGGTGAGAATTATCGGAAACGCGGCTTTTGCGTCTTGCACCTCGCTTGAATATATCAGGCTGCCCCGCTCGCTTGAGGGTGACATAGGGCAAAATTTTTTTAAAAATTGCAGCTCGCTGCGCTCTGTAATAATCCCCGAGGGGGTAGAGAGAATCGGATCGGCCGCTTTTTTTGGCTGCACCTCGCTCGGGCGGGTGGAACTGCCCGGAAGTGTTGAAATTATTGGCCCTGAGGCCTTTGCGGGCTGCACCTCTCTCTCGGAGTTTATCTGTGGGGGAGGAGAGCCGTCCTGCGAATATAAAAATTCGATAAATTCGCTGATATCCTTTGCCGGGGTTGAGAACATGAAGGTGTACCTCACAAGCACCGAGGGCTGGTCTCTGTCGGGCGGGAAATGGTATCCAAACGGCAGCCCGCCCGAGTATATCGGCTATCCCGTGATTGTGGGCGAGTGTGACAGCTTTTACATTGAGAAAATTATAAAGCCGATTTCCTGCGGACATGAGGGGGTGTCTGAGTTTTTCTGCCCCTTCTGCGGCGATAGCTATATCGAGCGCTACCCGAGGACAGAGCATAATTTCGTCAGCACCGGTATGGTTGACGGGATTGAAACCTTCCGCTGCACCGGCTGCGAGGAGAGCTATTTCAGATATCATATTGAATTTGCAGAGATAAAGCCGATTATCGACACCGGGATGCCCAGAGGCAGCATGATGACCTCGCCCGGAATCACCTTCCGGGGTGGCGCGCTCACACTCGGAGTTGACTACACATATACAGAGATTTATAATCCCGACTACAACCGCGTAGAGCTGATTTTTTCGGGGGCGGGCGATTATGTGGGCGAGCGGAGAATGGCATATAAGATTGTCGACGGGCGCTGGCTGACCGAGATGTATACTGTCAGCGCCCCCGGAGCATCGGGCGGCGGACTTTATTATCCGAATGACTTAGTAGAGCTCCGGCCCGCCGCCTCGCCCTCGTCAGACGAGATTCTCGAATGGGGTATTAGCGGGGGGATTGACTTTATGTCAAAGGGCGAGAAGGGAGCCTCCTTCATCATGCCCTCGCATGACGTGAGCGTTACGCTTACCTTCAGAAAAATCGAAACGACCCCGCCCGTCACCACCCAACCCGCGCCGGTGACAGACCCGCCGGTCACCGAAACCGAGCCTTTTACAGAGCCTGCTACCGAACCCCGGACCGAGGAGCAAACCACCCAGCCCTTCGGAAGAACAGAAGATGCGCATCAATACATAAGAAAGGCAATAATCTGGGGCGTGGTTCTGTTTTTGTCGCTCTCGGCGCTGGCGGCTGCGAGTATAGCCTTGTTCAAAAAGGACAAGAGTGAGGAATAGCCGCCGCGAAAGACATGCAATAACCGGCGACCCACAGGGTCGGTTGCCCTTATTCTCCCTGAATTAAAACAAACAATTGCGAATAACCCTTCCATAAACCAAACAATATTACAATAATAAGCCCCCGAAGTGTTTACCGAAAGGATAACAAACAAATAATGAATATAATTCTCGCGTCGCAATCGCCCCGAAGAAAGGAAATTCTCCTTAGCCTTGGCATTGAGTTTGATGTTGTCTTACCCGATGCCGACGAGAGTGCAGACATAAAATCTCCCGCCGCCCTTGTGCTTGAGCTGTCGAAGAGGAAGGTCCGGGCCGCTCGCTCGGCTCTTGCCCGGGAGGGCGCCGATATCAGCGACACCCTCATTATCGCTTCAGATACAGTAGTTCTTTGCGGCGGGGAAATACTCGGCAAACCAAAAGACCGCGCCGACGCAAGAGCAATGCTTGCCTCAATGTCGGGGAAATCGCACACAGTGCTCTCGGGGATTGCGGTGATTTGGGGCGACCGCGAGGCGGCAGACCTGTCCGAAACCGAGGTTCGTTTTGCAAAGATGAGCGAGCGCGAGATAGAGTGGTATCTTGACACAGGCGAGTATGCCGATAAAGCCGGTGCATATGGGGTGCAGGGGGCGGCAGCCCTCTTTATAGAGGGTATTGTGGGAGACTATTTTACAGTTGTCGGCCTGCCGGTAAGGAAGCTCTCCGAGCTTCTCCTGCGCGAGTTTGGAATAAGCCTTTGCGATATTTCCGATATGTCAAATATGTCGAATATGTCAAAAAATGCGGCAGGCCAGGAGTTATCTTAAGTTAATTATTAAATATAATAGAAAAAGAAGGGAGGACGCGCGATGGTAAAACAGCTTGGGCTGGATTTTGGCAGCTCTAACACAAGAATTATCACTAAGGAAAAGGGAATAGTCCTTGCCGCTCCCACCGCCGTCGCTCTTGACAAAAAAAGCGGAAGAACTGTTGCGCTTGGCGCGGGAGCCAGAAAAATGTTTGGTAAAACGCCCGACACAATCGAGGCATACCGTCCGGTTCAGGGCGGGGTGGTTGCCGAGCCTGAGGCGGCGGTGAGAATGCTCAAGCGCTATTTTACAAGACTTGAGGCCGTTTCTCTCTTTCGCCGCCCCGATGTTGTGGTGTCGGTTCCCTGTAATATAAACGAGGTCGAGCGCCGCGCGCTTGAAGACACGGTTTATGACGCCGGGGCGCGGCAGGTCTTTATCATCGAGTCGCCGCTGGCGGCGGGGCTGGGCGCCGGAATGCCTGTTGCGGGGCCGCGAGGCTGCATGATTGTCAACATCGGGGGTGGGTGTACAGAGAGCGCCGTGATGAGCATGGGCGGGATCGTCGTCTCCGAATCACTAAGGGTCGGCGGGGTCGAATTTGACCGCGCCATTGTGCAGCACCTGCGAAAAAAATATGATATTCTTATCGGAGAGCTAACCGCCGAGACGCTTAAAATTAAGATTGGGTCGGCATGGCCGAAATATGAGCGGGGCGATATGCCGGTTGCCGGCCGGGATTTGCGCGGCGGGCTGACTGCGACTGTCAGAGTGAGTAGCGCCGACATCCGCGAGGCTCTCGCGGGGCGGCTTGAGCAGATTATAGGCATGATAAAAACAACGCTTGAGGAAAGCCCGACAGAGCTTGCGTCCGACATTTACGGCTCGGGGATCGTCCTCTCGGGCGGAGGAGCTCTGCTCGAAGGGCTGCCCGAATTGATAACCAAAGCAACGGGTATCCGCACAACCCGCTCGCCCCACCTTCCCGAATGCGTGAGCCGCGGCATCTTCTGGTGCCTTGGAAATCCTGCAGCCTCAAGATATGTGCGCTATAGAGCGTGAGCAAGACAATAATTATTTTAGATATTAGCCGAGCGGCGGGGCGCGGCATCGAAAAAAGCGAAGGAGAGAGGATATGCGGCTTCTGAAAAACAAATTCTTTATAATTGCCCTTGCCGCCGCGCTCATTCTCTCAACCTCGGCGACAGTGCTGTCGGTGATGGGGATTGAGTCGCCGCTGCGAAGCATCTTCGGAACAATCTCGATTCCCTTCCGCTGGTGCGCGTCGAAAATTGCCGGGGGGATATCGGGCTTTTCTGAATATTTCACTGAGTTTGATCGTCTCTCCAAGGAAAATGCCGCTCTTGCCGCCGAAAACGCGGAGCTGCGCGCCAAGCTTGCAGAAAGCGAAGCCGAAAAGGCCGAAAACGCGGCGCTCCGCGAATATCTCGGGCTTGAAAATCTTATTGCCGATTGGAAACTGGTCGACGCTCTTGTAATCGGTCGCGAGGCGGTCAGCTATATGACGGCATACACGCTCAACCGAGGCAGCCTTCACGGTGTCAGAGCGGGAATGGCAGTGATGTCGGGCGGGGCTGTGGTCGGCTATGTCAAGGAGACCGGGCTTGCGTGGTGCCGCGTCGTTCCGATTATAGAAAGCTCTGCCGCCGTCGGCGCATACATAGAGAGAAACGGAGCCTCGGGGCTTGTCACCGGCGATTTTTCTCTGCGGAGCGAGGGTTTGTGCCGGCTGACATATGTCGAAGGGGGCGAGGAGATAGAGGAGGGCGATATAGTCCTCACCTCGGGAACGGGCAGCATATATCCGGCCGGACTTATTGTCGGCTGTGTTGAGGCGGTCGAGCCCGACGCTATTGACAGATCCTATATAATCACAATAAGGCCGTCTGTCGACTTTGAAAAGCTCTCGCGCGTGATGATAATCACCTCGTATAAAATGACGGCCGCCCCACCTCCGGGCGACACCCAAGAGACTAACGCCGTGTCATCGCCCGACGCACCCCGGGCGCCGGAGGGTGCGCCGTGAGCCGGGGGGGGCGCCCCGGCCGAAATCATCGGATTTTCTTCACCCCCACCTCGGCTCTTCTCAGGCGGATTATTATTTACGGGGCTATGTTTTATATTTTGATAATTATTCAGACCTCGCTGCCCTTTATCACGCTCTTTTGTGGTGTTGTGCCGAATATTGTGCTGGTGGCGGTGGCGGCGGTCGGATTTTTCGACTCGGAGTATGCGGGGGCGATCTCGGGGATAGCAGCCGGCTTTATGCTTGATGCGCTCGGGGGAAGTCAGCTTGCCCTTATGCCTCTGGCGGGGTTTTTTGCCGGTTATTTTTGCGGCCGCGCGGCGTGTCGGCTGCTCCCGCGGGCACCTGTCCCCTTCTTGCTCTGTGCCGCAGGCGTGTCGGCTGCCAACCTTCTTCTCACTGTTGTGTGCGCATATGCCACCTTTCCCGAGGTAAGGCCGGGGATGTTTATCCTCCATACACTTATCCCCGAGCTCTTTTTCACCTTCATCCTCGGCATTCCGGCTGCTCTCCTTGCCCGCGCCTGTGCAAAATTTGCCGGACGCACAGGCAGAGACAGAGCTTAGAGGCACACCCGGCCTGAACGGGATTTGTCGGAATTTAATTTTGACACCAAGATGAAAAATCAAGAATGATAAATTATTATTCATAAAGACCCGTCAATAACAAAACCCGAAAGGATCTCGATATGGACAACAACATAAAACCCTCCCCCGACCTGAAAGAAGCAAAACGCCACTTCTCGCGGATCGGCATCGCGGCAACCGTTATGCTCCTTTTGATGATAGCCGTCGCCCAGCTTATTTACTCGCTGGCCTTCACATACGCGCCCGAACTTGCCCAGAGCGAATGGTTTTCGTGGGCGGTGTCGTCTTTTACCATGTATCTTATCGCCATGCCGGTATTCCTCATTATTCTGCGGAAAATACCGGGCACAACTCCCAAGAAGGGCGAAATGGGGAGGGGCAAATGGTTTGTCTTGATAGCCGTTTCGGCGACGGTAATGTATCTTGGGAGCTATGCCAGCAATATTTTAATGTCGATAATCGCGGCCTTTACCGGGATTATCCCCGAGGACACAGTTACAAAGACGCTTGTTAATTCAAATCCCATAATCAGTCTTGCCCTTGTCGGCATTGTCGCGCCGGTGCTTGAGGAGCTGATTTTTCGCAAGGCCCTGCTTGACCGCACCCGGGTCTACGGCGAGAAGACCGCCCTTATTTTCTCGGCGCTTGTCTTCGCCCTCTTTCACGGCAATTTCTATCAGTTCTTTTATGCCTTCGGTCTTGGCATAGTTCTCGGCTATGTCTATCTTCGCACCGGGCGAATTCGCAATACAATCTTTTTGCATATGGGAATAAATCTTTTAAATGGTGTGATGATGTCCTGGCTGATTCAAAAGCTGACGGCGTCTCTCCCCGAGGAGCTTTTAAACTCAAGCGGCATTCAGGATATATTGTCGAATTTCACAGGGGATAAGATAGAAGGACTTTCCGAGGCCCTCGCCTCGGTACTGCCCTTTTTGGCGATAATGAGCTTTTATTCGATGGCGCTTTTCGCCTTGTCGATAATCGGCCTTGTGCTGATGATTTCAAATAGAAAGAATATCCGCTTTGAGCAAGCCGGGCGCGAGCTGCCCCGGGAGGCTATCGGGGGGGTTGTTTATATGAATGCCGGTATTGTGGTGCTGATAACTGTTTGTGCCGTTGTGATGGTTTTATCTTTGGTGTAGAAAGGCATAAATGATGCAGAGAGCGGGGCCTGCCCCGAGAAAGGATAAGGGAATGAAGCGACGCCAAGCCAACTTAAGAATAACCGCGGTGGCAGCCTTCTTTTGCCTTGCCTGTTTTATATTCACCGCAAGACTGCTCTCCCTTCAGCTAATAAATCGCGGGGCATATGCGCCGGCCTCGGCCGACGTTGCCTTTGTCAAAGAGAGTGCCATTGAAGCCCGGCGGGGCAGCATCTGCGACAGACATGGCCGGGTGCTGGTCAACAACGAGTACACATACGATCTGACAATAGACTATTTTTCGCTCCCCGCCACGGTCAGGGAGGAAAATGAGGCCTTCCTTGAGCTTATCAAAAGAGCCGAGGCGGCTCAAGTTGATATAATCCTTGCCGATAATTACCCCCTTACCGGAAGCTATCCCGATATGACATTTGTCGGGGGCGAGGATGCCGAGGGGGTCAGAGCCGATATAATCGCGTGGTATAAGCGCAAAAGTTCAATCTCGGCGCCAGATCTTGCGAAATATCTCGCCTCAAGATACGACCTGCTTGAGGGCGGCAAGCTTATCTGCACGCCCGAGGAAGCGCTTCTTATAATGCGCCTGCGCTGGAGCATGATAGACGCCGGATTTTACGACACAGGCAGCTATACCCTCGCGCGCGACATAGGACTTGATCTTATCACCTCAATAAGCGAGAGCGACATACCCGGCGGCAGAATTGTGACGATTGCCTCCCGCCGTTATAACTATCCGGGATACGCCTCTCACATACTCGGCCAGCTCGGCAAAATCTATGCCGAGGACTGGCCCGAATATCGCGATAAGGGATACTCGATGAACGCCATGGTCGGCATCTCGGGCTGCGAGAAGATTTTCGAGGAATACCTGCGCGGGATTGACGGGGTGATGATAACCGAATACGATAAATCGGGCGGCATAATCGGCAGGTATATAAAGACCGAGCCGATAGCCGGGCGCGATGTTTGGCTGACTATTGATATTGACCTGCAAATGGCCGCCGAGGACAGTCTTCTGGCAAATATTGAGCTTGCAAGGGCGCGGTCGTCGGGTAAACTGACTGGCGAGGACGCGGCGGCAGGAGCCTTTACTATGGTGGAGGTTGACACCGGGCAGGTTCTGGCGATGGCATCCCATCCTACATATGACCTTGCCACATATAATGAAAACTACGATGCCCTTTCCGAGGCCGAGGTCTCTCCCCTGCTTAACCGCGCGATAAACGGGCTGTACGCACCCGGCTCGACCTTCAAGGTCGGGGTTGCGGCGGCGGCGCTTGAATACGGCACAATAACGCCGGATACTATCATTAACACCACCGGGAAATATACATATTTCCCCGATTATCAGCCCCGCTGCTGGATTTACACAAGCACCGGCAGGAGCCACGGGCCGATAAATGTCGGCACGGCACTTGAGGTTTCCTGCAACTACTTTTTCTATGAGATCGGACGAATTCTCGGAATTGACAGGCTCAACGACTACAGCCGGCTGCTTGGCCTCGGCCGGGAAACCGGATTTGAACTTGGCGGAGCGACCGGAATACTCGCCGGGCCCGACTATCGCGACGAGCACGGCCTCAAACGCTGGCTTGAGACAGATACCATTGTCGCCGCTATCGGACAGTCTGAGAATCTTTTCTCGCCGCTGCAAATAAATATGTTTATCGCCGCAATAGCAAACGGCGGCAGGCGGCAGGCGGCCACAATCCTTTATTCGGTGGTCGATTTCGCGGCCGAGCCCGCGCCGCCCGAACCTCCGACCACTCTTAGCGAAGCCCCGCTCAGCGCGGCGCACAGAAAGACGCTGCTCGACGCCATGAGGCGGGTGGTCACCTCCTCGGCAACTCTGCCGGGATATTTTCGAGGTGTGCCGGTGAGCGTGGGCGGCAAGACCGGAACCGCACAGGTTGGCACAACCAAAAGCGAAAATGCCCTTTTTGCCGCCCTCGCCCCCGCCGACAACCCCAAAGTCTCGGCCGTCTGCGTAATTGAGCAGGGGCACCAAGGCTCGGTTGCGGCATACACTGTCGGGAAGGTGTTCGGTGAGTATTTCGGGGAATAGGAGATGAAGGAGAAATGCCGGAGCGGCATGGAACCCGCCCCCTACAAGGGGAGCGGTTGTCTTGAATTACGGGGCGGCATGGAAACCGCCCCCTACATG
>JBNRMS010000047.1:0-2903 GCA_050309735.1 Eubacteriales bacterium
TCTTTTATACTCTGTTTTTTCCGCCTGTTTTCGCCTTGCTCCGCTTCTTTTCTCATATTAAATGCCAGCGTTTCTCTCGGTTAATGCTACACCTTTGCTACTGTTGCATTTACTTTGAGAATTTACCTGTTTATGTTTTACGCTCGATTCAAGCGATATGTTATCTACTTTATTCTTCCTCATCTTCTATCGGTTCGACAACGACTCTCACCTTTGTCACTCTCATGTCATCCATATCCGATACGACAGCCGAAATATTTTTATAGCTGAAGCTGTCGTTGATGTGCGGGTCTGCATCGAGCGCCTCGATTGCCCAACCGCCGACAGTTGAGTATTCACACTCAAAATCTTTTGAGGAGACATCAAGGTGCGAGAGCAGGTCGTCAATATTCATGTCGCCGCTGACCTCGTACTCGTTTTCGCCGGTTTTTACAATCATGTCGACTATTTCGTCGCTCTCGTCCCATATGTCGCCGACCAGTTCCTCAAGTATATCCTCCATTGTAACAGCGCCCAGCGTTCCCCCAAATTCGTCGATAACTATCGCCAGATGGGTTTGCCTTGTGCGCAGGAGTTTAAGCGCCGCCGGAAGCTTCATGGTTTTATGTATGAAGCAGGGGGGCATCAGAATATCGCGAAGGTTTGATTTGTCGTGGGTAATCGTGTTTTTATAGTAATGATTAAGGTAGAGAACGCCTATTATATTGTCGATAGAGTTCTCAAAAACCGGTATACGTGAGAAGGGAGAGCCCTCGATAATCTCGGCCGCAGACTTATCGGCATCTTCGATATCAATTGACACAAGATCGATTCGCGGGGTCATAATCTCCTCGACAGTGGTTTCGTGGAATTCAAGCGTCGAATGGAGCAGTTCGCTCTTCTCCTCATCAATCACACCTTCCTCTTCCACGGTGTCGATAATTGAGTAAAGCTCATCCTCGGTCACCGAGGGCTCCTCGGTGTCTTTGTCCCCGCCCCAGAGTTTGCGAAGAAGATTGATAATCAGCATTACAATCATCACAGCCGGCCAGAGAATAATAGTGAGCACCTTAACCGGATAAGCAACCCAGCGCACAACTCTGTCGGCGTGCTGCTTTGCAAGAATTTTCGGGACTATTTCTCCGCAGATAAGGATGATGACCGTCATCACAGCAGTTGCGATTGCCGACGCAAGCGCGTCGGATCTCTCGCCAAAGCCGAGCGCAAGCAGAAGGTTGACTATAATAATGGTGGAGACTGACGAGGCCGCGATATTTGCAAGGTTGTTTCCAATAAGTATGGCAGACAGTGCTTTTGTAAAGTTTTCGCTTATGCTGAGCGCCAGCGCGGCGGTTTTGCTGCCTGCCTCGGCCGACTTTTTAAGCCGCAGCTTGTTTGAGGTGTTATAGGAAATTTCCGAGCCTGAAAAAAAGGCCGACAGAATAAGCATAAGTATTATAATAAAATAAGGCCACATAATTAAGCACCCTCCCCTCTCTGAGAGATGGCGTGTGCGACCTGCAGGTTAACCGTATCTATGTCGGAAGCGGGTGCAGCCGGGCAGACCTTAAATATAACCTGCTCTATTTTCCCGTCCTCTATTTTTTCGATTGTAACCTCTATGTTGTCATACATGAAGATATCCTCCTCCTCGGGAGTTTTTGCCAAGGATTCGGATACCCAGGAGGCAATCGAGCGAGAGGAAATTAAACTGTTTGAAGAAACAACTCCCATCCGCCCAAAGACGTCTCCGACGTGCAGTTTTGTGTTGACAAGAAAGCGGTTTCCGCCAAGCTTTACAAAATCGGGATCAACCACGTCGTCCTCATCCCCAATCTCGCCGACCAACTCCTCAAGGAAGTCCTCGATGGTCACAAGTCCGAGAATTGAGCCAGACTCGTCGGTAACAAGGGCAAGATGTGTCTTTTTCTGTTTCATAACCGAGAGCAGATAGTCGATTTTAGCGTCTGCCCCGACGCGGAAGGGCGGAGTCAGCAGCTTTCTTGCATCGACTTTCGGGTTTTTTGAATATTCTTTGAGAAAGGTTCGTATCTGCAGCGTGCCAAGCACATTGTCGAGCGTTCCGCTGTAAACCGGAAGGCGCGAATGTTTGCTCGCAAGCACTTCTTTCAAAATTTCAATGTTTGTCATACCGATGTCAAGTGCGCAGATGTCACCGCGCATAGTCATTACATCGGCCGCGGTGGTTTCCGAGAAACCAAGCGCAGACTTAAAAAGGTCGCTCTGTTCTTCGTCGAACACGCCCTCATCCTCGATAGTTTCAATGATATCGTAGAGCTCATCCTCTGTTATAGAGGGCGTTTGTTCGGCAGCGAAAAGCTTTGATACAGAGGTGCTTATGAGAGTGAAAAAGGCCGAGATCGGCGTCATCACTTTCATCAGCATATGAAGAGAGCCTGCCGCCGTAACCGCGATAAAATTGCTACGGTCGTTTGCGAAGGCTTTCGGAATCATCTCGCTGAAAAGAAATACAATTGCCGTGATTACGACGGTAGACAACACCGTCAAAGTTTTGTACTGAATATTACCAAAAAGACCCGCATTCCAAGCGCGCAGCACCCAAATAGTCGCGATCGAGGAAGCGGCAATATGCGTAATATTGTTTCCTATTAAAATAGTTGTGATTGCTTTTTCAAAATTGTTAGCAATATAATTAGCTTTCTTAGCTCTTCTGTCACCATCCTCTGCGCGCCTTTTGATGCGGATTTTGTTCATCGCGGAAAATGCGCTTTCACACCCCGCAAAATAAGCGCCTAAAACTACAAACGTAATAAAAAAGACTATAAGTAACCAACTTCCATCGCCGTCCATTCGACGTACCATCCCCCTATAAAACCGGAACCTGCCGGGTATTTTGAATATTTGTATAATATTATACTAGAAAGACACGCCCTTGTCAATAC
>JBNRMS010000048.1:0-17457 GCA_050309735.1 Eubacteriales bacterium
GGGGGCAGGAGCAGGGGCTCAAAGCCGTGCGACATGAGTGACGCTATGATGTCGCGAGGTAGCCGGCAGTCGGCAATTGCAAGCATTTATCTCACCTCCATCAGCCATACTCGGGAATGAAAAGAAGGCAGACAAAAAAATGTCTGCCTATGTCTCGGTATAAAACCAAATAAAACTCAAGTTCTCAAGCGCGGGTGACTTTGCCCGAACGCAAGCAGCGCGCGCAAACCGAAACTGTTGCGCGTGTTCCGCCGACTACAGCTTTAACCTTGCGAATATTGGGTTTCCAAGTTCTGTTTGTTCTGCGGACCGAGTGTGAAACATTATGTCCGAACGAGACGCCTTTTCCGCATACATTGCATTTTGCCATTTCTGACACCTCCTAAACGCACCGGACGGCGCGTGCATATTAAAAATAAATATAATTCGAGCAACATTCGATATTATACCATAAGCGATATAAAAATGCAAGGGTTTTTTGAAAAAAAGTGTATATTCAAGCGAGTTTATATGCTCATATAATCGGCTGCGGCAATTGTGTGTCCTATCAGGATCCCTTCAATCCGATTCGACGATTCTATGATTATGCCGCCCGGCGCCCCGCGGCAGGTTATGGCGCTGTCAATGCCGAGTTCGGAGGAAAATCCAACGCTTCCTGACGAGAGCGCGGCAATAGCGTCTGCCGCGCCGCGCGCGGTGAGCGCGAAGGCCGAGGCGGCAATGCCGTCTTGGCAGAGGGCAGCCACATAGCGCCAGAGGCGACGCAGATCCTCAAAGTCGGGCAGCCCGTCGTCACCATAAAGGGGGGAGAGCAGATATACCATATTTCCGGGGCGAGTAAAACGCGCCGGAACAGGACGGCCGACCAGCTTTGCCGCCGCGCTTACCGCAAAAGAAAACTCATTGCCGCAGCAGGAATATTCGCTGTCGGTATCGGGCAGGCAATATTCAATCTGGGCGCGATATGCGCCGAGAATAAGAGCGAGCGCGTCGCCGCCGATATGAGAGCTTGTGGCGTCACCTGTATCGGTAGCGGGGATTTTTGCCGAGTGCGACAGAACAATATCGGTGAATTCGGCGCCCCCCGCAACGCAGCCTGCAACTGCTGTCAGAATTGCATCGAGCGACATGAAGAAGGGGTCGGAGGAGGTGTCGGCTGTAACGGTAGAGATAAGAAGGTGCGAGATCTTGTCGTAGACGCGGAAATTTGAGATTTTTCCGGCGGCGGGCTTAGCCGTTCCAAGACGCGACTGAGGAGAGAGGACAAATCTCTCCCCGGCCTGTCGCGCGAGAGTTTTTATAAAGTGCATATCAAGCGAAACAGGGGAGCGCCCTCTGTGCATAACCGTGAGCTGAGACACACTTGAAACACTTCCAATGACCGATAACAAAAGCCCCTCACCTCTGGCCGCCGCTGAGAAAGCGTTTATAGACAAACGCTCAATCGCAACCACAACATAGCCGTGAGCCGCGTCGCACAGCTCGGTCATCTCGTTGTCGGGCAGAACGCCGGGCAGCGCCGAGATATCTATATGCGCGCCTGTGCACAGTCGGGGCAGCGCGCCGGCAAGGCCGGTGCAGCCTATCAGCTCTCCGCAAATAAATCCGGCGCCGCTCGATATTGTGCTAAAGACTGCTCGGGTGAACTCGCCCCCTTCTGTGGCTTCTGAGGGAGAGAGTACGGCGATGACACTGCCCGGCGGGGGCAAGAGTTTGCGAAGGGCTAGACTACCCGCCGCGCCCACGTCGGTTGCGACTGTCGGAAGGTAGCCTGACAGAAGCAGGCGTAATTCCGAATCATCTCCCGCCGCCGTTGCCGCAAGGCCGTCGAGCGGGGATTTTTTGCCCGAGCGCTCAAGGTAGATCCGCGCGGCACACGCAAGACTGCCGAGCGGCGGCGGGGTTTGTTCACGATATATTAAATTGAGCTTCTCGCAAAGATCTGCATAAGTTTCTGCGATAAATGTTGTGTCTGTATAAAGCTCGCCAACCCGAGAGGCGAGCAGTCCGAGAAGGGTGAGATAGCGGTCAAGAAAATAAAGCTCGTCGAGCGAGGGGTCGCGCTTTTCGGTGTCGCGGTAGTGGCGCTGTAGATATTTCAGGAAATCGACGCTCATATTAAGTCCGACGTCGAGCCTCATATTATTAAGCAGATTGTCGGTGAGCAGCGCGAAGTTGACCACAATCCCGCGCACTCTCTCCTTTGTATTCTCAAGCTGGGTACTCATGTCGCGCTCCTTTCGCTATCAAGTAATATTCCGGAGCAGATATCGCCGTCATGTCCGGTAAGCCTTATCTGCCCGAAGGTTGAGGAGAGCGGGATATCTGATTGCACGCTCACCTCGATAAAAGAGCCGGTGTGCCCGCGCGACACGCCCTCCTCGTCTCTTTCAAAGAGAACCTCGCAAACGGGTGAGGACGCGACAATCTCGTCAAGAATTTCGCGCCGTATCTCCCGGCTAAGCTTAGAGAGCTCTGCCGAGCGGCGGCTCTTGATCTCTTTTGGTATCTGACCGGACATAGTTGCCGCCGGAGTTCCAGCGCGGCGCGAATAGGCAAAGACATGCAGCGAGAGAAAGCGCGCCTCGCGCGTGAAGTCGAGAGTTTCTTTGAAATCGGCTTCACTCTCGCCGGGGAAGCCGACTATCATATCGGCGGTAAGCTGCACCCCCGGTATCGCCTCCCGGATTAGTTTTATCGCCTTTGATGCCATGCCGGCGCTGTAACGGCGGCGCATTCTGTTTAACACACTGTCGCACCCGCTTTGAATAGAGAGGTGAAAGTGAGGGGCAAGACAGCGCAAATCCTTTATTTTATCTATGAATTCGGCCTTGAATAGCGAGGGGTCGAGCGACCCGAGACGAACGCGGCCTATCCCCTCAATTTTGTCAATCTCGGAAAGGAGCGAGGCAAGGTCTATCCCTCGCAGGTCGCGCCCGTATGACGCTGTTTCAATCCCTGTGAGCACCACCTCGCGGCAGCCGCGCTTGACAAGCGCCCTTATCTCGCGTACCGCCTCGCCCGGTTCCTTTGAGCGTATTTTGCCTCGCGCGGCGGGAATTATGCAATATGTGCAGTTTGCCTCGCAGCCGTCTTCAATTTTGACGACGGCGCGGGTGCGCCCGTATGATTCGATGCGCATAGGCTCAAAGGGGGAGGAATATATATCTGTGACCGATATGTCGGGCTCGGTGTTTTTTCGCCCCGAGCCGAGCAGCGATAAAACAGCCTCGGCTGCCGCTAGCTTTTCTGTGTTACCGCATATATAGTCAACGCCGAGGATTTCGGCGGCCTTATCGGGGTTTACCTGTGAGTAGCAGCCGGTGACGACTATATAAGCGTTGGGATTTTTAGCTATCGCCCGGCGAATAAACTGCCGCGCCTTGCGGTCTGCCTCGCCGGTTACAGTGCAGGTGTTGATAATATATGCGTCGCAGACATTATCTGCCGGGAGGACTGATAGACCGAGCGCGGCGCATCTCTCGCCTATCGCCTCGCTCTCATATTGGTTTACTTTGCAGCCGAGCGTGTATATCCCGACAGTTTTTTTTGTGTTTGCCATTTTTTCACCTGGGTAGTTATGATTATAATAAATATATTTTACCACCCTTTTGCCGCATTGTAAAGGAGCGAATCCGAAAACTTTGCTTATTATTGATGAAATTGAAAATAACACTTGAAAAATGCCTGACTAAGGAGTATAATTAATAGGAAAAAGAAAAAAGAAGGAGAGAAACCATGAGCCAGTTTCATCTGATAGACCATCCGCTTATCACTCACAAGCTCTCGATTATGAGAAACAAGAAAACGGGGTCTAAGGATTTCCGCGAGCTGCTCAATGAAGTGGCGATGCTTATGGGTTATGAATTGACCCGAGACCTGCCACTTGAGGAGGTCACAATAGAAACACCGATAACCAAAATGAAGGCGAAAATGATTTCGGGTAAAAAGCTCGCCATAGTGCCGATACTCCGGGCGGGGCTCGGAATGGTCGACGGATTGCTCGAATTAGTTCCGGTTGCGAAGGTTGGCCATGTAGGACTTTACCGCGACCCCGATACACATAATCCGATCGAATATTACTGCAAGCTGCCTTTTGATATCGAGGAAAGAACGGCGATTCTGGTTGACCCGATGCTCGCCACCGGCGGCTCGGCGTCCGACGCTATTACGATGATCAAAGGACGGGGTTGCACCCATATACGAATGATGTGCATTGTGGCGGCACCCGAGGGGGTGGCGCGGCTTCAGGCAGATCACCCCGATGTCGATATATTCTCGGCGGCGCTTGACGATCACCTCAACGAGCACGCTTATATAGTCCCCGGGCTTGGAGACGCCGGCGACAGAATCTTCGGAACAAAATAAACGGTGCAATTTGATGGAGGGCGATTTTTTGGTTGTCCTCCATTTCTTTTAATAAACTTCTTTATCGTAAAACGGAGTAAAGCGGCTGGGATATGGGGCCCGGTCACTTTACTCCGGTTTACCGGATACGCTTCGATCGGAGGGCTCGCTAAAAAGCTTCATTCGGAGCATCATACTCTCGATTAAGCCAAGCCAATAGTTGAAAAGTTTTTGAGGGAGCCCGAGTGAACCTTTTTTCAAAAAGTTCACTCGCACGCCTTCCCCAACGAAGGATTAATATATGCGAATACTGAAAATAAGCCGCAACGACGCGGGGCAGCGGCTCGATAAGTTCCTCTCAAAAGCGGTGGGAGGGCTGCCGGCCTCGCTGATGTATAAGTTTATACGGCTCAAGAAGATTAAAGTCAATCGGGCGCGATGCGAACAGAGCTATATTCTTGCCGAGGGCGACGAGATTCAGCTCTTTATTAAGGACGAGTTTTTCGCCTCGCCCGAGCGAGACGGGGGTGCGCTCTCGTCGGTTACGCCCAAATTGTCAATAGTTTATGAGGACGACAATATAATACTGCTCAACAAGCGCCCCGGTGTGCTTGTGCATGAGGATAGCGCGGGGGGCGAGAACACCCTGATACTTCATCTGAGGGCCTACCTGTATCAGAAGGGCGAGTATGACCCGGCGGGCGAGTTATCCTTCTCGCCCTCTCTCTGCAACCGCATAGACCGCAACACCGGCGGCATTGTCATCGCGGCAAAAAACGCCGAGGCGCTGCGGGTGATGAACGAAAAAATTCGCAAGGGAGAGGTTGGCAAGTTTTATCTCGCCGCCGTTCGCGGTTGTCCGCGCAGTCCGTCGGGAAGGCTTCGCGGCTGGCTGAAAAAAGACGCGCTAAACAATATTGTCAAGATTTCTGATGTTATGCTTCCGGGGTACAAGGAGATTATCACCAAATATCGCCTTCTCTCAGAGAAGGGCGGAGAATCGCTGCTTGAGATTGAGCTTGTCACCGGGCGCACACACCAAATTCGCGCCCAACTCGCACACGCCGGATATCCGCTGCTCGGAGAGGGCAAATACGCAAACAACCGTGAGGATAGGCGGCGCGGATATAAGCACCAGGCGCTCTATGCATGGCGGGTAAGCTTTGATTTTGCCGATAAAGGCGGCGCGCTCGGATACCTTGCCGGCCGGGAATTTAAATTGCCGGAGGATGAGATATGGTTCTTAAAAAACTTTTTATAAGGGTTGATAAAAGCGCCCCCGGGCGCCTTTTCCTGTTACTTGTCGGCGGCGCCCTCACCGGATTAACACTTGTTTTTCCCGGCCTTGGCCCTCTCGAATGGCTGACATTGGCGCCCGCTGCATATATTCTTCTCAGCATGGCAAAAGAGCGAAGGACCAGGCTCGGACGCGCGTATGGGCATGGTTTTTTCTTTTTTATGAGCTTTTATATCGTGATTTATCACTGGTTTCTCTATCTCTATCCGCTTGAGTTCACCGGGATGAGCCGCGCCTCGGCTCTTGCCGTAGTGTGTGCCGGCTGGTTTGGGCTGTCGCTTCTTCAGGCGCTTGTGGGCGGGTTGATATTCCCGCTAGCACTGCTTCTCGGCAGGACAAAATTTGTAAAATCGCACGGGTTTATGCTACCCTTTGTTGCCGCCTCGCTCTGGGTTGTTTTTGAGTGGAGCCAGACTCTTTTCTGGAGCGGCGTTCCGTGGGCAAGGCTTGCTATAGGGCAGACCGGAACGGCGGTTATGATAGGTGCGTCCTCTCTTTTTGGGTCGTATTTTATCACCTTTGTTATTGTCTCTGTCAATTTTCTCTTGGCTTTTGCGGTTTGGGAGAGAAAAAAAGCAAAAATTTCGATCATATGCGCCGCCGGACTTATGCTGCTTAATGCCGCGCTCGGGTCGCTGGCGGTCCTTTCTTACTCGGACAAGGACGAGAAAAAATTCACTGCCGGACTGATTCAGGCAAATATCGGCTCGGGCGACAAATGGGATGTGGGCATTTCCGATATGCTCGACATTTATTCCGACTATACCCGGCTGGCGGCTGCCGAGGGTGCCGACATAATAATCTGGCCTGAGACCTCTGTTCCTGTTACTCTTGAGAGAAACCCGAGTGTTCTGGGGCGGCTCTCCGAACTTGCCGACGAGTGCGACACTCCGATTATTGTCGGCACATTTACATATGATAAGGAGGGGAACGAATTCAATTCACTTGTGCTCATTGAGCCGGGCAAGGGGCTTTTTGAGGATGTTTATAACAAACGCCATCTTGTTCCCTTTGGGGAGTATCTGCCGCTGCGCACGATTATCTCATTTTTAATACCGCCGCTGACCGAGATCGCCATGCTTGAGGACGACCTCACACCCGGCCGCGACAGCGGCATAATTGAGAGCGGCGGGGTGAGATTTGGTTCGCTTATCTGCTTTGACTCGATTTATGAGGAGCTTGCCCGCGCAAGCATTCTTGACGGCGCCGAGGTGCTTGTAGTCTCGACTAACGATTCGTGGTTCTTCGATTCGGCGGCGGGTCGGATGCACAACGCGCAGGCAAAGCTGCGCGCGGTCGAGAGCGGGCGCTATGTCCTACGGGCGGCAAACACCGGAATTTCATCGGTCATAACGCCGACCGGAGCAGTTATCGACCAGCTTGAACCGCTCCTCGGCGGCTATATCGTAGCCGAAGTCGGTGCCAGGGAGGGGAAAACTCTCTATATGTTGACCGGAAATCTGTTTGTCGCGCTATGCGCCCTTTTCTGCCTTTTGCCTCCGGCACACTCGGCGGCGACAAGTGTTTTGCGCAAGAAGAAAATGTTAGTGCGCAAGCCTTGAAGGGAAGTGTCGATTTATTGTATAATCAACATATAGTTTATCATGCTTTTCCAAAAAAATTTAGCCGCCTATGCGCGGCATAGGAGTAAGAATGAAAAAAATTCTTATCACCGGCGGCTCGCGCGGAATAGGTGCCGAATGCGTTCGCCGCTTTACAGCTGATGGGTGCCGGGTTGCTTTTATTTATAGCAGGAGCGAGGGTGAAGCGGCCGCGCTGTCAAGAGAGACTGGTGCCATCGCGCTTCGCGCCGACATATCAAAGCCAGACGAGGCGACGGCTGCGGTCAGCCGGGCAGCTGAGCTGCTTGGAGACACTCCTTGCGACGGCGGGATTGATATTCTTGTCAACAATGCCGGGATATCTATCGCGGGGCTGTTCACAGAACTGACAACCAGCGACTGGAGCGCCCTGTGCAACGTTAATCTTTCGGGAACGATATATGCCACTCGCGAGGCGGCGCGGCATATGATAGCACGGCACTCGGGAAGAATCATCAATATCGGCTCGGTTTGGGGGCGCGCCGGAGCTTCCTGCGAGGTTGCATATTCGGCGGTTAAATCGGCGCTAAGAGGATTTACACGGGCGCTTGCAAAAGAGCTTGGCCCGTCGGGGATTACAGTTAACTGCATTGAGCCGGGCGTTATAGACACCGACATGAATTCATTACTCTCGCCCGACACGATAAAGCATCTTGTTGATCAAACCCCTCTCTCTCGCCTCGGAAGTCCGCGCGACGTAGCTTCTGCCGTGGCATTTCTCGCGTCGGATGAGGCCTCCTTTATAACCGCACAAATAATCGGGGTTGACGGCGGGTTCGGCGCTTGACAAAATAGTTATCTGATCCGCCGATTTATTTCGTCAGATAAGAGCACAAACTCGGCAATGCCAAGACACTCGCCCCGCTCGTTTGGCGAATGCCCACAGGCGATGACCGATTCTGTTATCTCATCTCGTTCAAGCTCGGGAAATCCGGTAGACAGGGCGTTTGGCAGCGTCTTTCGCCGCTGCCCGAAGGCGGCCTTAATTATACGAAACAGCACTTCCTCGTTTTCCGGAACTGCCGGCTTTTCCTTGTGGAGCTTTATCCGAACAACCGTTGAGCTTACCTTTGGGGGCGGCAGAAATGCACCGGCCGGAACCTTCACCAGCTTCTCGGCGCTGCCGTAATAATTGAGCGCAACTGTTGTCGCGCCGTAATTATTTGAGCCGGGGTGTGCAAAAAGTTTGTCGGCCACCTCGGATTGCACCATAACCGTTATATAATCAAAGGGAATATTCGATTTTAAGAGGTGGGTGAGAATCGGCGTGGTTATATAATATGGAAGGTTGGCGCAGACAGAGAGACCTCCCTTAAGATAGGGTTCGGCGAGCGACCGAAGGTCGCACTTCAATGCGTCCTTGCAGACAATCTTTACATTTGAGAATCTGCCGAGCGTGTAAGAGAGCAGTGGGATCAGCCCGCGGTCTATTTCTATTGCTACTACATTTTTATAGCGCTCGGCAAGAGGTGCTGTCAGCGTGCCAATTCCGGGGCCGATTTCGAGTATATTCTCGGACACCCCCTCGCAGCAAAGCTCGGCTATACTCTCGACAACACGCCGGTCTGTCAGAAAATTTTGTCCAAACTCACGGCGGGGAGAGAGGCCAAAGAGGGTCATCAGTTCTTTTATTGTTTTAATATCGCAGAGATTCATGTGCGCCTCCGGTTTTTAATGTGTTTATTTTATCACAAGAAGGGGCAAAAATCAACTTTGGTGTCAAATTCGTTCGAGAGAGTGCAAAAAAATTAAAAAGTGTATTGCATTCCATCAAAAATTATGTTATAATACACAGGCGTCGCCGCGGTGCGGCGTGTGGACGCTGGTGTGGCTCAGCTGGCAGAGCAGCTGATTCGTAATCAGCAGGTCGCCGGTTCAAATCCGGCCACCAGCTCCAAGATCTACCGCTCTGGCGGGATATGAATAAAAACTCACCGAGGGGCATATGCCCCTCGGTGAGTTTTTATATAATGTCAGATCATTTGTAGAGATTTTTTTCGTATTCTTTGATTAGATTAACCTTGTCTGCCGAGGGGCCGCCCTTAAATGAGGTTGTACACCACTCGCGTAGAATCTTCTTGGCAAGCTCAGGCCCGATTATACGCGCGCCCATACATATTATGTTAGCGTTGTTCGAGAGGCGCAGGCGCTCAGAGGCATAGTTGTCGTGCGCAACGCCGGCGTATATACCCGGAAATTTGTTCGCGGTGATACACATTCCGATACCCGTTCCGCAGAAAAGAGCGCCCTCAGACTTATAGTTATCGGATATTATCGCCTCGCAGACGCGCTTTGCCACCTCTGGGTATGCGGTTGCGTCATCGGCCGATGCGATTCCAAGGTCAACGACTTCATAACCATTCTCGGCAAATATTGCAATTGCGATTTCCTTAAGATCATACGCCGCGCAATCGCAGCCGACATAAACTTTTTTCATAAAACTTCTCCTTTTGGGTTGATATCGCGGCATATGCCGCGCGGATTATTATATTTATATGATAACAGAAAATCGGAAGGTAGTCAATAATAAAACTCGAGAAAGTGCAAGTCCTTTATGCTGTGTTTTTCCCCTCGGTTTGTCCGGTGCCCTGCTTTCGCTTGCACTCTCTTATTTTCGCCTATCCCTTGCTATCATCCGCGCGACGGCGGTGCGTTTGACCTTCATGGCACCGGTGGGGCAGAATTCCTGGCAGCAGAAGCAGCGGATGCAGGTTTTACGGTCGATCACGGCGAGTTTTTTGCGGATAGTGATTGATTTGACAGGGCAAATGCCGGCGCAAAGCCCGCAGCCGGTGCATTTATCGGCCTCCGGCGCCGGCTTTGCCCGGAGCAGCTTGCCGAGAAGAAAGCCAAAGGCGGCGCCGCCGAGACTGTTCATAAACTCAATACTTGTATGGGTTTTGATATTTTTGAAGTCTTTTACAATAAGTGCCTCAAGGTCGCCTATTATATTCAGTTGGTCGGCTGTCGCCGGAGCAAGAGAGCGTCGGTATGCCGCTTCGAGTGTCGGAACATTTTCCTTGGTAAGCCCGATAAGGGCGGCTGAGGCAAGGTCGAGCGCATAGGGCGATTTTGATGCCAGCAGAGCGCCCACCTGACGCGGCACTCCGGCCGTTGGCCCGTTGCCCTCCATGGCGACAATTGCATCACAGATTGAGAGGACGGTTTTCTCGGCGAAATATTCGTCGATATCGACAAGCATATCTGCAAAATCAGAATGCTCGGGGTAGAGATAATGATATTCGGGCTTGAGCGTGCCGGGGATTGCGCCGAACATATTCTTAACCGCGGCAGACATACCCATCATACCGTGGGTTTTGAGCTTGCAGAAGTTGATAATCGCGTCTGCATTGTCAAGGTATCGGGTATAGGTAAATCTCTTTGCCGCTCTTGCCTCGGGGAAATTTGCCTCGGCTTGACCGAAATCGGCATTGAGCCGCCCGCCGAACTTCTCGATTTCTCTGACGCCGGTCAGGTGATAGATTCGGTTGACGAAGGCGGCGGTGTAGAGCCCGCCGGGGCTGTCGCCGAGCGTTACCTCGGCGCCGCGCTCGCACAATTGGCGTGTCAGCTCACAGAGAAGAGCCGGGTGGGTTGTCGCCGCGCGAGAGGGGGAAAGACCGGTGACAAGATTGGTTTTTATGACCACCCTCATTCCGGGGCTAACCCAGTCAAGCCCGCCGAGCGGGGCGAGCAGTTCGCCGAGCGCGTGGGAGACCTCCTCGTTTGAATAGTCTGCGCAGCGCACAATTGATACTTTTCTCATTGCGATATACCATATCCTGTTAATAGAATTGGGGTCAGTATAGCATATATAAGCCGGCCTGTCAATGCCGCCCTATAGACAAAGAAAGTGAAAAATGTTATAATATAATTATCTCGTAATAACATTTAATAACATTGAGCAAAACACCGGCTTGCCTCACCCCGCCCCCGGAAAGGGATGTGGGGCCCGGCCGGGGGCGGCCGGCGTGCTCCAAATTTAGCTGTGCCAAATGCTCCAAAAGTTCCCCCGGCGTATCCCTTGTTAGTTTAATATTTTAAATGCTGTTTATTATAATATATTCAAAAAATGAAACCTACCCCCGAAAATGTCGTTACTATATATGAGGGCAAAAAAGAAAAGGAGAGATGCGCGATGGACGACAGCATGATAGTGAACCTCTATCTAGCCCGCAACGAGCGCGCGCTCGAACAAACGCAGGCGAAATACGGCAGACGGCTGACCTCTCTCTCGGAGGGCATCACCGGCAACCGCTCCGACGCAGAGGAGTGCGTCAACGACACATATCTTGCCGCCTGGAATTCGATTCCGCCGCACAAGCCGCAAGACTATCTCTATACATACCTTGCGCGAATCACACGTCAGCGCTCGCTTGACTGCTTGAAAATGAAAAACCGGAAAAAGCGAAGTGCGTATATATTGGAATTATCAAGTGAAATTGAGGAGTGCATTCCGGCGCCCGACGACGAATGCCGGCTCGGGGAGAGCGAGCTTTGCGCCTTAATAGACAATTTTTTGCGCGGGCTAAAATATGAGGCGCGGGTAATTTTTGTCCGCCGCTATTGGCATCTTGATACTGTGGCGGGCATTGCGGGGTTGCTTGGGGTGAGTGTTGGCAAGGTTAAGTCGTCGCTCTTTCGGACGCGCGGGGGGCTTTACGAATATCTAAAAAAACAGGGGGTGGAGTTATGAGAGGCGCGAATTTGCTTGAAATGCTGGGCGGGATTGACAATGAACTGATTGCAGAAGCCGAAAATATAAAAAAAGAGCGCCAAAGCAAAAGACGGCTCAAGAGAGTGGCGCTCCTCTCTTTTGCGGCCGCGCTGATATTCTGCGGCATTTTTATCGGGAAAAACCCGTGGGTTCTCTATAAAATAAAGTCCGAATTCACCGCACATGAACATTCTAAATATTACATTGTTTTTAACGAGGACTCGCTGCGTTTCCAAAAGCTTATCGACGAGGCGGGGTGTAGCGTTGTGCTCGGCGATTATTCTGGCGTGAGGTATGGACTTTACAGATACGAGCTGACCGACGAGCAGGTTGAGGCGGTCGCCATGCGGCGCCTGTCGGGCGCCGGCCGCTATGCGGAGGTGACCGACCGCCCGGCGGAGGATACCGATTTGATAGAAGCCGAGCTTTATGTTGCGCTGTCCGACGGCAGGGAATTCACTTTTAATAAGCCGCATACCGAGACAACATATCCCGACGGCAACTCGGTGGCCTCTCCTTCAAACTATGTAATATTTGTCGCCGGGGGCGAGAGTTTTACGGCGGGCGCGCTTGAAGATGCCGCAATAGGGCAGGGCATCGGCGAGCGTGTCGAGGTCGATCTGACGATAAGCGGAGACGACATAAATATTTACAACTTTCTTCGGTTGTGCGGACTTGAGGGCGAGTTTGCGGAAGGGGCGCTTGAGGGGGTCGGCGCAGAGGTGAGCGCGGTCATAAAAAAAATATCGGCTCGGATTGATGTTGAATACGACGAGGAATTTTTCGCCGCGTATTATGCCGAGCGCGGTTTTATCGGTCCGGGAAACCTCAAGGATTATATTGCCTATACGCGCGAGCAGATGACGGCGTCATATGAGAGAAACCTCGCCGATGACAACCGCGAGAGCATGATGAGGGCAATCTTTGAGGTGTGTAAGTTCGAGATTCCGAACGGCGCAATACCCGAGGATGAAAACGGCGGCAGAAGCGAGGACAGTGAATACCGGCTCAAGTATCAACTGGCGATAAAGGCGATTGCCGTGTCAGAGGGCATATCGGTCAGCGATTCGGAATACCGCGCCCTGCTTAAAGAAACTTATTATAATATCCCCAAAGGATTTAGGAGCCAGTTCCCGACGATAAACTCGATTGAGAGGGAATACGGCGAAGAAAATATTATATGGTGCATTTTGCAGGAGAAGGTGCTTGATTATCTGAGAGCATCGCTCGAAAGTTACGATGCCGGTGAAATTGACTATATCCAATATTACCTGAGATAATACAGTTGAAAAATTTTTGAGGGGGAGATAGGGGGAACTTTTTCAAAAAGTTTCCACGGTGCATCACTTTATATAAAAAACGGGCTGTCTTAAAAAGGCAAGCTTTTAAGGCAGTCCGTAATTTATTTTTTATTGTTTAATACAGCTTATATTTCAGCCGCAGGTTGTCGGCAATCATTGCAATAAATTCGCTGTTGGTCGGCTTACCACGGCTGTTTTGTATTGTGTAGCCGAAATAGGAGTTAAGTGTGTCAACGTCACCCCTGTCCCACGCCACCTCGATAGCGTGTCGGATTGCGCGCTCAACGCGAGAAGTGGTGGTCGAATACTTTTTGGCAACCGAAGGATAGAGAACCTTTGTCACAGAGTTGATTATGTCGCTGTCTTTGATAGTCAAAAGAATGGCGGTGCGGAGATATTGATAGCCCTTTATGTGGGCGGGAACTCCGATTTGATGTATAATCTTTGTAACCTGTGCCTCGATGTCGACCGACTTTTCCTCGTTTGCCGGCGGGAGGGGAGAGGGTATTTGCGAGCGCCGCGCGCAGATGTTGTCGATATGGTCGCAGAGATTATTGATGTCGTAGGGCTTTAGCAGGCAACGCTCAGCGCCGGCATTGGTGGCTTCAATGAAAAGGCCTTGATTTGAAACCATTGAAACTACAATGAAAGACGGGGGCTTATCGGGCGAGTAGTCTATGTTGCGGCTATTGCGTATAACTCCGATTCCGTCCATCTTAGAGAGCCAAATGTCGATAAGTGCCACGTCGGGGTGAAATCTTCCAAGCTTTGATAATGCATCCTCCCCGTTTACCGCTTCCTCAATAAAGCGATATCCGGCGCGGATTAGTCCATCGCGCAGCGCCAGACGTTGATTGTGGTTTTCATCCGCGATGAGAATCTTTGTGTTGTATTCCATTCTTGATATCCTCCAAATATCATTGATTTGCACACTTATAATACCATAAATTAACAAATAAAGCAACACAAAAATGGAAGAAAATGTTACCAAAAATGCGGCGCGATAATTGTTATAAATTACCATACGCCGCATAATATTCGTTATAAATGAAAAGGATGAGCTTATTTCTTCTCTCCTTGACAGGGAGTTGTAAAGAAATCGGTCAGGTTGATGTAATAAACGCCGTCGGAATTCTTAGAAAAACCGATTGCGCGCACAAGCGATTCGTCTTTTATTTCACCGTCGTAATATGCCTCGCGCAGGCCGCAAAGCTCTATAAAATTGAGCGCTGCTCGTCCGAGCAGAAATATTGCTTCAAAATCCTCGGTTCCGGGCAGAAGCGAAAGGGTCTCAATATGGCCGACGCCCGAGCGCATCGAGAACTGACAGATTCCGATGGCGCCTCCGTCAAGCATGGCCGAATATGCCATGCAGTCTGGCTCGTATTTCACGCCGCAGCGCGCCGAGAGCGCCTCCTGCTCGGCTTTTAATTGAATGGGTAGTATTTCAAGCATGATTTATTGTTCCTTTCGTATTATGGGAATAAGGCGCCCCGCACTCTGACTTAGCCGGAGGTGAGGCGACTTTTGATTTGGTTTTGTTCGGGTTGGTGTTCTGCTTGCACTCGACAATCGGGATTTATAAAGAATTTTTTCTCCCATATAAATAATCAACCTCGTTCTCGCTGAGAACTCTCCACCTGCCGGGCGGGAGCGATGAAAGCTTCAGCTCGCCGATAGCGACGCGGCAAAGGCGGGTGAGCACAAGGCCGGCCGCCTCGCACATCTTCCTTATCTGGCGGTTTCTCCCCTCATAAAGTGTCATCTCAATAATTGTTTCGCCGCCGCCGCGAAAGAGAAGCCCGACTCCGACCGGAGCGAGCCGATACCCGTCAAGCTCGGTTTGTCCGGCGAGCGCAGCGAGTGCAGAGTCTTGTGCCTCTCCCCGCAGGGTGACATGATAAATCTTTGGGATTTCGTGTTTGGGATGGGTCAGGCGGTGTGCGAGGTTGCCGTCGTCGGTGAGAAGCAAGAGGCCCTCAGAGTTCATATCAAGCCGCCCTATCGGATAAATCCGCCCGGGGCAGCCTGTGACAAGCTCGGTGACACAGCGGCGACCGCGGTCATCCGAAACAGCGGAAAGGTAGCCGCGCGGCTTATTGAGCATGACATATATATTTTCCCTTGTCCGGGGGTATTTTATCGCTCGACCGCCGTATTCTATTATGTCGTGGTTCGGGTCAATCTTCTGTCCGATTTCGCAAGGCTCGCCGTTGACCCTCACCCTTCCGGCTGCAACTTCGCGCTCGGCCGCCCGCCGCGACATTATGCCGCAGTCTGTAAAAAATTTTTGTATCCTTATTTTCTCCATTGCTTCCCCCGCGGGTAAAATAATATGTATATTTTCTAAAAACCAAAAAGAGCCTTGATCCAGCCTATAAGCCCCCTCGGCTTCCCGACATATTCCGAGGAGGAGAGCGTGATAATCGGCGAGGTGCCGATAATTTTCCCGTCGCAATAAAAAATCAGCTCTCCAATCACCTCCCCGGCTTCCACCGGAGAATAAAGAAAACGGCTACACTCAATGCGGCTTGTAATTGAGCCGTGACCCGAGGGCAGGGTTACGCGAATAGCTTCCGAATTGGTGCATTTCACCCATTCGCAACTCCCGCCGACAACCGGCATTGTCAGGTCATAGCCTCCCTCCTCGGCGAGATTCAGGCTGACATATGAGGAAAAGCCATAATCGAGCATTTTTCGATGGTCGTTCCAATCGTCCGAGGCGCGAAGTGTTACCGCGACAAGTCCAAGCCCCTCGCGCACAGCCGCCGACACAAGGCATCGACCCGAGCGCCGGGTGAATCCGGTTTTAACCCCGACGGCGCCCTCGTAGCTCCTCAGCATTCTGTTGTGGTTTATGAGCAGCCGAACTCCCTCGCTGCCGTTGAGAGGGATTGTGGTCTTTTTTGTCGAGACTATCTTTGCGAAGGTCTCGTTTTTTAGCGCATAGGCCGAGAGGAGTGCGAGGTCAAGGGCGGTGGTGTAGTGGTCGGTTGCGTCAAGTCCGTGCGGGTTCTTGAAGTGCGTGTCCGAAAGGCCGAGTTCGGCCGCCTTGTCGTTCATAAGAGCGGCAAACCCTTCTATGTCGCCCCCCACCGCGATGGCGATAGCTGTCGCCGCATCATTTGCAGACCCGAGCATCAGCGCATATAGAAGGTCGGATAGCGTCAAGCGCTCTCCCTTGTAAAGGTAGACAGACGAACCCTCCACGCCGACGGCGGCCGGGGGGATTTCGACTATCATATCAATATCCGCACTCTCAATCGCGACAATTGCGGTCATTATTTTGGTTGTGCTTGCCATCGGCAGCCGCTCGCCGGCGTTTTTTGCGTAGAGCACGTTGCCGTCAGCGGCGTCAATTAAGACTGCAGCCCTTGCTGACACCGAAACAGCTCCCGTGTTTATTACAACAGGCAGGTCTTCTGTTTCCTCAAACCGAAGAACGGTGGCATATGTGGGCGGAAAGATGGCGCAAAGGACGGCCGCGGCGAGCAGGATCAGCGCCGCAACTCTTAATTTTAATAGCATAATAACAATACCCCGGACAAGATTATTTCCTTATATTTATATTGTCCGGGGCAGAGGGATATGCCCTTTTATTTAAGCGTTCAGTCTTTGTCCGCCTTTTTTTTGAAAACTTGTTTAAGTCCGCCTATGATTTCGGGGCTGCGCTCGATAAAATCGGCAATCTGACCTATCGGGTCGGAAGGCGAGGGAACGCCGATATTTATCATATCAACCTTGCCGTCGGCGCCGATGACAAGGAAGCCCACTGGATTCACCGAAAGACCAGAACCGCCTCCGCCGCCGAAGTTTTGCCCCAGAGGCTTGTTTTCAGTCTGCTTCTGGCTCGCTTTTCCGAAATAGTCGAGCCCGCCCGAGGCAAAGCCCACCGAAACCTTTGACACGGGAATTATGGTGACGCCGCCGGTTGTGACATAGGGGGTTCCTATAACGGTATCGGCGTCGACCATAGCGCGCATATTTTCGAGAGAAGCACGTATGATTTCCTCAATTTTGTTTTCGCTTGGCATTTTTCTTTCCTTTCGCTTTTTGTATTTTAATTTATTTTAAGACTATTTAAATGATTTGTAACTATTCAGCACAAAGCTGAAAAACGAGCAAAACGACCAAAAGCCCCTTCTGATGTCGTATTTACGAAACTCCTGCTATGATGTATAATAAAGCCAAGGA
>JBNRMS010000049.1:0-9409 GCA_050309735.1 Eubacteriales bacterium
GACCCTTCATATCCTCGCTCGGCAGCGGAACCACCGATATTGCTGTTTCGGCAACCTGATCTGCCGCATAGCGCTGAATCGCCATAGAAATGATGTTTCTTGCCTTTTCGTCGGCTTCTTCCTTAAATTCTTCTTCAAGCTCAATCATCCTATGACCAAGCTCGCTTTTCATTTCGGATTCAACCCTTCTCAAAAGCTCTTCCTTTGCCTCCTTAACTGTGAGGCCCGAGAGCTGTTCGAGCACCTTGACGTGCTTTGCGATTTCGGCTTCTATCTGCTCTCGCAGAAGGTCGTTTTCGTGAAGTCTTTTATCAAGAGCCTCGTTCTTTCTTTCGAGCGCCTCGGTTTTCTTATCAAGGGTTTCCTCTTTTTGGGTGACTCTTCTCTCCATCCGGGTTACCTCAATCCGGCGTTCCTTGATTTCTCGTTCCGCATCGTTGCGCTGGCGGATAATTTCTTCCTTAGCTTCAAGAAGCGCTTCCTTCTTAAGCGTTTCCGCCTGTCTCGATCCGTCTTCGATTATCGCGGTTGCCTTCTCCTCAGCCGACCCTATGGCTGCCTCGGCCACCCTTTTGCGGTAGATTATCCCCACGAACACTCCTATCACCACTCCGGCGATAAGAGAAAGTGTGCCGGCGATAATTCCTACCATTACAGGATCCATAACATACACCTCCTTTGTTTTTTATTTATATATCAATGATCATTATACCCACTTTTGGACAGTCGGTATGCTATTTGGGTGGGCATAGAGTTATTTTACACAAAAAACATTGTTTTGTCAAGAGAAACATAAACATTTGTCCTGACCCGATCATATGCTTAATGCCTTGTTTTTTGTCGTTTAGATACCATTTTCTTTATCTTTTTGATAAGAGATTTTAGCCTTTAATATGTTTTTTACATTTAAAAATTGAGGTGATCTAAAAAACAACTGCTCAATCTTCTCGCTTTTGAAAGCCGAAAACATCGTGATTCAACCAAAATCAAATACCCCGACCTTTCCTGAGGGGGCTATGGGGGAAAACTTCCCGGAAGTTTTCCCCCAACATCATTTTTTTTATATTATCTTCTTAAAATAATGATAAAACACACGTTTTAAGGGTTTGATACGTTTTTTCTCACCCGAGCGCATTCGCCTATAAAATTTGGCGAGCTCGCTCATCTCGTCTGCGCTCATGCCGTATCCAAATTCCTCGGCGGCGATAGAATCGAAGATTTTATGGAAATCGGTGTCGCTTGTGAGGGCCGAGGGTGAGTCTATGCTTGAGATATCCGAATCCTTGGCGCGGCCGAAAATATCGAGATATTCGGCAGTCAGGCGGTCGGCATATTCGTCACGGAACTCTCCCTTTTGCGGGGCGGAGCCATAAGCGGCGAGCAGTGCGGTCAGCCAGTCTATCAGCCTGCGCGAGAGTGCTTCTTGCTCCTTTTCGGTGAAGTCTTGAGCAATTATCCGCTCGACAGTGCCGGCGCGCTCCCTCTCGGCCTTTTTGGCTCTTTTCCCGATTACTATACCGATGACAACAAGCGTTGCGGCGACAATTGCTGCGAACACCATTAAAGCGATAAGTCTGTTCATCGCCTTGGTGCTCTCAATTCGCGTTGATTGATATAAGAGCGACAAACTAACCTTCTGATAAATAGAATCGGAGAAGGAATTTAAGCTTCGTATAAAGTCATCCGCGTCGTATTCGTCGGAATCCTTATTCTGATCATAGAAGGCGCGCTGCTTCTCCCAGTTAGAGCGCAGAGAAGCGATGGTTTTCTCGATTTCTCCGAGAGATTTGAGTATCTCTTTGCGTCCGATGAGGTATTTTATATCATCTCTCATGCTCTCTATCATAAGGTTTGACACATCAAGCGTTGAGAGTATGCTCTCAAGCAGCAGCTCCTCCTCGGGTATCTCTTCCTCGGGGTCATACCACGGACGTACGCTGGCAGCACCCTCGCCCGAATCCTTAAGATACATATCGTCATAATAAACCGGCGTTGCCTCATACTGCACCCAACCCACGCCGTCATACCAAACCTCGACCCATGCGTGCGCATTGTAGTCGCGAACCGACGTTACATAGCGCGCAACCGCGTCTGTCGAATAGTTTCGCTTGAAGTCGCAGGCAACATAGCCCTCGACGTATCTTGCGGGAATCCCCGCCTCGCGCAGAAGAAGTGCTAGGGCTGAGGCAAACTGAATGCAGTAGCCCTCTTTTGTTACGGCGAGGAAATTCTCAACTCCGTCAAGCGCGGCATTTGGCTCGACAGAAGGTTCAAGCGTGTATGTATAGTTTTCTTTGAAATAATCGACAATCGCCATAACCAGCTCATGCCGCTGCTCATATGTCAATACATCGGTCGAATTTTTATCGGCGGCCTTTGAAAAAGCAGCAGGAATTACAAAACCGTTCCAAAGCTTCGACATCTCGTCCCGGTCAGCTCTGCCTTCAACCGCCGAGACGGCAATCAAATCGAGCATATCCGATATTATTTCACTACCGGCGGTGTCAAGATAGGTATCATAAACAAAATCGGTATATACATACTGATAATAGTACGCATAAGCCAGAGCCAGCCTCTCGGCGCTTGTCATCAGTTCACGGTAGCGTATCGCGAGCGGGAGATCAGGCGGCACGAAAGCGACAGTGGTTGTCACAGTCTCACCGGTTATGGGATCGATATAGGTTTCAACCACAAGGTCGGTTGCTCTTTTGTTTTTTAGGATAAGTGTTTCGGTATCGTAGACATACTCACCGACCCCGCGCTTGTACTGCACGCGTATTGTCTTGGTTCTGGCAACCTGGTCTACCTCGGAACCGAGAAATCCCTCGGGCTCCTCGGTGAACATAGCCTCAACTATAGTATCAAGATTTGCCGCTCTTCCCTTCTCTCTGCGCTCGGCGTATTTTTTGATCTGCTCATACGCCTGTGCATACCCTTCGTTGTACTCGGCGATATAGGCCGCGACATTTTCATACCAGTTAATATTTTTCATCACCGTAACATATGAAACCGAGGCATATGCCAGCTCTGACATAAACCTGCGGCCGGTGAAGATGCCGTCAAAGTAGTTTACGAATGTAACGTCATGCTCGGCGCCAATTCCGTACTCTCCGTATTTATTAAGCCCGTGGCCGTCAGCTCGCTCGGTTTTTATGCGATCGTCAACCCGGTAGAAGGCCGGCATATATACAAGCGAGTCGCCTGTTTCAACACGCGAGATATTAACCTGCATGGCGATAAATCCATATTTGAGACTGCTTGTGTATCTTGTGGCGAAATCATTGTCGGCTACCGATGCGGGATTCATAACGGTATAGAAGTAGTTAAACATCGTCTCGGTCGGGTCGGTGTGGGCGCCATAAAGCTCGCGGTATCTCTCGAATTGCTCCTCGGTCGCCGGGAGCCATGCTCCCTCCTCATAGTCGGTGCCGATCCAGCCGCGAAGATATACGTTGGTAGCATACTGTGTTTCGACAGTAAAGATTTTTGCGCCTGTGAAGTTTTGCGCCTCAGCCATGGTAGAGCGGGGCTTGAAGTTATCTTTGTTGTTCTGATAGCCCAAATCGTCAAGTATCGGATCGTCGCCCATGAGAAGCGCCGTGACATATTCGCGGTAATATTCCATCCGTCGGTCAATAACTTCAATTGTTGAAAAACTGCCGCTGACAGTCAGCCCCGGACCGAGCAGCATCAGCATTGCGATCAGAAAGGCTCCAAAGGCGGCAAAGCCCCCCTGCGCCGTGCGCGCGTCGCTGATTGTCCTCTCATATTCGACAACCCGCCGCACCTGCCGGCGCAACTCTCGCTTTTTCTCTCTCTCGGCCTTTTGTTCGGCGGGGGTGAGCTTTGTTTTTTTGTGGACGTCTGCCCCGCCCCGTTTGCTTTTTTTGGCGCCCGCAAAATAATCCGACAATTCCTCGTCAACGCTTATCTTGGCGCCTTCTTTTTTGCGTTTTTTCTTTTGTTTGCGCAGCTCTCGCCTTTTCTCCCGTCGCAAATATCTCTCTGCCTTTTTGGTCATCATTCCCTCGGGGAGTTTGGGCCTCTCGTCGCCCTCAAAAAGGATAGTCTTTGTGTCGAATTTTGCCTCGTCTGTTTTGGCCGTGAAAATCCGGTCGTATGCCGCCATAACAAGAAGACCGACAAAGGAGGCGATAATAAGCACAATTCCCCAATTCGAGCGCGAGATATTATAGGTAAACACCACGCCGAGCAGCGCCGTGCTGATAATGGCGGGAGGGATAACTCTCACTCGCTTCACAACCGACAGCACAAAAATAAGCGAGAGCAGCACCGCAAAAACCGCCACCGCATATTTAAAATAATATTCCCGGCTATATCTTGCGGAGTATGTCATCTCGGTCATATATTTTGACATTGCGTAGTAACCAAGATTATAAAGCCTTGCCAGGGCCACATTCTTAGCTGTGAGAATCACCTTAAGCGCAAAGTCTGCTATGTTGCCAATCCTCAATAAAAGCACGCCAAGCAGGCCGGCAAGAAAGACCGAACCTCCCGCAAGACAGTATTTTGACAGTCTCATAAGCGAGAACAGAGCCACCGAGATAAAGGTCACCAGCGCGATATATCCGGCTGTCACACTTATTTCCTGCTCCCCCAGTTTGAGTGCGTCGGTGACAAAAAACACAAGGCCGAAAACCGACGTAAATGTCACCAGCGCGCGGCAGATATAGCCAAGAACACGAGTACGCAAGCTCATCCCGGCCTTGTCGGGCGGGCAGATTATCGGCCGCTTCTCCTCGGGGAGAGCAACCTTTCTTTTTTTATTGTTACCTTTATATTTCTGCATTTGAGTCACCATCAATCCTGCCTTCGGCAAGCGCCAGACCATTTGTGGCAAGCTGCGCTCGGCATCCCTCAATATAAAGCTTTCTCTCTCTGATATGCGCGAATCTCTCCTCAGGATTATAAAGGATAATTCCCGATGCTCCGAACGACGCGCTGCCGTTGCTTATCGGCATTGAGCTGAATATCCTCACCGCGTCGGGGTCGATTGCCGAGGTGACATATATCTGCTTTATATCCTGCGTGTCGCCCACCGTTTCGGACAGGCGGGCAACATTATCCTCGGCCGGAGAGAGCGGAGAGGTGGCGTAAAGGCGATATATCGCGTTGAAATCCTCAATCCCCCGCAGCACAAAGGAATATACGCCCGATGCCGAGCGCCGGTCGAACCACATAAGCGTGCATTCGTTGTTGTCGCGCAGCTCTCGCAGGACGGCAGCGACAGTAAGCTCAACAACTCCGTCGGCGCAGTATTCGTTCATATCGTCATAGTATCTGTCGTCTGCAAGCTCGTGAACATCGACAGCGACCGGCGCCTCGGATGCCTTTTCGGCTATATCAAGCTCAAGCTTTTTCTCCCTTGAAGCCTTCCCTGCCTTTTTGCGCTTTTTCCTGCGATCTTCGGCGGCGGCGTGAGCCTTGGCTCTGGCCGCGATGTCAGCGTCGGCAACCTCGCGGATATTCTCAGCCTCGGTTGCGTAGGTTGTAACCCCGTCGGCACCTACCCGAGCATCTGCCTTTTCTTGATCGACCTTTTGCGGCGAATCTGGCCTTGTCGCCCGCCCGCCCTTCTTTGACACCGATTTCTTATCCTTCTTATCCTTCTTTTTCTCATTTATCTCGCTCTCGCGGGCGGGAGGCTCGGTCGGGAAGCGAGCCGAGAGGTCGCTGAAAATATATGTCTTTTTCGACGAGCCGGTGTCATAATCGCGCACCAAAAAGTCCTCGGATTTTGAGGACAGCTTCCAATGTATGCTCTTGAGTGGATCTCCCGAATGATATTCACGGATATCGCTTATCTCAACCTTTTCGTATGAACTCGGGTCTTTCTTTGTCTCCTTTGACGAGTCTGAAATCGCGCTTGCCTCGCCCGATCTCAAATAAAGCTGGCGCGGGAGAACCGACACCGTGTCATACATACCGACGTCTACACGCACTCTTATCATCCGAAAAAAATCATATACATAAATGCAATCCACACCTATATCGTATGTTCCTCGGAAGCGAAAGCGCACAGTGTTCTTAACGGTGTACGATGCTCTTGGCGACATTGATAGGCGAACCGAGCGGCCAATGCAGCGCACGCTGTTTGCCTGCGGAAGCCACATTATCGCGTCAACGAAGGGATAGGGCAGGATTGACTCGTTGATAACCCTTAGCTGATATGAATATGGTTCTTTTTTCAGTATCGTTGCCGAATCTGAGAGCAGATATATTTTAAGGGTTGCTTTTGCTGTCAGGGCATAAATCAGCATAACCCAGGGCAGAAAAAAGATAAAACCGAAAAATATATTTGATGACGACGAGCGCAAGGCCTGCGTGAATATTAGCGCTGCGATGAAAATCATCACATATATAATAAAATTCCCGGTTAGTGAAACTTTCGGATATCTTCTTATAACGCCTGCCTTTTTTCTGTCTACAACTGCATCCATCCCACTCTATCTCTTTCCCTTGTAGGGGACTGTCGTCGCGCGGAGGATCTCCCCGAGTATGTTGTCGGCCGACTGATTCGAGAGTTTGGCCTCCTGCCTTAGTATAAGCCGGTGACCTATCGCCGCGCGGTAGAGCGAGCCGATATCATCGGGCAGCACATAGTCGCGCCCACGTATAAACGCATAGGCCTGCGAGAGGTGCATCAGCGCGACCGAGGAACGGGGGCTAGCTCCGAGCGCAAGCTGCGAATGCTTTCGTGTAGCGGTGGTGAGCGCAACGATATATCCATACAGCTCATCGTCTATATGAATATCTGAAACATATTTCCGCATGGCACGGATCTTTTCTATGTCAATAATTTTTTCAACTGTTTCAATCGGATTAATCCCCCGGCGCGATTTGATTATGCTGATTTCCTCCTCGGCGGCGGGATAACCCATATTGATTTTGAGCGCGAAGCGGTCAAGCTGCGCCTCAGGCAGCGGGTATGTGCCGACATATCCGGTCGGGTTTTGAGTAGCTATCACCATGAAGGGGTCGGGAATCTGATATGTAACGCCGTCTACCGTAACCCTGCTCTCCTCCATTGCCTCAAGCAGCGCAGATTGTGTTTTGGGCGAGGCGCGGTTAACCTCGTCGGCGAGCAACAGGTTACACATGATAAGTCCCTCTCGGAACTCAAACTGTTCTTTTTTGCGGTTGTATATATTAAAACCCGTGATGTCGGAGGCCATTACGTCGGGAGTGAACTGAGCGCGTTTGAAGTCAAGCCCGGTCACCTTGGCAAGAGAGGCGGCAAGCGAGGTTTTTCCCGTTCCGGGAACGTCCTCAATAAGCACATGGGAGCCCGACAAAAGGGCAGTCATCAGCATAATGATCTCCCCCCGCTTGCCAACGATAACCTTCTCGATTTCGTCGATAGCGGCGATTATCTTGCCGTGCGCGTCCTTGGCGTTAAATTCGGCGTTTGTTTTTACAGTGTCGTTACTCATTGATATACTCCGTACCTTTCTTCAGAGTCCGCCCCTCCGCAAATAAAGCTATGCGGCGCGCGGCTCACAGTTGGGGGAAGCTGTATTTGCAATCGGTTCACAGCGGCAAAAAAGACCGAAATCCCGCGCCCCGTGAATTATTGCTTTTCCTCCAACCGTTAAATTTTAATAAATAAGCCCGAGACAAAAATTATACCCGGCGTTTCTTGTGGCGTGGTATTTTTTCCCTCGCCGGCCGAGTATAAACACGCTGAATCTATTATATCACCTTCTTGTATATATTTGCAAGAGTTTTCTATGTAAACATTATGATTTTTGTGTGATTATACACTGTTTTTTATTTCCGGATTCATTATAATATTCTTTTTTATTGATTTTTTAGTTATTGTGGATGGTCATAGTGATATTTTGCGCTTATACTATTAACTCACCCCGACCCCGGATAGGGATGTGGGACCCGGTCGGGGTCGGCGCGGTATACTCCAAATATAGCTGTGCCAAATGCTCCAAAGGCTCCCCCGGTGCTTCCCTCGTTAGCTTAGTGTTTTAATTGGTGCTTAGTATTATTTCTCTCAAAACGGCAAACTTCCCTGCCTTCTGCAAAGGCACAAACAAAGAAACTTGCCCCCAAATCGGTCATTCTCGCAGTGACCGATTTGGGGGCTGTTTTTCAAGGGAACCGGCAGAAAACTCTCTGCTCCACATGCCCTTACTTCCCTGCCCGCACACACCTCATAAGTGTTTGAATTTTTTGGCTGGGGTCAAGAATAGCCGAGATGGATTTTCCGGTGTTTACGCAGAAGATGTAATAGGCGATATATTTGCGGACATTTACCTCGTGGAACCAGGGTGCAGAGGTTATTTCCTCGCGCAGGTAAGAGGCGTTTGTGATAAAAACGGCCTCAAGGGCGCCCTCGTTATAGGCTTTTGTGTACTTATCAACGCCCTCTGTGAAGAAGCCGAAGGTGGTGGCGACAAAAACTCTCCCCGCCCCGTATTCTTTAAGCTTTAGCACCGAATCAAGCATTGTGTCGCCCGAGGCGATTACATCGTCTACTATCAGCACATCTCGCCCCTCTACGTCAGGACCGATATATTTATGAAGCTCAACGCCATATTTACCGTTCATAAAGTTTGTCCTGCTCCGGCGCTTATAGAAGACGCCAAGGTCGATTCCAAGCTCGTTTGAATAGATCAAATTACGGTTCATTCCCCCAAAGTCGGGGCTGACCATAAGAAGATTTTCCTCATCGAATTTCATCTTTGGGTAGGCAAGGCTCATAGCTTTAATCGTCTGATAAACCGGCATTAGCATGTCAAAGCCCACAAAGGGTATCGCGTTCTGCACCCGGCTGTCGTGCAGGTCGAATGCCATAATATTTGAAACCCCGATATTCTCAAGCTGCTGAAGCGCCACGGCACAGTCGAGCGACTCGCGCTTCACCCGGCGATCCTGCCGCGTGCTGTAAAGCAGAGGCGAGATAACATTTATCCGCTCGGCCTTGCCGTCAATAGCCGATATAGTGCGGACGATATTAAGATAATGCTCGTCGGGCGACACACACACACACCGCCCGAACATCGTGTACTCGCAGCCATAATGCCCAACGTCGACAATAATATAAACGTCTTTTCCCCGCACCGATTGGGTTAGCACCGCCTTTGAGTCGCCGGTGGCAAAGCGCGGCAGCTCAACTTTAACTATCTCGCACGGGGTCATCGGCGAGATTTCGGCGAGGTGATTTTTTATCTGACACGCCACCTCCTCCATGCCAAGGAGTGGAATCAGCACAATTTGTCCTTTGTTTTCTCCGGTCTGCATTTTTAAGAAAATTCCTTTCTGAGGGCTGTGAAAATTCTATCTGCTCAGCGCATCCGAATTGCCGGAACGGTGCGCCGTGGGCATAAAACTCACTGTTTGAAATATTTATCTTTCAAACTAACCTTCCTTTGAT
>JBNRMS010000050.1:0-15091 GCA_050309735.1 Eubacteriales bacterium
ATTTATTAAAATTATAAAAATTTGGGGAGGTTTATCATGTTGAAACTCAAAAGCAGTTTTTCAAGACTGATACCAGCTATTATTCTGCTTGTCGCGCTAAGTGCAGTCTTTATCGTTGTCAGCCACGCAACCTCAACCCCTGAATCCCCGCTCATAGATATCAAATCGGCCGCCGGCTTTGAGGCAGGACAATCTTATGCCGTGTCAGACGCGCAGGGACTTTATCTTCTCGCCCAAAAGGTCAATGACGGCGAGAACACTAAGGACGTCTCTTTTGTGTTGACCTCCGACATAATCCTGAACACCGATACCTTCACGCAAAGCGGAAACTGGACGGGATACGGCGGTTCCCCTGCGCCTTTTGTACCCATAGGAAACAAAATCAATCCCTTCCTCGGCAGCTTTGACGGAAACGGCCACACAATAAGCGGCCTTTATATCGAGAAGGACGACGGCTTTGTCGGCCTTTTCGGAAGCATAGTCGATGGAAGCGTTGTAAACCTCAAGATAAAAAACAGCTATATCGCGGGCGCTTATTATGTCGGCGGCATTGTCGGATATATGCTCTCTGTTAATGAGGACAGCGTAATAAAGAACTGCGACGTAAGCATCTATACAAGCACGCATAATTATTACGTCGGAGCCATTGCGGGCTATGCCGCGAGCATGGGAGACGGCAGGGTAATAATTACAGACACAAAATCAGTGTCTAACGCACCTATGGCGGGAATCGGCGGGGTAAGCACCTCGGGTAACAGCGAGACAATCATCCCCCTGCCCGGCGACGGCAATCTTGCGTGGCTCTGGATATTACTTACCATTCTTGCCGTCCTTATTGCGGCTTGCCTCTTAGTCATTTTGCTCAAGAAGCTCAATAAAAAGGATGAAAAAGAAAGCGACAACACCTTGGCAAAAGATGAACACAGCAGCGAGGAAAGGCTTGATGAGACACCCGAGAAGAGAGCCGCAGACGGCTCCGACGATGAGGGTGAGCAAGCAACCGATGAGAAAGCCGAGCAAGCAGAGGAGTCGGGAGAGTTAAAAAAATCAGAAGAGGGCTCTGCAACCGAATACGCCGCCGGGGGCACTCAAGACGACGATAACGACCCGCAATCAACAGTCCTTGCAATGCCCGATATCGGGGAATCAACAGGAGCGCTCGGATATTACTATATCAAACAGACCGCAAACGGCGGATATATGTTCAGCCTTAAGGCGGCAAACCACGAGATTATCGCCACCTCCGAGATATACACAACACTCGCGTCCTGCAAAAAAGGAGTGCAGAGCGTGTCCAAAAACGCGCCTGTGGCGGCAATAGAGGACCTGACAATCGAGAGCGACGAGAAGGTTTACGCACCTAAATTTGAAATATACACCGACAAGGCCGAGAAATTCCGCTTCCGCCTCAAAGCCGCAAATTATGAAATTATCGCGGTTTCGCAGGCATACAAAAAGAAGCACTCCTGCCGCAAGGCGGTGATGAGCGTAGCACACAACGCGCAGACAAAGAAAATTATAGTTGAGGACGCAGAAACCGGAGCGCGGCGCGAGAGCCTTCGCGCCGAGATAACTAGGGCCGAGAAAATCACTCCCGAGGAGGCAAACCGCCTTATCGATGACATGACAGCCGAGGTGCTTCTCGAAACTATATCGGGCGACGGAGAGTCGATAAAAGAATACACCTGTGAATCAGTTTACACCGATATGCTAAGCGATAACTTTGCAAAAGGTGATGTTGTCAACACTGAAATTTTAATTGAGAAAGGGCTTGTTCCCGCAAGCACAAAGCATATAAAGGTCATCGCGCGCGGCACACTTGACAAGGCGCTGACCGTTGAGGCCAATCAATTCTCAATCGATGCCGTTAAAATGATTATTCTAACAGGAGGCACCGCCGTCAGAACCAATGACTGACGCTAATTAATAATTAAAAACATCGGCTGACAGACACAAAATAAGACAAAACGGAGATACATATGAAAAATATCATTCGCAAAGTTTCAATTCTGCTCTGCTCTCTTTTTCTGCTCGCTGCCGTTTCTTGTGCCGAGGGGGACGAGGATCTTGAAACCTCGGTGTCCGACACATCACCCGATGCGAATATGTCAAGCGGTGAGCCCGACCAGTTGAGCTCGCATCTTAGCCCTTCCTTCCCGAGCGACCTTGAATTTGGAGATATGCAAATAACAGTTCTGTATTGGAAGGACGTTGAGAGGCCCGAATTCTTCACCGATATGCTCTCGGGCGACGTTGTCAACGACGCTATCTATGAGCGCAATATCGCCATTGAGGAAAGACTGAAGGTAAGGCTTAATTTCATCGGCACCGAGGGCAACGTCGGCAACAGCGATGCCTACCTTAAGGTCGTGTCTAACAGCTTTAACGCAGGCGACCGGGAATACGACATCCTCGCCTCACACAGCCGAACCGGGGCGGTGGTTGCCGCCGCGGGGATGGCGATGGACATACTGAGCGTTGAGGACAGCTATCTTGATTTTGACAAGCCCTGGTGGCCAAACTCACTGATAGAAACCGCCACCATTGGAGACGGTATGTATTTTATCTCGGGAGACATATCAACCAATACGCTTCATTTTATGTACGGTATTTATTATAACGCCGACCTGATTGAAAGCAACAACCTTGAGGATCCGACCGCCCTCGCGCTCTCCGGGAATTGGACGCTTGACACTCTCATTGAAATGTCCTCAAACTTTTACACAGACCTCAACCGCAACAACAAGAAAGACTACGGAGATTTTTTCGGCCTCACCACTCTCTATTTCCACGCCGACTCCTTCTATTTTGGCAGCGGAATGAAGTGCATAGAAAATTCAGACCAAACAAAACTTATCATATCCCCCGATTTCTATTCGGAAAAATCTATAAATCTTTCTGATAAGCTCAGGGCATGGTTTGCTCTTGATTGCTGCTACACCGAGAATAACAATGCAAATACATATAAAACCTTCTCAGCAGGCAATGCTCTCCTCGCCCAAAACCGCATATACATCGCCGACAGCTCGCATGAATCAAATCTTAACGATGCACCTTTCAAATACGGCCTTGTTCCGAATCCGAAATTCGACCCAAATCAGGATAGGTACTACACTACAGTCGGAAATCCCTTTACGCTCTATGAGATAATGCTTAACTGTGATAAAGAGAGTGCTGTCACTGCCGTGCTCGAATGCTGGGCGAGCGAGGCATACCGGCGCACCACCCCTGCAATTTTTGAGATTAACATGAAACTAAAATACGCGCAAAACGACCAAACTTCGATGGTTTTCGATATCATAAGAGACAGCATAGTCTTTGACCTTGGCAGAATTTTCGGAGCGAAACTCTCAACGATGAGCGAAATCTACTCGAAAGCTTGTATAAATAATGAGTCGTGGGCGACAGTGGCAGCAACCCATAAAAAGGTGCTTGAGTGGCAACTTGAAGCACTGCTAAAGGGCTTTGACTAAGTCGGGGTGCTTTTTAACTGATTTACATTAAAAAACAAGGTACCACGCAAAAGAGCCGCAGGCTAAACTTTGATGCATAACAAGCCGGGGGAGCTTCTTTCATGAAGCTCCCCCGGCGCGTCTGTTATTATTTTATTGCTTTTTTCTTTTTGTAATCCGAAGGCAGGCATCCCGTCACGCGGCGGAAAGCATTTATATATGAGGAAACACTGTGGAAGCCAACCGAATAACAGGCGTCTGCAACACTGTATCCGTCAAGCAGAAGCTTGGTGCTTTCAGCAACGCGCCGCTGCATAAGATAGTCGGACAGGGTGACATTGAAATACTGCCGGAAAAGACGTGAGGCGTGTTCGCGGCTGTAGAAAAAGTATGACGCAATCTCGTTTACCCCTTCAATCGAGCTGTAATATGTGTCGATATAATTCTTGATGCGGGCAACATTCTCGGGCAGCTTTGTGTTTCTACCACTGTCGACCGAGCCGTCAAGCAGGGCAAAAAATTGAACGATATAGCTGTGCGCCAAGGCGCGGGAGGACGCAGTGTTTGCCGCCGCCGCATTTTCGGCATAATTAAGCAGGTCGCGCAGCTTTAGAAACATTTTCTCATCGGGCTGAAGCGAGCTATGGCCCGTCTTGTCTCCGATAAAGAGCGGAAGAGGGAGAGTCTCCCCGCAGTATGTGAAAAACGAACGGCTGAAGTAAATAACATAGCGTTCGTACACACTGTCGGCAAGCAGGCGCGCTGTGTGCATTACCTCGGGCGCACAGGAGATTACCATGCCCACCTTCGGCGTTGACACATCATTCTCGCAAACATACTCAACTTCGCCCGATATGTAAAAAACAACCTCATAATACTCGTGGCTTGAAAGACCTTCCTCGAAGGTCTGGCTTGTATATTCATTTGTCCTGTGCGAAAAAATTAAATTGTCATGAATCAAATAATCGGTCCATCCACGCACATTGTTGTATGAGAGAGCGCCGGGCGCAGCTTCCGCTCCGTACATTCCGCTCTCAATATGCTGTTTAATGAAGTTTTTCATAATCATATCACATTTCCACAATATTTTGACTGTTTTCCGGTTGATTTATTTCCCCGTGAACTCTATAATTAATTATACACAATTATTTTGCTTTGTCAACAGCGTTACAGAAAATTAATTAAGATAAACGGAGAATTTTAATCATGAAACAAAAAGTCGAAGTTTTACACAAAGTTGATTTATGCGTCGTAGGCGGAGGACTCTCGGGAATGCTTGCCGCGATTTCGGCGGCGCGCAACGGATCGCGCGTGGCCCTCATGCATGACAGACCTGTGCTCGGCGGAAATGCCTCCTCAGAGATTCGCATGTGGGTGTCGGGCGCCGGCACACGGGTAAGAAATCTGCAGGAGACCGGTATTGTTGAGGAGATCATGCTCGAGAACATGTACCGCAATCCTGAACGGAATTACTCGATTTGGGATTCTGTTCTCTATGAAAAGGTTAGATTTGAGCCGAATATTGACCTGATTCTCAACTGTGCCTGCTGCGAATCCGAAAGTGACGAGGATGGCAAAATTAAGAGCATTACCGGCTTCCAGCTCACCACCTATACCTGGCACAAGGTCGAAGCAGAAATCTTTATTGACTGCTCGGGCGACAGTATTCTCGCCGAGCTGACAGACGCCGAATATGTGGTCGGCCGCGAGGCGAAGGAGACATTCAACGAGGAGTTCGGACTTCGCGTTGCCGACAGCCACACAATGGGCATGAGCCTTATGATTCAGGCTCGCGAAACAGACCACAAGTGCGAATTCATCCCCCCCGAATGGGCATACACATATCGAACCGACGAAGAAATGAATTTCAAGCCCCACGAATGTCTTGAGAAGACAAACACAAACTTTTACTGGATTGAGCTTGGCGGACTTGAGGACACAATCCGCGACACCGAAAAGTTACGCGACGAGCTGCTTAAAATCGCCTTCGGTGTTTGGGATCACATTAAAAATCAAGGCGATCACGGCGCTGATAACTGGGAGCTTGAATGGATCGGCTTCCTCCCCGGCAAGCGCGAGAGCCGCCGTTATGTCGGCGACTATGTGCTCACGCAGAACGATGTCGAAGCAGGCCGCACTTTCCCGGACACAGTGGCCTATGGCGGCTGGCAGATAGATAATCACCTGCCCGGCGGCTTCTATCTTTGCGCGAAAGGCGGATCAGACCTGCAGAAGCGCCGCCTGAAGGAGCCATACGGAATTCCGCTGCGCTGTCTCTATTCAAAAAACATACCAAACCTCATGTTCGCAGGGCGCAATATCAGCGCCTCGCACGTTGCTTTCAGCTCGACCCGCGTGATGGCAACCTGCGGTCTGATGGGGCAGGCTGCCGGCACCGCCGCGGCAATCGCAGTGAAGTATGGTCTTTCCCCGCGCGCCGTATGCGCCGAAAAGATTGTAGAAATCCAAAATCAGCTCATGGAAGACGACTGCTTCCTGCCCGGATTCAAGCGCCCTATCTCGCCTCTCTCGCTAAGCGCCAAGCTCACCGCCGACTGGGGCGACCCCTCGGTTCTTCACAACGGCATTGAGCGCAAAATTTGGGGCAATGACAACGGCTACTGGGGAATGTGCAACAGCCCGATAACCTACACATTTGAGAAAAAAACACGTGTGTCATCATTCCGCCTTGTGGTTGACAGCGATCTTGACCGCGAATATACAGAGGGCAACCCCGATGTTCTCGGCGTTTCAATGACCCTCTTCCGCCGCCTGGATTATAACAATACCACCTTCGGATTCCCGAAATGTATGTTAAAATCCTTCCGCATCGAGGCCATGGGCGACGACGGCGAATGGTACACTGTCTATGAAACAGACAAAAACCGTCAGCGCCTCATCCGCGCCGATATAAATGTAGAAACCACCGCCATACGCCTCATTCCGCTCGCCACCTACTTCTCCGACTCACTCTGGACCACCTACGGCAGCGCACAGGCTCATATCTTCGCCTTTGATGTGAGGTAGGAAACGCTGGGATACGCCGGGGGAAACTCCTTGAAAGGAGTTTTCCCCCAGACCCCCTTCAGGAACTTTTAAAAAATTGGCATGGCTGATTTTGGAACATGATTACAGAGGTAGGTGCTTTTAGCAAGCCCTCAATCCAAGCACATCGGGTAAAACATAAAAAGGCTTGACAGATAATGCCTCCGATGATATAATAAACCCATGTAAACACAAGGGGACGGCACCCATAACAAAAAACAGCGTTTACACGTTTACACATTTGCAAAAGTGAATATTGCCGTCACAAGCGCAAAGGGGGAGAAACCCATAGAAAAAAACGTAATTGTAGTCGACGAAGCGGGCAAAGAATACGAAGCGACCTACCCAAAAAGGGCGAGGGGTCTTGTTAAAAACGGCAGGGCGCGCTTTGTAGGTGAGCACAAAATCTGCCTTGCGTGTCCGCCGGATATTAAAAATTCGGAGGATAAAATAATGGAAAGTATCAATATAGAAAACAGCACGCAAAAAACTAAGCTTCACGCGAGCGAAACACCCGAACTCCCAACGAATATCACGGCTGGATACATTTTGTCTAAAATTGAGCAGATTCAAGCGGAATTTGAGCTGTTTTATTCAAAAACATCGGGAGAAAGCATATCTGCCATGGGCGACAGCGGCCTCTCCGAGCTAAACGACATCATTAAATGCCGCGAGACGACAAACCAGAAGCTGATTGAATTTTATAAAAATGTTTACAACGACATAAAGCCAATCAGCAAGTCCGACAGCCTAAAATGGATTAAGGAATGTATTGCGGTTGTCGAGCCCGGTGTTGAGCTGCCAAACTTCGCAGAAATCATCAATCAACTAAACTCATTTTAATAAGCGCCCCCGGCATATGCCGGGGGCGTCCGACCGTTACCCAGAATCTTAGCATAACCTCCGGTACACATTTTTTAGCCTTTGATGCCATTATATGCTCGCCTCACCCCCGCCCCCGATAGGCACGGCCGGGGACGGCGCGGTGTACTCCAAGTTAAGATAGGCCAATTGTTTAAAGGTTTTTGAGGGGGCCTGTGGGGAAATTTTCGGGGGAAATTTCCTCCCGGCGCGTCCTTTCCCCTCGTTTTTAGAGCTCAGTATCCCCATTCAACCGGCGGTTGAGTGATTTTTCTACTATAGGTTGATAAAAAAGTTCAAAAAGCAACTTCCGAGCGCTTCATTTTTTATCCCATCTGCTGTAAAATCAAGCTATCATAGTCGCAGGTGAACACCTCTTGCACCTTAATTCACTTCAGCGACATAGCAGATTTCCCCGAAATCTGCCAATCAGTAAAAGGAGGAACCACACATGAGCAAAACCTTAGGAGGCCGAATAGCACAATACCGTCGCGCAAAGAATATGACACAGGAGGAACTTGCCGAGCGGGTCGGCGTCTCGCCGCAAGCAGTTTCAAAATGGGAAAACGACGTCTGTTGCCCCGACATTATGCTCCTGCCAAAGCTTGGAGCTATCCTCGGCGTCAGTGTCGATGCCCTGCTCTCCGAGAAACCCGAACCCGAGACAAAACTGCTCCCGGAAGAAAAACGCAAACCTATCGACGAGCTGACACTCCGAATTATCGTAAATTCTTCAGACGGTGAGAAGGTCAGAGTGAATCTCCCGATGATGCTTGTCAAATCCGGACTTGAGATGGGTCTGAAAATGCCGCAGGTATCAAAGCATACCTCCCTCAACGATATAGATATCGAGAAAATTATTGAGCTGGTCGAGCGCGGAATTTGCGGCAAATTGGTTGAGGTTGAAACGTCCGACGGGGATAATGTGAATATTTTTGTGGATTAGGCTATGAGAATATCTATAAGAGAAAAGGGCAAGCTTAGATTTTTCCTGGTCTTCCCTTCCCGGCTGATATTCAATCGTTTTTCATCAACCCTTGCCGCAGGAATTATCAACAAGAAGCTTGAGAAAAATGATGGTGTTAAAATCCCCGCGAGCTCTCTCTGCCGGCTCTCGCGAAGTATAATGAAATACAAGAAGCAAAACCCCGGCTGGAAACTTGTGCAGGTCGAAAATCCTGATAGCACAAGTGTTATAATCAAGCTCTGAGCGCTCAGAAGGGCGGCAGTCAATGCCGGTGCTTCAACATATTTAAATAATTTTAAGCAATCATTTCAGTATATTGTATATTAAGGAGGCTCCATGCAAAACACAATCTATGTCACCCTCGACCCTGCGTCGACCGCGAATACAATCTCAAGACATATAATCGACGGCAGCATCTCAGGGGAGCTGATAGACGATTACATCATAAATTGCGGAAACGGCCATATCTGCCGGGTGATGGTATATGAAAAATATTATTACAGGGTCAGCAATCGCCTGACGCTGACCGTTACCATCGACAACGCCGACGGCCGGACTCGGGTGCATTATATCAGCGGGGGCGGCGGCAACGGCACCTTCTTCCGTTTTGACTGGGGCTCGTCCGACAGTTTTTCAAACTGCGTCTATGAAGCGCTGAGAAAACATATCCTATAAAATTTGGTCTTCGACTTTTCTTTTGACCGCAAGCTGACGCAGACGAGCTTGCCGAGGCGGCAGGCATTGTCAACGAGGCAATAAAAAAAGACCTGCCGGTCGTCTGCGAGGAGATGAGTATTGATGATGCAAGGCGTAGCGGCGCTGTAGGTCTTTTTGGCGATAAATATGGCGATATCGTGAAGGTATACCATAGGGGGCTATTCAAAAGAAATCTGCGGCGGACCGCACGCAGGGCGCACCGGAGAGCTGGATTCTTTCCGTATTATTAAGGAGGAAAGCTGCTCTTCGGGCGTGAGAAGGATTCGGGCCGTTATCGTGCGGGTCTCAGAGTGAAGCCAAAAACACGAAAACCGCCGTATATTCGGCGGTTATACGGCGGTTCTTTTCATATACCTGCCTGCCTGCGGATTACAAAAAGCAGGCGCTGAACAAGAAAATCAAGAAAGCGCATTGTTTGATTTTCGCGGTAGAGATGTTTCATATACTTCAAATTCAGCCGCAGCAAAATGTTCCAATAATTTTTGAGGGGGTTTGGGGGAACTTTTTGAAAAAAGTTCCCCCAAGCGCATCCCCGTCTCCCCCGCTTCTTATCCTCCAAGATAGGCTTTCTTTATTTCCTCGCTTTTAGCAAGCTCAACGCCTGTGCCAGAGAGGACTATCTTGCCCGATTCCATCACATAGGCACGGTCGGCAATGTCGAGCGCCATTTCGGCATTCTGCTCGACAAGCAGTATTGTAGTTCCGGCGGTATGCAGCTCGCGGATTATATCGAATATCTGCCCGACAAGAATGGGCGCCAGCCCCATTGAGGGTTCGTCAAGCATGAGAAGGCGGGGCTTGCTCATCAGAGCACGGCCGATTGCCAGCATCTGCTGCTCGCCGCCCGACAGAGTTCCGGCTATTTGATTCTTTCTGTGCTTCAAGCGCGGAAAACGGTGAAAAACATCTTCAATACCCGATTTAACCTCGCTCGGACGTGTGTAGGCGCCTACCTCAAGATTTTCAAGCACGCTCATCTGAAGAAATATGCGCCGCCCCTCGGGAACATGGGCAAGTCCTTTTGAGACAAGCTTATATGATTCGGTATGCCCTATATTCTCGTCGGCAAAGGTAATACTGCCGCTCCTTGCCCGCAGCATTCCCGATATTGTCTTGAGCGTGGTCGACTTCCCCGCTCCGTTAGCTCCGATAAGGGCTACAATCTCGCCCTCCCTTACCTCAAGAGATACATCCTTGAGCGCGTGTATCTTTCCGTAGTAAACATTAATTTTTTCAACCAACAGCATTCAGTTGCCCTCCTTTTTGCGGCCGAGGTAGGCCTCTATCACCTTCTGATTCCGCTTAATCTCGTCAGGCGAGCCCTTGGCGATAACCTTTCCATGATCAAGAACGCAAATTCCCTCACAGATATTCATCACCAAGCGCATATCATGCTCTATAAGCATCACCGCTATGCGGAAGGTGTCGCGAATGCGTGTGATATTAGTCATTAATTCCTCTGTCTCGGAGGGATTCATGCCGGCGGCGGGCTCGTCAAGCAGGAGAATACAGGGGTGTGTCGCCAGGGCACGGATTATCTCAAGGCGGCGCTGCGCTCCGTAGGGCAGGCTGCCGGCCTGAACCTTTGCAAGGTCTGCCATCTGCATAAAGTCAAGCAGCTCAAGCGCCTCCTCGTTTGCCCTGCGCTCGGCCGCGTGGTAACCAAAACCATGTGTCATCGAGGCTAGCAGGCTCTCTTTGATCGAGTTATGCAGGCCAACCTTTACATTGTCGAGAACCGACAGATTCGAGAAAAGACGGATATTTTGAAAGGTTCGCGCGATACCCATTTTATTTATCTGTGCCGTGCTCTTTCCGGCCGTGCTATAACCATTGAGCATAATGTTTCCGCGCGTTGGCTGATAGACGTTTGTCAAAAGGTTGAAAACAGTGGTTTTCCCTGCTCCGTTAGGGCCGATAAGACCGGCTATCTCAGTCTGCCCAATTGTCAGAGAAAAGTTTTCAACCGCAACAAGGCCGCCGAAATCTATCCCCAGATGCACAGCTTCAAGAACCGGAGGTTTGTCGGCGTCGCGCAGAGGCACAAAGGCGTTTGACGGCAGCTCAACCAAGCGCGAAGGGTTGGTTTCATTCTTTTCTGCCTTTTTTTCCGAGCGGAAGATTCGCGCTCGAGCTGCTCTGCTTATGCTTTTTATCATTTTGTTGTCAGTCATCTGTGCGAACCTCCTTTCCTTCTGCCTTTTTCTTTTTAATATATGCAGCAATATTTGGTATCGACCAGCGCCCTTTGAGCTCCTTGAAGCGCGGGCTCGCGTTGAGCAGCATAATGACAATCAGGAGAATCGAATAAAGCAGCATGCGGTAGTCTGAGAAATCGCGAAGCATCTCGGGCAGCGCTAGCAGCACCACCGTCGCAATTATCGAGCCGTTTATGCTTCCCATGCCGCCGAGCACCACCATAACAAGTATCTCGATAGACATATTGTAATCAAAGGCCGCTGCTTTTATGTTTGCAAGGTTGTGCCCGTAGAGCACGCCGGCAACCCCGGCGAAGAAAGCGGCAACCATGAACACCATCAGCTTATAATATGTCACGCTGATGCCTGTCGCCTCGGCGGCGATTCTGTTATCCCGGATTGCCATAATCGCCCGGCCATGGCGCGAACTCTTAAGACACATCACCACAAGAATGGTTATAAGTACTATAGTTATAGCGTACGGAAGCAGCGTTCCGGTGTCTGAATAGACAGGCCTTGTATTAAGACCGAGCGCGCCTCCGGTTATTTTCATATTTGTTATTATATTTTTTATTATCTCTCCGCACGCAAGCGTGACAATGGCGAGATAGTCGCCCTTGAGCCGCAGCGCAGGCAGCCCTGCGACAAAGCCGGCAAGAGCAGCCGCTGTTCCGCCGATAATCATTCCTGCCGGCAGGCGAACAGGCATGGGCAAAATGTCGACCGCAGCGACAGAGAAAAGGCAACCGCAGAAAAGACCGACCGACATAAAGGCCGCGTGTCCGAGCGACAACTCGCCCAGAAGCCCCACAACAAGATTAAGCGACACAGCAAGCACGATATAGCAGGAAATCGGAATAAGCATCGCCGAGAGCTGGCGCGAGGCGGCGCCCGAGAAAACCAGTCCTGATGCGACGGCATAGGCCGCGAGCACAGCGAGAACTGTTATTGTATTTTTTGTAATTATCTTTTTTGGCATGAGCCTTGTTTTTTGGTTTTTCACTTTCATAGCCTCACACCTTCTCATTGAGTTTTCTGCCGAGCAGACCAGTGGGTTTGAGCACAAGGATTAGGACAAGCACGGCGAACAAAATGGCGTCTGACCAAAGGGTTGAAATATATGTTTTGGCAAACTGCTCGATAATGCCAAGCATTATACCTCCGAGCATCGCCCCCGGAATCGAGCCGATTCCCCCGAAAACAGCCGCAGTGAAGGATTTGATCCCCGGCATAGCTCCGGTGGTCGGCTTTATGTAGACATATGTAGAGCCGTAAAAAATGCTAGCAACAGCAGCCAGCGCCGAGCCTATCGCAAAGGTAACCGTGATTGTTCTGTTCACGCTGATCCCCATAAGCTCTGCCGCCTCCTTGTCCTCCGAGACGGCGCGCATGGCCTTGCCTATTTTGGTCTTATTAATAAACAAGGTAAGACCTATCATGATAATCGCGGTGACGATAAGGGTTAGCAGCGTCATCCCCGAGAGCTCAACGCTGCCAAGGTATATTGACGGGAGCGTGATGAGCGTCGGGAAGGCTTTTTGTTCTGTTCCGAATATGAGCTGCGCGAGATTCTGAAGAAGATAGCTAACTCCGATAGCCGTGATAAGCACCGATAGCGACGGAGCGCGGCGCAGCGGGCGGTAAGCAAGGAATTCTATTGTGACCCCGAGCAGAACGCAGACGAGTACGGCGACAAAAACCCCCGCAAGAGCCGGAAGTTTAGCACCCGCCACCGCGACAATAACGGCATATGCGCCGACCATAATAATGTCACCGTGCGCGAAATTAAGCATCTTTGCGATCCCATAAACCATTGTGTAGCCGAGAGCCATCAGCGCGTAGATACTCCCGAGCGTCAGCCCGCTGACAAGGGCTGAGATTAGAATAGTCATAAACAAAATTCCTTTTCAGTGTTTTTACCGCTCGGGGGAGCATGCATGCTCCCCCGTTATACGAGTGAAAATAAGACTTTTCAATTACCGCTATAGGCAAGAACGACGCCGCCCTTGAATTCCATAAGCTTTGCGTCCTTACTTGTCTCGCCGTCGGCGGTCCATCTCATGCTGCCGGTCAGACCGTCAACAGTAATCTGGGTCATAGCGGCGACAATGCGGCTGTTGAAGTCGTCGGTATCCTCCGAGGTGAGCCCGGCGTGTTTCATAGCCGCAACGACGGTGTAAACAGCGTCGTATCCGTCGGCTGCGAACTGGTCGGGAACCTCGCCGTTGTATTTAGCCTTGTAAGCGGCGACGAAGGCCTTCACATTTTCCTCGGGCGAGTCGGCCGTAAAGGGTGTTAGCATGAGAACGCCCTCGGCGTATTTTGCATCGCTGATTTTGGAATAAAGACCGTCAAGTCCGTCGCACCCGAAGACTTTTACGCCCTCAAGCTTGCCGGCTGCCTGTGTGAGGAATGAGGCGGCGTCGGCTGCGTAAATCGGCATAAAGACAAGGTCAGCGCCCGATTCCTTAATCGCATTAATCTGTGTTGTAAAGTCGGTTTTGGTCGAGTCGATAAAGGTCTGAACTGTCACAACTTCAATGCCCAGCTTCTCGCTCTCGGTCTTGAAACTGTCGTAAAGGCCGACGCAATAATCGTTGTCGCTGGCATAGAAAACCGCAACCTTATCGCCAAGATTATATTCTTTGATGTACTGGGCCGAGGCGATTCCCTGATAGGGATCGCTGAAGCAAACGCGGAAAGCGTTGTCATTGCCCGCAATGGCATTAACAGAGGAAGCAGAGGGTGTGAGGAGGAGGATTCCGTCGTTTTTCGCCTCGGCGACAACGGTGGCAGTCTCTCCCGAGAAGGTTGCGCCAAGCGACACCTTCATGCCGTTATCCATCTGCATGTTGAAAGCGGCTTTTGCCGAATCGGGGTCTCCGGTTGAGTCCTGAAAGTCAAAGACGATTTTAAAACCGTTGAATCCTCCGGCGGCGTTGATCTCGTCAACCGCGAGTTCGGCGCCCTTCTTAACCGAGCTTCCATAGTTAGAATAGTCGCCGGTTGTCGGGCCGATTCCGCCGATGTAAAGTTCGGTGAGGCCGCTGTCAGGATCAACCGGCCACAAATCCTTCTTCTTCCCGCATGAGCTAAGGATTGACACGCAGCCGACAAGCAAGAGAAAAGCGAGGGCAAGAGACATGATTTTTCTGAATTTTTTCATAAATTTCTCCCTTCATAGTTTGCCATATGGCATCAAAATGTTATTGCGCTGTAATTTTTCCGGGTTATATATCCGGATTGTATAAAAAAAGCGGTTCTGCCGAAACAAAACCGCTGCCAGCCGAAAAAGGCTCTCTTCACTCGGTGGGCCCATGTGGCTCGCCGGGGGTATGCGGTTATTCGGGTGCCGTAATATTATATAGTCGCCCGCGCAGGACATAGCGGGGAGGAAAAATAATTCGGCGCAAAAGACGATCTGTGCTCTTGAATATAGAAACAGACACCGCAAGCGCAGTGTCCTTGTTAATAGTTATAAAACGGGAAAAAAACGAGGATTCCGGCGCTTCAAAGCGAGCCTTGAGAGCCGGCATATATGCCGGCATTCTATTGTTTTTCATATTAGACAGGCAATCCGACATACCCCGCCAACCTTTCACTAAGTATACCAATAATAATACACCATTTTCTCAACTTTTTCAATAGCATTTACGCCGGATTTTATATTTTTTTACTATGCAAAATAGGCACTTTGTACAATTTTATAATTAAAAAGCCCCGAATCAGGTGCCGCATGAGCGCGACAGTGCCAAACCAAGCCGCATACAAAACCAAAAACTGTTTTTTTATCCTGATAAACATTTTAAATAATAAGTATATTTTTCAAAAAACACTTGACAGGTTAAAAT
>JBNRMS010000051.1:0-18753 GCA_050309735.1 Eubacteriales bacterium
ACAAGAAACAAAATACCCGAAAAAATATTAATTATGCGGCCTGCACTATCTCTCAAACTCATGGCCAGTCCCCCCCCCCCCCGTTCTTCATTCTTCATTTACCGCCAGAACCACCGAAAGAGCGAAATACTTTCCCTCGCTCTCTTTGACAGCGCTCTTGTCTGTTCCCTCAAGCCATATGCGAATGCGCGCCTCGGTTGTATAATATGTAGTCACTCCGTCAACACTTTCACATGATTTTAAAGATATTTTATTGGTTTGTGATGGAATATAGGGATTGTCCTCGCCCGTATTCTCGGCATAATATGCGCTCTCCCAGAGAGCTGTGTCTCGGTCGGCATAACTAAAGCCGGTGAGATCTCCGCTCTCATCGATAACCGGGAGCAATGGATGCAGCTCACCGTCATAAGGTGAGACAAGCGACTCGGCATTCTTCGACTTTGCCGCAAGTACCCCTCGGTATCCCCCCTCCTCGCGCACGATGACCGCGCAGCGCACAGCACCCGTTATCATTCCCTCGCCCTCATAGCCGCTCAGATTTATCTGGCTTACATAAACCTCAAGGTCGCGCGCAGTGGTTGTGGTCAAATAAAGCGGAATGTCGATAAAATATCCCGAATTTTGCGGCTCGCGGATAATCCGATAGTTCTCAAGCTGCGCTCCCTCTTTCGGATATCCGCCCTCATCAACATACCGGAAGGGCAGATATGCGAAATATATCCCGTCTGAGCTGCTCACGGGTATTAGCATGTCATATTCGGTTATAGTCGTAACGCCATCCTCTGTTGTCGCTGAGCCAAAGGAAAAGTTTGTTCCGAAGCCGGCGAGCGAGGTTATAGCGGCGGGGGTGTCGGGGTCGGTTGACGCCATGATATTTATCGGCATAACAACCGACACACTCATGCCCGAGGCGCTGACAACAGTGTTGTTTGAGTACCACGCGTATGACGCCACGCCGAGCACTGATAGGCTGACTATCAGAAAGCTAAGCGTGACTATCAATTGTTTTTTCATATCAAAAACCATGCCCTTATAGTAAACTTCCAAAAAACAAAAAACGCCGCAAAACAGAACCATCTTCTGTCTACGGCAACTGGCTGGCTCTTTTTGAACCCCTATAGCTTTGCGTCAATCCCTTGCGGAATTTTTGCTTTTTTCGTATTTATTTAATATATGATAGCAAAAACAATCAATTTTGTCAAGCAATTTTTTTACTATTCACGGCGTTATCTCTGGCTTCTGAGGATAAAAATAAAATATTATGCCCGCATCGCTTCTTTTCCGGCACGCAGCAGTCGCCTTATGTGTCATATCACCAACAATCAGGCGACCGTCACACAAAACCTTATTAAATTAAAATATTGCCTTATTAAATTTTGTGTGGTATAATTCAACATTATCATGTAAAGGAAAAGATTAACTATGAATCAGAAAAACAAAAGATTAATTCCGGTTCTTGCTGCCATCGCAATACAGCTCTGCCTTGGCACCGCTTATATTTGGAGCGTGTTTCAGAATGGTGTTGCCGCCAGCCTGTTTGCGGGCGATAATGCCGCCGCCGGGCTCACCTTCTCGCTCCTGCTCGCCACCCTCACTGTCGGCAGCACAATCGGCGGAAAACTGCAAGATAGATTTGGCGCCCGCAATATTGTCATTTTAGGCGGGATTATACTCTCGCTCGGCTTCTTTCTCGCCTCTTTTACAAGCGCCTACTCACCCTATACACTGTGGCTGACATACGGTATTATGGGCGGGATTGGAATGGGCTTTACATATTCGACAACAATCGCCTGCGCTCAGAAGTGGTTTCCCGATAAAAGGGGTTTTATCACCGGAGTTATTGTCTCGGCACTTGGCTTTGGCGGGGTTGTCTTCACCCCGATAGTAGAGATGCTAATAGGTAAATTCGGGGGAGTTGGCGCGGGTGAAACTAAAACCTTCATGGTGCTCAGCGGTATTTTCATCGTCGTCTGCACAATCTGCGGGCTATTCATAAATAATCCCCCGCAGGGCTATCTTCCCGAAGGATATCTTCCGCCCGAGGGCAAAAGCGGAACTTCTCGCCGCGAATATTCGCCCGACATGGTATTGAGAATGCCCCAGTTCTACATAATGACTCTTACCATGATGCTCGCCTGCATGGGAGGACTTATGATGATAGGCTTTGCCAAGCCCATAGCGATAGCCAAGGGATTGTCGTCGACGGCGACGGTCGGGGTGCTTGTCATTTCGCTTTTCAATTCGTTCGGCAGGCTCTTCTGGGGTTGGGTGTCCGACCGTATCGGTAGGAAGAATGTGATTTTCGTTCTGCTTGCGGGAACCGCCGTACTCTCGCTTCTCGTAAATCTTGTGGGAGGGTATCTGATTTATGTGCTCATCGGCTTTATAGGACTTTTCTACGGCGGGTTTCTCAGCACCTTCCCCTCGCTCTCGGCCGACATTTTCGGTGCGAAGTATAACGCCACAAACTATGGCATGGTGCTGGTCGGCTTTGGTGCCGGAGCGGTGATATCATCATATATCGCCGGATATTACAAAAACATTGCCGCAGACGATATAAGTCTTATGTTTCCCGCGTTTGTGATAGCGTCGGGAGCGGCGGTGCTTGGAATTTTGCTTATGCTGATGCTAAGAAAGCCGAAGTCCGAATAATAAAACTCAGGATTAAACAAAAAATGTTTGGGGGAGCTTTAAAAAAAGTTCCCCCAAACCATCCTTTTATTTCTCTGCCACAACCTCAAGGAATTCAATCCCGTATTCTCCGAGCAGTGCCGCGCACTCGGGGCTTATCACCTCTCCAGCAACGGCAAGCGGAACGGCGGGAGGACAGGAAAGCGCTGACAGGGCGCATATGCGCCCTGCGGCCATATCCGCTCGGATTATCTCGCGAGGCAAGAGCATTGCCTCGCGAGGCGTCATCACCCGCTCGGGGCGCGGAAGATCGGTTTCACAAACATCGAGCGCCTCCCTTTCGGGCATCGCCCGCAGAGCATCGCAAAGGCGATCGATGTCTGATGGAGGGTTGTCGGGCGTTGCCATAAGCACCACCGAATAAAGATCGGCAAACTCGCACTCAATGCCCTGCCTGCGCAGAAGCTCGGCCACTTCTCTGCCGGTATATCCCCGCCCGGCAGTTCGGACGACAATCCTCAGCGGGTCGGACATGGGAATATCCCAGCCGGACAAGCAAAGCCTTAATTTTGCCTCTTCTATAATCCCGATATATTCACCAAGCCGCTTGCGATAATTATCGGCAAGATAGGCGTTGCACAAGTCGAGCGACTGAAGGGTCAGATACGAGGGACTTGTCGAACCAAAAAGCGCGAGCGCTCCTTTGGCAGAGGCCGCGACACTCTCCGGAAGCTCGCTTGAGAGCTGCAAATATGCGCCACCGGTCAGCACCGGCAGTGTTTTATGAGCAGAATCGCAGGACATCATAGCACCCAGATCAATCGGGTGAATTGATTCGGGCAGAAATTTCAGATACGCTCCATGCGCATTATCGACAAGCAGCGGCAGGCCGTACGCTCGGCAGACAGCCGCGATAGCCGCTATATCGGGCATATATCCGAGGTAATCGGGCGAGGTAAGATAGACCGCAAGCGGAGCTTTTCCTGCCCGTTCAAGAGCGTCCTTGATTTCCCCCGCCGTAACCTTTGCGCTCAAGAGAGTTTCTCTCCCCTTATCGGGGTAAATCCATTCGGGTTCAAGGTCGAGCAGAGCAGAGGCATTTATAAAAGCTCTGTGCGCGTTGCGAGGCGCTATCACAGAACGGCTCTTATTCCCGCGCCGCGCGCCATCGATCATCGCCAAATAGAGCATGGCCTTGATGCACTGGGTTGAGCCCTCGGTTGAATAATAAGTGTGTCCAAATCCGAAAAGCTCGGAGACGTTTCTCTCGCTCTCTGCTATAATCCCAGCGCACTCATAGAGCGAGTCGGCCCCTTCAATTTCGGTGATATCAAGCGCTTCACAGCCAAGCCGCCCCACCCCTTTATGCCCGGGCATATGAAGTTTTAATCTACCCGACTCGGCATAGCGCTTAACAAAATCAAATATAGGCGTCCTCATTACTTATCTTATGACCCTACCTTTCTTTTATCAGAGATTGGTGCGCGTATTGTCGCCGTCATGTCTGCGCATGGGCTCAGGGACGACTGCTTGAAAATCTTTTTCCTTCAAGCTTTATCCTCATTCTCGGCAACCTTAATCATCAGTGCGCACTCAATCCGCTTCTTGAAAAGCTCGCAACCGTATTTATATATGCCGCGAACATTTCCGGTCGCGTGATAGGAGTTTGCGGCGCATCCGCCGGAGCAATAGAGCTTTGCCCAGCAGTCGGCACACTCGGGGCGGGAGTAGGCGTTCAATGAGCGAAATTCGCCGCGCGCCGCATGGTTAGTCAGACCGTCAAATATATTCCCGAGCATATATTTTTCTTCCCCGACAAACTGGTGACAGGGATAAAGCTCCCCCTCAGGGGTAACCGCCATATATTCGGTTCCCGAGCCGCAACCGGTGACACGCTTGTAGACACAGGGACCGTGCTCAAGGTCTATCATGTAATGATAAAAATTAAATCCCCGCCCCCGGCGCCTGCGCGCTATCATTTCGCGGGCCAAAATCTCATACTGCTCGAGCAGAATCGGCAAATCATCCTCGGTCAGCGCATATGCCTCGCCCGGCGGCGAAACCACCGGCTCCATACTAAGCTCACCGAAGCCGAGGTCGGCCATGTGAAGGATATCGTTTGTAAAATCGGTGTTCATGTGCGTGAAGGTTCCGCGTATGTAGTAACCCCTGCCATCCCGCGCGGCGACAAACTTCTGGAATTTCGGCACGATAGTGTCATAGCTTCCCTCGCCCGCGTAGTTTTTGCGGAGCCGATCGTGAACATCGCGCCGTCCGTCAAGACTGAGCACCACATTGCTCATCTCACTATTGCAGAATTCGATGACCTCATCGTCAAGGAGCACTCCGTTTGTTGTCAGTGTAAAGCGAAAGTTTTTATTGTGCAGCTTCTCGGCCTCTCGAGCATAGCCAACGATTTTTTTGACCACGTCCCAGTTGAGCAGCGGCTCACCTCCGAAGAAATCAACTTCAAGGTTTTTTCTGCCACCCGAGTTTTCAATCAAAAAATCAATCGCCCGGCGCCCCACCTCAAAGCTCATCAGCGAACGCTCTCCGTGATATTTCCCCTGTCCGGCAAAGCAATACTCGCAGTTGAGATTGCAGGCATGCGCAATGTGCAGACAAAGAGCTTTAACCACGTCGCTCCCGGCTCTGTAATCGCTTGCCAAGTTCTCAAATTCATCTTTTGTATAAAGCTTTTTTGCCTTTACAAGTCGGTCTATATCCGCCCAGCATTCGCGCAGCTCGTCCTCGGTTACGCCGTCCTCCCCGGCGTATTTTTTCAGAAGGCGGGAGACGGCCTCGTTCTCGGTGCTGTTAGGATAGAGGGCAATCATGTCGTATGCAACCTCGTCGGTCGAATGAATTGCTCCAGACGAAGTGTCAAGGACAATATTGTATCCGTTCAATTTATATTGATGAACCATAATAATATCAGCTTTCCCCGGCACGGAGCCGGAATCATACTATAATTTAAAAAAGCTTGTGCATATTGTTATGCACAAGCAGAGCTGCAAAACATCAAAAGGCGAGCGGCATAATCTCAAAGAGCCGGGGACCTTGGGGAGAAATCCCTCAGTGTCCCCGCCGCCTTTGCCGCTCACTTGCTTTCTTTAGCCGTTTTGTTTTCGCAGGGCTGGTTTGCAACACCGCACGAGGTTTTGCAGGCCGACTGGCAGGAGGTCTGGCACTCACCGCAGCCGCCGGTCTTTAGGCTCTCTTTAAGGTCGCGTGTTTGGATCGTTTTAATTCTTTTCATAGTAACCTCCATGCCGCCCGGGGCGGACAATTAAATTTTAAAATTTTCGCTCGGCAGCACCGGCGAAAATATATTTATATTACTCTGCAAGTATATCACAAAAAGGCAGATATGTCAATAAGCCGCGAAAAACTCTCGCATTATTCTTGGCGCAAAAAGAAAGGCAGGCCGCGCCTGCCTTTATATAAAATTAACCGATTATCAGCACCCTCGACCCGGCCCGCGTCCCGGCCGACGTCTACCGCAGCCGCAACCGAGGCCAACACCAAGCAAAAGGCCTATTCCGAAATCGCAACAGTCGCCGCGCCGACCCCGGCCGACACCGCCGACCGACGGTCTGCCTCCGCAGCCCTGGTTTACCGGTCCCGAGCAGCCGCACGCGCCTCTGTCTCTGTTGAAATCCTGACCCAAGGGTCCTGTTCCGCACTTGTTTGACATTATATAATCCTCCTTTTCCGAATTATGTATCCCCCTGCCCGACTGATTGCAGGTTCTCTGTTAAAAGGAGGTCTTGCGGCTTAATAGCGGAGATTTCTTTGTGTGCGCTCATTACTATTATAGTCGGCTGAGTGATATGTGCCAATAATTATACGAAATAAATTTTCCGGGCAATTTTTGTAGTGTGCCGAATAACCCCTCCGTAAAACCGAAATACTTATCGCGAGGCTCAAGACCGGCCTCGGAAAGGCAGAACTGCACTATGGCAAAACAAGGAATGCGCCGCCCCAACCCCAAAGAACCGCACGGAACCGAGAGCAACAAAAAAGCACACTTCCCGAAAAATGATGTCCCCCCGGTGCCCGAGATACAGGGCAAGGCAAAATCGGGGAAGACAAAAGCAGCGCCCGAGGGCAAAAAGCAAGAGCCGGGAGAGCGCTAGACAAAAGCGGCGCTCCCCTCCTATCCCACAGCACCGTGAATCATTCGCTCAAGCAGCAAAAAGCAATGACACAAAAAGCCTTGAGGCCATCATCCTCAAGGCTTTTCAATAGTCCGCACTGTATTCCCCGCAATGTATTTGTTCCAATAAGTGACCGCAACCTCGCAAAGCACCTATTGTCATTCAGGCCAAGAGGGCTCGGACTGCAATAGGTGTTTTACTTTATCTTCAGCAGATTAGCAGGTTATTTCTTTATATGCTCAATATTCTCTACGGGAAGCCAGTCATCCATATTGCCGTATCCGCTCCGATCAATGGCAAAGGGTGTGACCTCTTGTACGTTCTCCACACTTATCAGCACAAGATAGCGTTTACCGCCCCAACGCTTGATCTGATTGGGCGTGAGGCAAAGCATTGACTGCTTGTTTGAAACTATATTTTGTGATTCCTGCTCGGTTAGTTTTTCTGAATTGAATACCTCTTTTACTGTGCCGCAGCATCGCACAAACCCGTTGCCGCTGTTCTCGATAAACCACAAAACCTCACCGGGATAAACCCGACCGTAGGGCAGCTTTCGTCCGGTTGCGCCACGGATAATCATCTTTTTTTCGCCGCCAAGAAGCTTATCCAGCTCTTTTTCCCTGGCATCAAGATATACAACGTGCTCCATTGGTCAATCTCCCTTCCTTTTATTCCTGATCAGTCGCATTGCTTCCTCTAATGCATTTTCAGCGGAAACCTCCACATCAGGAATGAGTGGTGAATCGGATTTCTCCGCATCCGGCCGTACAAAGTATTTATATGATACGGTAAATATCAACCCCGCATTCGGCGTTTGAAAGCGCAGGATGTCCCCGTAAGACGAGGGCATATTGCCGGGAATCTCTCCGACTACCGTTCCCAGCTTATTATCTGAAATCAATGTTGCAAAGCTCATGGCAGAGCTGAAGGAATCCGCTCCTGTCAGGACATACACATCACCTGAAAATATAGGTGCGTGTTGCTTGTTTTTTAGGGTTTGCGGCCTGTTCTTCCATATGATTTTACCAAAACGCACATCACAGGTTCCACAGATATAGCTTCCCGCCGGAAGATAGCGGATAAACTCATTTGAAACCAGCGAATTCCCGCCCGGATTACCCCTTAAATCTACAATTATGCTATGGATATTTTTTTGCTGCACTGTAGTGAAAAAGTCTTTCAGCCCGTCCTTATATTCCTCGTCATATACGCATTGGCGCAGAGTGAAAATGCCTACTCCGGCAGATGGATCTATCGAATAATCAAAATACGGCTCTGCCTTTTCTTCAACGGCAGCAACAGCTTCACCCAACCTAAAAGACACAGTCACCCGGCCGCCGTCACTTGGACACTCCAGAATAAGCGGTATCTCCCCATGCGGGCTCACTCCGACAAAGGACAAATACTCACTGCGGGTGAGTCGCTCAGCGAAGGAATGCCTCGCCCATGCCTCCAGCTCGTAGGAAAACTGCGTTAAAAATCGCTCGTAGAGGTCGTCAATCGAAATATTATCGATTTCAATTACGATATACCCGTCATATTCGCCGCCCGAACAGACGAAATCGTCCTCTTTCCATTTAAAGGTGAGGGGTAAATATTTTCTATTCACATAATTTACCCCTACAGCGGTATGTGCATCTCCCAAGCTGTTCAGAATGCGTGCTGCGCTTTGCCAGAGCGACAAAACCGAAACCTTTGGCAATGCGGCAATATTTTCGCGCTCCTGATCATATTTAATCTGCACATTATCGGGCAGCCCGTTTATACAGGCGGGATGACGCTCTGCCAAGCGACCTATAAGATAGTCCAAATCCTCTGCAGCTTGCTCTCCCGAAAGAAGAATTTCCAGCTTTTCGGACGGGCGAGGGGCGGTCTCCGTCCCCCGGTAAGGATTAAACAAGAACTGCCATATGCCCCAAAGCGCAACACCACACAGCACGAATATACACAGAAAAATGATGAAACGCCTGCTCCATATACTCATGCGTTGTCACCGTCTTGCGGTTTGTTTTTCCCATGATATAAATGAGAAAAAACAAGACCTATCATCAGCCCCGCTGCCGCGCCGATTATCACGCCAAAAGCAATTTTAAAATCGCACAGAACAGTAATTATTACCCCTGCTCCGGAACCGAATACAAGCCCCAATGCGGGCATAAAAGCTTTCATGGATTGATTTTTTTCAGACATTTCTATTCCCTCCTTAATTATAGTTTTTTACTGAAATAAGTTGAAAAAATGATGATGCATAGCGAATACAGCAACAACAGTCCGGCTATAACACATGCACCCACCAGCCGGCTGGTTAATGCCAGAACCAGCGCACTGACGCTCATAGCGGCCATTGTAATCATGCCTGTGTACCAAGAGGCCTTTTCCCGGATTGCCTTGTTTCGTTCATCCTGCCAATCAATTTTGCTTTGCCGGGCAGCGGTGTCCTTGCGTGCCAGTATGGGCACAGCGCCCGCCGCTGAAAGACCCAGCACGATTGTTCCTGCTCCTACCAAAGCACCGGACAAGACGGGTGTTTCCACGAAAAGTCCGAAAAGCAGCAAACACATACCAACAGGGAGAAGCAGCACAAAAACGATGCGTTTTTTCACGATTCCATTTCCTCCTCGTAAATAAAAATTTCTTCAATAGGCAGATCAAAATATCGCGCAATTTTGTATGCGAGAATAATCGACGGATTATACCGTCCGTTTTCCAGCGATCCGATGGTTTGGCGGGAAACACGCAAAGCCTCTGCCAACTGCTCTTGCCGTATTCCTCTTGCCCTTCTGAGTTCTTCGAGTCTGTTTTTCAAATCATCCGATCTCCTTTTTATGAATGGAAAGTATACTTTACATTATAGTATATACAAACCAGAGCAAAATGTCAAGTAGGCTTTCCATATTTTTTAAATTTTTATAATATTGTTCTGTCTGTTGAAGTTAGCCGATGGATATTCCCGTGAAGGTTCTCGGAGATTATATTTTCAATCTCTTTTAAACCAAGGAAAACAAAAAGCGCCCCACAGGGGAGCGCCTAACCGAGAAATATCCGAAAAAGTGTTTCGGGTTTTAAGGCGCCTGCTGAAAAGCGCGAAGCTATTCAGGAAATTCAGCAGGAAGCTTCGGAAAAAAATTTGATATTCTGTTAGTCTTAATGTTCGACCGACCGGGTCATCGTGATGACCAAACACCATATGTAAGGAGAATAAAAAAGCAAAGCCCGCTAACCTTATGATTAGCGGGCCTTGTGTCCCTCTGATGGTGGAGATAAGCGGGATCGAACCGCTGACCTCTTGAATGCCATTCAAGCGCTCTCCCAGCTGAGCTATACCCCCATGTTGGATTCAGTTGTTATTTTTAGTCGATCGGCCTTTTTGGCTGCCCGACCTCCGGGATGGTGGATAAAAAGCGCTTTGTATCAACTCTCCCATCGTGTGACGGGCGTTGGACGCGCATAAGCACTTCCCGATATCCGGAAGCGGAGACTTGCCGCTGGTGGAGACAGCAGGGCTCGAACCTGCGACCTCACGGATGTGAACCGTGCGCTCTGACCAACTGAGCTATGCCTCCGCAGAGATCATTTCCTGCCGGCCATTTTCGGCGGCACGGCTCGATTTTGAAGCCGTGCCGCTATTATAACATATTAGCTACACAAATGCAATAGGAAATTTGAAAAATATTTAACAAAAATCGCGGTTTTAGTCTCGCGATTACTTATCAAATAGTAAACTGGTATAATTCAATCCTCACCACAAACTCCCGTCAAGGGTTGCTTTGCGCGTTCGGGTAAAGGCAAATCAATATAAGCCAGATGCCCAAAAGATTTTATGAGGAACGAGGGGAGCTTTTTTCAAAATGTCCCCTCGGAAAATCGGGCTGATCTTTTGCTCGCTTTATATATCAAGCGTCAGCTGATCGGTCTCGGGAAGTCCGTCGAGCGCACCGTTTCGCCGCAGGATTTCAACCACATTTTTTGTAAGACCGGCTCGGGTTCTCAAATCCTCAACCGAGAAAAAGGGCTCCTTCTCGCGCTCTGCGATAATATTCTGCGCCGCCGTTTCGCCAAGACCCGGCAGCGACTGAAAGGGCAGCCTTATCGCTCCACTCTCAGGACGGAAAACATAGGAATCGGATTTATCAAGGTTGACGCTTAGGAATTTTATCCCCCTTGCATAGCATTCGTTGACAAGCTGAAGGGTGGGTACCATCGCCTGCTCCTTTGGAGTGACGGTTGCGTCGCGACTCTTGTAGCGATTTTCGATGTCGGTAATAGTCTCAACTACAAATCTCTTTCCGCGCAGCACTATCTCAGCGTCAAACCCGCCCGGGGCAACGGTGAACATCGCGCAATAAAAGGCAAGCGGCATATAGACCTTGAACCACCCGAGGCGTATTGCCGACATAACATAAGCTGCGGCGTGAGCCTTCGGGAACATATACTTGATTTTTCTCAGCGAATCAATATACCATTCGGGAACCTTTGCCTCGTGCATTGCCTTTACCATATCTGCGGGCAGCGGGCTTCCCCTCTTGTTTTTTCTGACAAACTCGGTAATTTTAAAGGCCATGCTGTCCTCAACCCCGTAACGAATAAGCACAAGCATAATACTGTCTCTTGTTCCGACAACGCGCGAGATATCGCAAGTTCCGTTCCGGATAAGCTCCTGCGCGTTTCCAACCCACACCCCGGTTCCGTGCGTCAGCCCCGAGACCTGTAGTAGATCGGCAAAGTTCTTAGGCTTTGACTCTTCGATAACCGGTTGCACAAATCCGGTTCCAAACTCGGGAAGGCCGAATGTTCCGACATTGGCGCCTATCTCGGCCGGGCTTGCCCCGAGCGATTTTGTCGAGGCGAAAAGTTCATAAACCGCGCGGTCATTCATCGGAACGTCAAGGATTGATTTCCCGCTGAAGCGCTCAAGCCACTTGTATTTGGTGGGAATATCGTGTCCGAGCTCGTCGAGCTTGAGGATGGTATCGTGCAGGTAGGAGAATGCGAAATGGGTTGTAATGATATCGGATTTTGGATCGTCGGCGGGGCGCTGAACCGGCGTGAAATCATATATTTCATACTCGCGCGGGATAACGATAATCCCGCCGGGATGTTGCCCTGTTGTCCGCTTAACGCCAATACAGCTGGCTACAAATCGATTCATCTCGGCTCTTGGGAGCGACACACCCTTCGATTCGAGGTATTTCATCACAAAACCGTATGCGGTTTTATCGGCAAGCGTGCCCAGCGTTCCGGCGCGAAAAACGTTATCAGCGCCGAAAAGCTCCTCGGTGTATTTATGAACCCGCCCTTGTATGTCTCCCGAGAAATTAAGGTCGATGTCGGGAGACTTGTCGCCATAGAAGCCGAGAAATGTTTCAAAGGGAATGTCGTGCCCGTCGGCGTTCAGCTTGACACCGCACACGGGGCAGTTTTTGTCGGAAAGGTCAAAACCCGAGCCGACGCTGCCGTCGGTGATAAACTCATTATACCTGCAGCCGGGGCACCAATAATGGGGAGGCAGCGGATTAACCTCGGATATCCCCGCCATAGTCGCAACAAAGGAAGAACCGACCGAGCCGCGCGAACCGACAAGATAGCCGTTATCCTCGCTGAATCTGACAAGGCGCTGTGCGATAACATAGAGCACTGCGAAGCCATGTTTTATAATCGAATTCAGCTCCTTTTCAAGCCGCTTTGTAACGATGTCTGGAAGATTATCGCCATACATACTCCGCGCTCGTGCCCAGCACATTTCCTGAAGCTCCTCCTCAGCTCCCTCCATGCTCGGGGTGTATGTTCCTTTGGGGATGGGGCGCACCTCCTCGACCATATCGGCGATAAGATTTGTGTTATTAACAACCACCTCATACGCCGCCTCATCTCCAAGATAGGAAAATTCCTCAAGCATCTCGGATGTTGTGCGTAAATAGAGGCGGCAGTCGCGGTCGGCGTCCTTGAATTTCATGCCGGCGAGCAGAATCTTGCGGAAGATTTCGTCCTCCTCGTTGAGAAAGTGCGCGTCGCAGGTTGCCACGACCGGCTTGCCAAGCTTCTTGCCGAGCAGATATATCCGGCGGTTTATGTCGCGTATCGCGTCATCATCCTTTAACTTTGCGCCGTCTACCAGGAAGCGGTTGTTTGAAACCGGCTGAATCTCAAGATAGTCGTAAAAACCCGCAATCTCCTCGATTTCGCTCTCGGGTTTATTCTCAAGGATTGCAGAAAAAAGCTCGCCCGCCTCGCAGGCCGAGCCGATAATCAGCCCCTCGCGATATTCTTCAAGCAGGGTTTTCGGGATTCGTGGATAGCGGTAAAAATAATTCAGGTAGGAGTCGGATATCATCCGGTAGAGGTTTTTGAGACCCTCCTTATTCTTCACAAGGATTATCTGATGATATGTCTTGAGCTTTAGGGGGTCGGAATTCTCGCTCATCTCTTCGGCCAGCTCTCCGAGATTGTTTATATCAAGCGAGAGCATTTTGGCAATCATAAGGAGAAATATTTCAGCAAGAATCGCGGCATCGTCGCCCGCTCTGTGGTGGTTGAACTCTCCAAGATTATAATATTTGGTCAAAGAGTCAAGCTTATGTGTTTTAAGCTCGGTGTTAATGTATCTTGACAGCGCCACAGTATCAAGATAGGGATTTTCAAGCTTTAAGCCATCTCGCTCGCAGGCGACACGGATAAAGCCCATATCAAAATTGGCATTGTGGGCGACGAGCACCGCGTCACCTGCAAACTCAAGAAAGGCTTTCACTGCCTCACCCTGCGAGGGCGCACCGGCAACCATTTGGTCTGTGATTCCGGTTAGATTTGTGATTTCCTCGGGTATATGCTCGCCGGGGTCGACATATGTCTCAAATCTCCCCACCACACTCCCGCCCGAGAGTTTGACTGCGCCTATCTCGGTGATCTTTGAGTTCTGCACCGAGAGGCCGGTAGTCTCGATATCAAAAATGACAAATTCGCCGTCGAAGCTGGTCTCAGCGCCGGCATCAAGCCCATACACGGCGCTCGCCGTGTCGTTGACAAAATAAGCCTCAACGCCATAAATCGGCTTAACTCCGCTGCCCTCGGCCGCAAGCATGATCTCAGGATATGCCTGAAGGTTTGCGTGGTCGGTGACGGCTATTGCGCGATGTCCCCACTTTTTCGCCGTCTTTATCAGCTCTCTCGGCGAGATTAGCGCGTCCATTGTAGACATCGAGGTATGAAGGTGCAGCTCGACGCGCTTCTCTGCGGCTTCGTCATAACGCTCGATAAGCGAAATTTTTGCGGCGTGTCGGAAGGTGAAAAAGAAGTCCTCACCGCTCGCCCCACGCCGGGTTTCGCGTTTTACACCGCCGTAAAGGGCGAGCGTAGCCCCGTCATAAACAAAGCTCGAAATTTTCTCGGAGATGTCCTGCAAAAGTCCGAAACACTTTACATCAATCGAGGAATTATAGTCGGTGAGCGAAAAGGTGATGTTAAATTTATCACCCGCCCTGGTTGGCTCGCAGGAAAAATCGAACACCACGCCGGCAATAATTATCCCCTGCCCTGTTTTATTAATCTCGGCTATTCTTGTGGGGGTGATGTCAAATTCCTCGCCAAACACATATTCAGGATTCGATATGTCAAATTTTCGGCAGCCCGAATTATATATCCCCTCCTCGGGAAGGATTTCGCGCTCGGGGTATATCGTTGTTATCCGGTTAAGCGGGGGGCCTTCTTCAGCGTCGGGATGGCTCCGGGTATCTCTTGTGCCCTCGCTCAGCCGCCGCGCCTCGCGCTCCTCGTAGAGCCGCTCGGCGGCGATAAGCTCGCGGTCTATCTCCTCAAGACGGCTTTTTTGCCTGTCAATATAAGTCTCCCCGCCCGCCGTGCTAATCTCTGCCGTAATGCTAACGCCGAATTCGCTAAGAATGATCCGCTCAATAATCTGCGGGGTTTTAAAGTCATACAGAAGGTCAATTCCGCCCGGCGGGGTGCTCAGAACAATATCAAGGCACTCGCCGTCAAACTCATATGTATAATCAGAAAAGAAACCGCGCGCCACGATACCGGTGCGCTCGGCTTCCTTTAATATTTCGGGTATGTAGTCGTAAGTAAGCAGCTCGGCCGGGTATTTTGGCAGGATTCTCACGATATTTAAGCGATAAACCTCGGCAAGCTGCGCCTCTATCGCATAAAGAACAGCTTTTGGAATAATCTCGCAAAATTCTGTTTCAATCTCGATAATCCTGCTCTCCCGGTCGCACCGGACAATATTCTCGCCTGCCGATGCAAGGTATTCTCTTATCTCTCTCTTTGGATCATACTTTGAAAATATTTCAAGAAATGTTTTAGCCATTTTTTGTTTTGTGATTCCTTATTTCATTTATAAGTCTTTCGATTATATCCTCTTCCCTGATTTTTCCGATGATTTCTCCCTTGACAAAAAGCAGCGCCTCGCCTCGCCCCCCCGCAATTCCAAGGTCGGCCCCCCGAGCCTCGCCCGGTCCGTTGACAGCACAGCCCATCAGCGCAACGGTCAGCGGCCTGTCCATAAGCCCCGCTTCGCGCGCGGCGTCTGTAAACCGGCGTGCGAGGGCAAGCAGATCAAGGCCTGTCCTCCCGCAGGTCGGGCAGCTTATGATATTCAGCCCGCGCTGCCCCTCTATATCGAGAGCCGTGAGCAATTCGTGAGCCGCTCTCACTTCTTCGACAGGGTCATCTGTGAGAGATATCCTTATCGTGTCGCCGATGCCGCGGCAAAGGAGCGCGCCGATGCCCGCTGAGCTTTTTATAAGCCCCGCCCGACCATATCCCGCCTCGGTTACACCCAGATGAATCGGATAGCAGCACCTCTGGGAGAGCATTATATTCGCGTCAATCATCGACTTGACATCTGAGGATTTAATTGACACCGCAATATCATTAAAATCAAATTTCTCAAGCAGCATAATATGATAGCGCGCCGACTCGCATAGCGCCTCAGGCGTCGGTGAGCCGTGTTTTTTGAGTATATGCTTCTCAAGCGAGCCGCCGTTCACCCCGATGCGAATCGGAATTTTACGCTCGCGGCAGGCGCGGCAAACCTCGCGAACCCGCTCCTCTCCGCCGATATTTCCGGGATTTATGCGAATCTTATCGGCTCCCGCCTCTGCGGCGGCTATGGCGGCCTTATAGTCAAAATGGATGTCGGCAACGAGCGGGGTGTCTATCCCCCTCTCTTTTAGCTTGTAAATCGTCAAGGCCGCCGCCTCGTCGGGCACAGTCAGACGTATGATGTCGCACCCTGCCTCGCGCAGTTCCGACACCTGCCTGTGCGTTGACGAAAACTCGCGCGTGTCGGTGTTTGTCATCGACTGCACCGCAATCTTATTCCCTCCGCCAATGCTCACCCGACCTATCTTAACAACCCGCTTCGGGACTCTAATATCATTATAAATCATACACTAAAAAAGACCCCTGATATCCTTAATCGCCACCAGTATCATTAGCGCGAAAAGCAAGATAATCCCGATAAAATGCACATATGCCTCAATATTTCTATTAATAGGTTTCCTTCTCACCGCCTCAACTGCAAGGAATACAAGCCGCCCACCGTCGAGCGCCGGAAGGGGCAGGAGATTGAAAACCCCGAGATTTATGCTGATAACCGCGCAGAGATATAGAAGATTAATAGAACCGGCTTTTGCAGAGTCGGCTATCTGCTCGGTTATCCCAATAGGCCCTGAGACTGCCTCAACCCCAAAACGGCCGACAATAAGACCGATTAGCGCATCGTAAACAAATTTAACAGTCGATAGAGACCTGAAATAGGTGTGCTTTATGATTGTCAAGAAACTTTTTGCCTCGCCGTAAGGGGTGAAGTCGTAAAGCCCGAGGGTTATTCCGTTCTCAGAGTGGGACTGGAACATTACATCATTTAAGAGGATCTCCTCTCCCTCGCGTATCACCGTCAGGTCGACAGCCTCGTGCCCCTGCATCATTATCTCATAACTCAACTCATAGCCTGTATGAATCCGTGTTTTGTTCACCTTGATAATTTCGTCGCCGACCATAAGACCCGACGCCTGGCTCATCGCACCCTCGTCAAATTCCGCGACCACATTTACAGGCAAAAGCCCCTTAGTTGAGAGCACGATTACAAACATGATAATAAAACCGAGTATCAAATTCATAATCGCCCCCGAGACAATTATTATCATGCGAGCCCACACCTTTTTCTTGCCGAAGGCGTCGGGCGAGTCGCTCTCCTCATCCTCGCCGACCATGCTGACAAAGCCCCCCATCGGAAGCAACCTCACCGAATAGCATATCTGTGTTTTTTTAGATGTGCGCGAGAGTATTTTCGGCCCCATTCCAATGGCGAATTCCTTCACACCTACGCCGCACGCGCGCGCCGAAATATAATGCCCCAGTTCGTGAACGAATATCATCATCCCGAAAATAAAGACAGCTAACAATATATAAAGTACGTAAATAGATTTATCCTCCTTAAGCACGTAAAGTTTTTATCAGTATTCTACCCCTCAAAACTGTTCCGGGCGTGATGTATTTGTGAGAGCGGGATGATAATTTCAGCGCGGGAAAAGGGTTATAGAAATTCACAAATCAACCTATTAAGCTGTCTGCATACCCGCGCGCGAGCCTGTCAAATTCAAGTATTTGGTCGATATTTTGATTGTCTGTTTTGCCGGAAAAATGATCAAGTGTTTTTTGAACCACCGAATAAATCCCGGTAAAGCCGATTTTCTCGTCAAGAAAGGCTGCAACGGCTGCCTCATTTGCGGCATTAAGAACGGTTGGCATCGCCTCGCCCTCGCACAGGGCGTCAAATGCCGCTGCCAGCAACGGAAATGCGTTGGTATCCGGTTCGCCAAAGCTAAGCCTACCCAAGCGCACAAGGTCAAGCTCGCCGATAACCGACGGCCGGCGCTCGGGATGATTTATCGCGTACTGAACGCAAAGTCTCATGTCGGGCAGAGATAGCTGCGCGATAGTACTGTTATCAAAATATTCAACCATTGAATGAATTATACTCTCGCGGTGAATCAATACCTTTATTTTATCGTGGCCGACGCCAAAAAGGCGGGCAGCTTCAATCACCTCAAAGCCCTTATTCATCAGGGTTGCGCTGTCGATAGTTATCTTTCTGCCCATCTTCCACGTTGGGTGCGCCAGCGCTTCTTTAACTGTTATTTTTTCAAGTTCACCCCGCTCTCGCCCGTAAAAAGGGCCGCCTGACGCGGTCAGAATTAATCTCTTAATATCATTCCCGGCTCTGCCTTCAAGACACTGGAAGATAGCACTGTGCTCACTGTCAACCGGGAGAATTTCAGCGCCCGTGCGCCTCGCTTCCTCCATGATGATGTCGCCGGCCATAACCAGCGATTCTTTGTTGGCAAGCGCCAGCCGCCTCCCGGCTCTCACCGAAAAAAGCGTCGGCAAAAGACCGGCCGCGCCGGTAATCGAGTTTACAATCACATCCGAGCCGCACTCATTTATTATATATTCTATCCCTTCAATGCCCGATAACACTTTTATTCCTGTGTCGGCAAGTGCAATTTTCAGCTTTTCCGCAGCCCCCGGGTCATCAAGAACACAAAAGCTTGGCCGAAATTCGCGCGCTTGTTTTTCAATTGTGATATAATCCGAACCCGCAGCAAGCGCACTGACACAAAACCCTTCGGCTCTTACAACATCAAGCGCCTGCTCCCCGACCGAGCCTGTCGAGCCGAGCAGCGTTATTGAAACTTTTCTTTTATCTTCCATTTATTCTTATTATTCTTTCTTGTGATATTATGCTCCGAAATAATTGATTAGGACGAAAAGGATGGTCATCACCGAGGAGACGGCAAGAATAGAGTCAAACCGGTCGAGAACTCCGCCATGTCCCGGAAAAAGATTGCCGAAATCTTTAATGCCGCACTGCCTCTTGATTGCCGACATAGAAAGGTCGCCAATCTGCGAAACTATCGAAACGACAAACCCGCTGATAATTATC
>JBNRMS010000052.1:0-18683 GCA_050309735.1 Eubacteriales bacterium
ATGCTGCGACGCGCCGACGGCTGGCATGGAGACAACACCGATTATGATGGTTTTTTGCACCTTTTAGGTAGAGATGCGCCCTCTCTGGCCGGCAAAAAGGCGCTTGTGCTTGGTTCGGGCGGGCGCGTCGGCAACTATATGCACGGCGCTATTTAACCTTGGTGTAACCCCGGTTGTGATTTCGCGCTCGGGCGAGAATAATTATGATAATCTGTCAAAGCATATCGACGCCGAGCTGATAGTCAACACAACTCCGGTCGGAATGTACCCGAACAACGGCGCCTCGCCGATTGACCTCACCCTCTTCCCCTCCTGCCGCCTTGTCCTTGATTTAATATACAACCCCTCAAAAACCGCCCTGATTCTTGCAGCCGAAGCGCTCGGCATAAAGGCTCGGGGAGGACTTTCAATGCTCGCGGCGCAGGCAATTCGGGCAGGAGAATTGTTTTTAGGTAAATCCCTCCCCCCCAGTCTTGTCGGAGAGATAACCGACACAATACGCCGCTCCACCCTGAATATTGCTCTTATCGGAATGCCGGGCTGCGGCAAGACGACAGTAGCAGCAGAACTCGCAAAGCTAATCGGCCGCCCGGTTGCCGACACAGACGCACTCATCGCCGAGCGCGCGGGAATGGAGATTCCCGAGATATTTGAGAAGCTTGGCGAGAAGCACTTTCGTGAGCTCGAAACAAAGGCACTTCGTGAGGTGTCTAAGGAGAGCGGATTGATTATCGCAACGGGCGGGGGGGTAGTCACAATCCCCGAAAATCAAAATTTAATCCGGCAGAACAGCGTTGCTATCTTTATTGAGCGCGACATAGGCGAACTCTGTATAGAAGGCCGCCCTCTATCAAAAAAATTGGGGCTCAAGGCGCTGCACGAGCTACGCCTGCCCCTCTACCGCGCATGGGCAGACCACACCATAACCGACCCCGACCCAAAAAGCGCAGCAATAAAGATAAAAGAGGTGTTAAAATTATGAAGCTTCTTGTAATAAACGGCCCTAACCTCAATATGCTTGGTATAAGAGAACCCGAAATCTACGGCCGTCGCACACTCGGAGACCTTGAGCAAGAGTTGCTGCTCTACTGTGCCAACAAAAATATTTCGGTTGACTTTTTTCAGTCGAATCACGAGGGCGCGATAGTCGACCGGATACAAGAAGCGCTCGGCAAATACGACGGAATAATCATAAATCCGGCGGCATATACGCACACGAGCATTGCTATTGCCGACGCGATAAGAGCGGTCGGCCTGCCCACGGTCGAGGTTCATCTCACAGACATCTCGGCGCGCGAGGACTACCGCCGGATATCCTACACCTCGGCGGCCTGCCGGGCAACGATTGCCGGACGGCATTTCAAGGGATATTCTGAGGCTGTTGACATTTTGGCGAAGCTGATGTATAATTAATCGTTATCATTTGTTATACTTTCGTAAAGATAATAAAAAAGATTGCTAATTGATGTAACCTTTTTGATATGTGTGGTATTAACATTTAAACAGCACGGAGGAGGTGCGGTGTGAACAAGCATGAACTCGAATTTGAAAAGATTTATATAGACCATTACAAACGCGTCTATGCTTTTCTTTTCAAGCTATGCCGAGATCCCGTCGCCGCGGAGGATCTGACGCAGGAGACCTTTTATCAGGCATACAAATCGCTCTCACGCTATAACGGGCAGTGCGAAATGTTCACCTGGCTGGCGGCTATCGCAAAAAATATGTTTTTCAAATATTTGCGGCGGGCAAAGGCCGAGTCGATGGTTATCGACCTTTATGTCTCAGACCTTGCCGCGCCGATATCCGAGGAGCCGGGATACCGGCTTATGCGCGAGCTTGAAATCTCGCGGGTGCGCCGGGCAATCGCAGGTATGCCTAAAAAATACAGCGAAGTGCTCATACTCCGGATCTATGGCGAACTTTCCTATGAGGAGATAGCCAGAAAACTGGGGATCTCGGTCAGCTCGGCAAAGGTTATTTTCTTCCGCGCCAAGAATTATATCAAGGAGGTATTATTGAATGAGTAAATGCAGCGTTATACGCGATCTTCTCCCTCTGTACGACGATGGAACGGTCAGCCCAGGCACAGCAGTCGTCGTTCGCGAACACATTGAAAAATGCCCGCGCTGCCGCGAGTATTACGCACACGTCCGCAAGGTTGCACGAGCCATGCAAGACCCCGACACACGCAGCAGCTATCACTATTCCGCAGTTGTGAAAAAAATTCGCAAGGGTTATGCCGCCGACCTCGCAATCGGAACCATAGTCCTCACCGCCGCTTGTATAGGCTTATATAAGCTGGCCACAAGAAAGTAATAAAGGGCGGTTCCGTCCGTACAACAATCCCCCGCCTTTCCCGAATGACCTTTAAACGGGAGCTCTCGCGGCGGGGATTATGAGGTAATTATGTCCATTTTTAAAATAGACGGCGAGATGTACCACAGAATGCTCTTTGGCGCCTCTCTTGCCCTTGAGAATAAAAAAGATGAAATCAATAGCCTGAATGTCTTCCCCGTTCCCGACGGCGACACCGGCACTAATATGTCGCTGACCATCGATGCGGTACGCTCGGCAAGCCGGCCCGCCTCAAAAAACCTCGCTGAGTCCTCCGAGACGTCGGCGCGCGACATGATGAGAGCGGCTCGGGGAAACTCGGGAGTTATTCTGTCGCTCTTTTTCAGAGGTGTCGCGAAAAAATTTGCGGGTCACGCCGAGGCAGACGTAAATCTCATTACCGAGGCCTTCCGGGCAGGCGCTGAAGAGGCGCGCAAAGCGGTGATGAAACCGGTGGAAGGAACGATACTCACTGTCATGCGCGAGTGTTGCTCGGCCGCGCCGTTAAGCGAGGATGTTTTAGAGCTTTTTAACACCTTCCACACCGACGCAAACGAAATTCTCAAAAAAACCCCCGATATGCTCCCCGCCCTCAAGCGGGCGCGGGTGGTCGACTCGGGAGGATACGGCTTCACCATCGCACTTGACGGTATGCTGCGTGTGCTAAAAGGTGACACCATTGAGCTTGATATTCCCGCTCACGCATCGGCTCCGTCGACTCATGTGTTTTCGGCCGACTTCGGAGAGTATAACCCCGAGGATATAGCATTTGCCTTTTGCACCGAATGCCTTGCCTCAAAAAATCCCGGGGTGACAGATGCAAAGCTTGAGCGCTTGCGCTCCTACCTCGCCGGAGTAGGCGACAGCATTGTTATGATATGCGATGAGGAAATCATTAAGATACACGTTCATACAAACGAGCCGCTCGCGGTTCTCGCAAGGATAACTAAGCTTGGCGAAATTCAGTTCTCAAAGATTGAGAATATGCGCTCTCAGCATGAAAAACTTGTACCGCAAAATCACGAACACGCCCCGGCGGCTCCCATGAAAAAATACGCGATTATTGCCGTTGCAAACGGCGCAGGGCTCGGCGGGGTTTTCAGGGAGTTGGGAGTCGACTACGTTGTTGCCGGCGGTCAGAGCATGAACCCGAGCGCCGATGATTTTCTAAAGGCACTCAAAGACCTCTCCTGCGAGCACGCGATAATCCTGCCAAACAATCCCAACATTGTTCTCACCGCCGAGCAGGCGGCAAAACTTGCCGAAGGGGTAAATGTCGAGGTGGTCAAAAGCGTCACAATTCCGCAGGGAATTTCGGCAATGATAGCCTTCGACGAGGAGCTTGAACCGGCTGAAAACCTGGCTAATATGACCGAGGCCATGGCAGGTGTCACATCGCTCTCGGTGACCAATGCCATCAAGGGTATGGACGGTGAAAAACTAAAGGTTAAGAAAAATCAGATAATAGGTCTTGTCAACAACGAGCTGCGATATGCCGCCGATTCGATAGAGGATTGCCTTGCCGCTTTCTCACACGAGATAGCCGACAAAGAAATTATCACGCTTTATTACGGAAAAGGCATCAGCGAAACAGAGGCCAGGCACGCTGCTGACGTGCTTGAAAATTCGCTTGGCCCCGATCATGATATCATGATAATCCCCGGCGAGCAGCCGATATACACATACCTAATTTCGGCTGAATAGTGCCGACACGTCCCACAGACGATATAAAAATCAATATTAGCCGCCATATGCGGCATGGGGGAAAAATGACCGATTACATCATAAGCTGTTGTTCAACCACCGACCTCTCAAAAGAGCACCTTGATAAAAGAGATATCAGCTATACCTTCTTTCACTATTTCCTTGACGGGAAAGAGCATACCGACGACCTGTGGCAGTCTATGTCGTCGGGAGATTTCTATGCAGCGATGGTTGGCGGCGCAGAAACAAAAACCGCTCAGGTAAATATTGAGGAATACACCGAGCATTTCACAAAGCTGCTTGAGAGCGGACGCGACTTGCTTCACGTCACCCTCTCCTCGGGGCTCTCAGGCTCCTGCCAGAGCGCACGAAACGCCGCCGAGGCTCTAAGAGAGAAATATCCCGACAGAAAAATTTATATTGTTGACTCGCTCGGCGCCTCCTCGGGTTACGGTCTTATAATTGAAACTCTGGCCGACCTGCGCGACAAGGGCTATTCAATCGAAGAGCTGCGCGATTGGGCCGAGGCTCACAAGCTCAGGATGCACCACTGGTTCTTCTCGTCCGATCTGACATTCTATGTCAAAGGCGGCAGAATCACAAAGGCTCAGGGTATGCTCGGCGGCCTGCTCGGAATCTGCCCGCTTTTGAATATGGACTCAAACGGAAAACTCGTCCCGCGCGAGAAGATACGCACCAAGAAGCGGGTGATAAAAGAGCTTGTCGCACGCATGGAAGAGAACGCCGAGGATGGGCTTGACTACTCGGGCAAATGCTTCATAAGTCACTCCGATTGCTACGACGACGCAAAGCAGGTCGCCGACCTTATTGAATCCAAATTTCCCAAACTTAACGGGAAGGTTCTGATAAACAGCATCGGCCCGACAATTGGCAGCCATACCGGCCCCGGAACCGTTGCTCTCTTCTTCTGGGGAGGCACGCGAGGGGAATAATACTGAACACTAATTAAAGCATTAAGATAATGAGGGATACGCTGGGGGGAACTTTTTGAAAAAAGTTCCCCCCAGACCCCCCCCCTCAAAAACTTTTGGGGCATTTGGAATAGCTTAATTCAGGGAGCATGGTGCGCCGACCCCGGCCGGGCCCCACATCCCTCTCCGGGCTCGAGGTGAGGCAATCTGAGGTTAAGTTCAATGTTTAAATGAGGTAAAAGTATTAAGGAATAATAAATGAATAATGCTCGGGGGAACTTCATAAAGGAAGTTTCCCCCGAATATTATCATAATTAATTTATATCTCGCCCGACACATCGTCCTCCGGCCCCGGAGCGCAATCGCCGAAGGTCGGATGTTCAAGGCAGACCCCCTCGCCCGTCTCCCGCGGCTCGGGCGGGCGACTAAGCTCGGTTCCATAAGGGTTGTTCACAAGGCAGGGCACCTTCTCCCAGCCGAGCTGACGGCAGGCCAAAAAACGTTTCTCACCGAACATCAAGAAATATTTATCAGGCTCATCGACACTTCTCCTGACGACTATCGGTTGTATCAATCCCTTTTTCAGAATGCTCTTTGCAATGCTGTCAATCTCGGCCTGATTGCGAAATAGCAGCTCCTCAAGCGACATCTCCTCGCTCTCGATCTGCGCGACGGGAATGTTTTCAACATTGTCGATATCGCTTTGCCTTTTTGTGTTTGAACCGCGCTTGAATGAATAAAGGTATGGGATTGTAAGGTCAACATTTTTATTGAGCTGGAATTCTTTAATAGCCGATTTTACTATGCGGTGAACAAATTTCGGTCGGTCTGTCGCGTCGGTCATATACCTGACCCTGAAAATCGTGCCGTAATCCCATGTCTCGGCGCGAACATAGGGCTCTTTTCCGGTTGCTTTGATTATATCTGCAGTCGCGCTTCTTGCTGCGTTCAGAATTATTTCCTCAACCGTATCCCAGTCCGAATCGAGAGTAACCCGGAATACGACCTCGTCAAGTATGTATGCCTGCGCGGCTTCCTTCTGCTGATATGTAGAATTGACCACAATTGCGCTGAAAAGCACCGCGTTCGGAACATGGAGTATCCTGCCCGACGGTTCCTCGCTTGCCACACTTCCCCCAACCTGATTTAGCGAGAGATAAAGGGGCGAGAACTTTACAATATCACCGATAAGCCCGTAGCTTGGAAGTTGAATCCTGTCTCCGATTTTATAGGGTCTTGTTATTGTAACAAGTATCCACGCGGCGATTCCGCTGACCGGCGCCTGAAGCGACCAACCGAGCATCATACCGGCAAAAGCCGACAGTGCCGTGGTCAACTCACCGAATTTGCCTAACACAACGGTTATACCGACAAGCCCGGCAATAACAGCTATAACCTTGTAGAGCTGCGCGATCATCGAGACCTCGCCGCCCGTTCCCTTCCGAGCCTTGATGGTTATAATTGTTAAAAGAGATGCCAGCGAATATCCCGTAACACAGAAGGCTGCAAACGAGAAATAGAACATAAGTGTTGTTCTGCCGCCCGGAGGGGCGCCCTCTGCCCTCTTTACAAAATCATAAAGATGAACACCCTTTTGGTTAAGAAGAAAACATAACACAGCCACCGCGCCGAAAACTAAAAGCCTTATGATTGTTCTTGACAGAAGAACCTCTTTTTGAGCATAACGTTTTTTCTCGCCGCCAGACATAAGAACCCCCGCATATAATTTATTTTATTCCATCTGATCTCATATATTGTATCATGTAAGTATAATATTTACAAGATACAATACACCCTCATCCCCATAAAAAACACAGCCGCCGGACTCGCCCGGCGGCCGCATTTTTCTTATCATCTCTGTTGCTTGCCGCAGTTCTTATCAAAGGAAGGGTTGCAGGCATAAAAGTTTTTCGCATCAAGGTGATCCTGGGTAATGCGCAGTGCATCCGAGAATCTTTGGTGATGCACAATTTCGCGCTCGCGCAGAAATTTAATCGGGTCGCGAACATCGGGGTCATCTGTCAGGCGCAGGATATTATCGTAGGTCACGCGCGCCTTTTGTTCGGCAGCCAGGTCTTCTGTGAGGTCGGCAATGGTGTCGCCCTTCACCGCAAAATATTTCGCGTCAAACGGCACCCCGGCGGCCGACTGAGTATAGACGCCGGTTGTATGATCGACAAAATAATTCGCAAAGGGGCTTGCCATAATTTGATCCTCAGAGAGGTTTCTTGTAAGCTGGTGAACAATCGCCGCTATCATCTCCAAATGGGCGAGCTCCTCGGTGCCGACATCGGTCAATATACCTATGACTTCTTTATACGGCATCGAATATCTTTGATGGAGATATCTCATTGCGGCAGCAAGCTCGCCGTCAGGACCTCCGACTTGACTGATTATAATTGTCGCAAGCCGCGGGTCGGGTTTTGATATCTTCACAGGGTATTGCAGTTTTTTCTCATAAATCCACATATGTCACTTTACCTCCCATTTCCCGTCAGTTTGCGTCAAATTCCCACGGCCAGGGCTTATTTACCCACTGCCATGAGCTCTTGCTTTCGTTTCCGAACATACTCACCGGTCCGCACTTAGACTGATACTCGCAGAGAACCGCCTCTCGCTGCTCAATAAGACGGTGATAATACTCGAGCGCGGGAGCGCAATCGGGATAGGCGTCAAGATACAGCGCGGTATCATATATCGCGAAATCAATCATTCTTAGTTTTTTCATTATGTCGCGGCAATTCACGCGGCATCCGCAATTGTTATCCACGGCAGCATCCTCCTCTCATTCCTCCGCCCGAGCCATACCACGGCATATCAAGCTCGCGGAATATCGTCCCGCGGGAAAGTCCGGTTTCAATGTCATATACCGCCCTCCACTCCTGAAGGGGAGCGTAAACACTTCCAAGCGGGTAGCCGCAAAGCCCCCACCCACGCCGGTCGGTATCATGTCCGCTCCGGTCGTGTTTAATATCCCCGCTTCTCGCGCAACTGTCCGAATGCGGAGTTCCGCAGCCGCATCCCGCCATACTCATGCCGGCAGGAGCGACATTTCGTCCGCTTCTGGTCACGCCGGGGCGCGGCATCCGCAGGCTTTGAATATCGCAGCTATTGCCGCCATGCTCGCCTAAGGCCTGGCGCCTCAGCCCGGCGTCATTGCGCCCGCGCGGGTTTCTGTTATCATTCTCATCAAAAAACATATGTTTTCTCCTCGACTCTAATGCTTTCTGTACTCCTCCGCACCATGTCGGCACGGCTCAATATATAATATGCCGGCAGGGCGGAATTTGTCATCTTTTGGCGCAAAAGAGAGAACAGCGGTATCGCGAGTGCCGCCGCGACAAAGTCTGACATTAAAAATCACACTTTTCTGTTGCTTTGTGAAAATATACCATTATAATATAATAAACACATTGGAGCAGCTTTTGCATAAAGCTGCGATGTCGCAACGGTGAAGAAGCACACGGGACAAATTCATTTGCGACTATGACATAATACCTCTCATATTCGACGCCTTTTTGCGGAATATTAAGATTATAATATATCTATATACAGATATATACGGAACTAAGTGTTTCTTCAGTCGTCATTACATAGACTTTGCAGAAAGGAATTCACACAAATGAAAAAGATAACAATCGCAATATTGTCGGTCGCCCTCTTGTTCTCGCTCGCCTCCTGCCGCGAGCCTGCCGGCTCTATGATAAATACATCCTCGGCAGAAACCACTCACTCACCCGGCACCGAGCCCACACAGACCGAAGTCGAGACGGCATATTCGACCGAAGCGCTCTCGGCCGCGCGGCTGCTCGCCAAATATTTTGACGAACACTCAAACCTCGATTTTTCGCTGCTCACGCCATGGCTACAGGCAGAAGACACTCCGGGTTTTGTCGAGGTTGGCGGCTTTGGTTGCTATATACTGCAAAATGCCGAGGGTTCGGCAAGCTACACATTCTCGGGCTTTCCCGACGCGCTCGACAGCTATGTCCTGACCGGCTTTCACACAAGCTCAAGCAGATACAATATCTCCGGGATATCCTGCGGTATGCCGGCACATGAGGCCGAGGAGGCGCTCGCCGGGCTTGGCATTGCCGTTGTAACCGACGATATGGGGCGCATGAGCGCCGACCTTGAGGGCTGGCGAATTGTTATTATGGCAGACGGGGGCAGCGTGTCGTCGGTCGGCATTCGTTTTAAGAGTACAAATTTAAGCGGGGCGATTTTTTGAATAAGCAAAAGCACCCAACTTCGGCTCCAAACGCTGCTCTTATAGTGCTTTTTAGCAGAAAAGCTAATGATTTTGAGGAAAATTTGACAAGCCCATTGACGCCCCGCTCTAAAAAGTATATAATATGAAGTAATCACATTATTTTAATGCGTTAAAAAATTATCAATCTTATTAGTAGGGGGCGAATTAACAGTATGAACAGAGTTTACAATTTTTCCGCGGGTCCTTCAATGCTCCCGCTGCCCGTGCTTGAGCGCGCGGCTGCCGAACTGATTAATTACGGCGAGGCGGGTATGTCGGTGATGGAGATGTCGCACCGCTCAGCAGACTTTGAGCCGATAATCTTCGAGAGCTTCAAGCTGCTGCGAGAGCTCATGCAAATACCCGAAAACTATAAAATCCTCTTCCTTCAGGGCGGCGCCTCAACACAGTTTGCCGCAGTTCCCCTGAACCTTATCGGGCGCACCGGCAAGGCCGACTATATTGTGTCGGGTCAGTTTGCCCAAAAGGCCTATAAAGAGGCAAAGAAATACGGAGACATCAAAGAAGCGGCCTCAAGCAAGGAAGACAACTTCTCGTATGTTCCGGTAGTCGATAAAAAGGCATTCAGGCCAGACGCATCATATATCCACATCTGCTACAACAATACAATCTACGGCACAAAATACGACTATATCCCCGACACCGGCGATATCCCGCTGGTGGCAGATATGTCGTCCTGCATTCTTTCAGAACCTATTGACGTGAGCCGTTTTGGAGTTATTTATGCCGGGGCGCAGAAAAACATGGCCCCCGCCGGTCTTACCGTTGTGATAGTCCGCGAGGACTTGCTCGGTCATGCTCTCCCGAACACCCCCGATATGCTCAACTGGAGAATAATGGCCGACAACGACTCTATGTATAACACCCCGCCCTGCTACACGATTTATATCGCAAAGCTTGTCTATGAGTGGCTGCTCTCGCTCGGCGGACTTGAGGCTATGAAAAAAATCAACGCCGAGAAGTCGGCGCTGCTTTATGACTACCTCGACTCTCAGAGCTATTATATCACCCCGGTAAAGGCACGCTCGCGCTCGATGATGAACGTCACATTTGTCACCGGGAACGAGGCGCTTGACAAAAAATTTGCTAAAGAAGCCGAGGCCGCGGGACTTAAAAACCTCAAGGGTCACCGCTCGGTTGGCGGCATGAGAGCCTCGATTTATAACGCGATGCCCCGCGAGGGCGTTGAAAAACTGGTTGCTTTTATGGCCGATTTTGCCATGAAAAACCCCAAATAAGCAAGGCAGGTAAACATTATGAACAATATAAAACTTCTCAATAAAATCGCCGAGGTCGGCACAAATTCGCTTGACAAAAATCTTTACAATGTCGGCACCGATTTTGAGAATCCCGACGCGATAATGGTGCGCTCGGCGGTTATGCACGACATGCCCCTGGGTGACAATCTGCTTGCCATCGCCCGCTGCGGCGCCGGTGTGAATAATATTCCGATTGAGCGCTGCTCAAAGAAGGGTATTGTTGTCTTTAACACGCCCGGAGCCAACGCAAACGGCGTCAAGGAGCTGACAATATGCGCACTCATCCTTGCCTCGCGCAAAATTACAGACGGCATTGAATGGGTTAAAACGCTTGCCGGCACAAGCGGCGTTGCTAAGGCGGTTGAAGCCCAAAAATCAAAATTCGGCGGCTGCGAGATAAACGGAAAAACGCTCGGCGTCATCGCCCTCGGAGCTATCGGCGGCATGGTCGCAAGCACAGCAACCCACATGGGAATGAATGTCATCGGCTGCGACCCGTATCTTACAGTTGACGGCGCGTGGAATCTCTCGCGCAGCGTCAAGCGGGCAGCTACATACGAAGAAATATATCATGAAGCCGATTACATTACCCTGCACGCCCCGGCAACCCCCCAGACAACTAATATGATAAACGCCGAAACTATTAAAATGATGAAAAAGGGCGTTCGCATTATCAATATCGCCCGCGCCGAACTTGTCAACGACAAGGATATGAAAGAAGCAATCGCCAGCGGGCATGTCGCCTGCTATGTCACAGACTGCCCGAATGACGATTTAGTAGGAGTGGAGGGTGTGATATGCATTCCGCATCTTGGCGCCTCGACAGCCGAGTCGGAAGACAACTGCGCCGTCATGGCAGCAGAGCAGCTTGATGATTATCTCCGCTATGGAAATATCACAAACAGCGTCAACTTCCCGAATGTCAGTATGCCCTACACCGGGTCTACCCGCATCTGCGTTCTGCACTCAAATATCCCCTCGCTCATCTCACAAATTTCAACCGCGCTCTCCGAACAGCATATAAATATCGAACACATGATGAATAAATCAAAGGGTGACAACGCCTACACCATGGTCGACATAAACGGCACCCTTCCCCCCTCTGCCGCCGAAAAAATCCGCTCTATCGGCGGGGTCGCAAGGGTGAGGATTATATAAGAACAAGAAAAACCGGAGGGAACTTCGCTTAGCGAAGTTCCCCCGATTTTTCTTTTGCTTGACAAGCCCCCGTCTGATATGATATTATATAATGTATATATGCACCGCAACAAAGCAATACCCGCCACTCACTCTAAGGCAAAAAAGAAAGGCCATAACCATAAACATGAAAATAGGATTTGTTTCGCTCGGCTGCCCGAAAAATCAGCTTGACACAGAGGTCATGCTCCACGAGGTGGTTTCGGCAGGCTACGAGATAACCCCCGAGGAAACCGAGGCAGACATCGTCATCATCAACACCTGCGCATTCATAGAAAGCGCAAAGCGCGAGTCGATTGACAACATACTCGACATAGCGTGGCTCAAAAAACACCGCAGCCTCAAGGCGATAATCGTCACCGGCTGCCTTTCCGAGCGCTATCGCGACGAGATCTTCGCCGAGCTTCCCGAGGTCGACGCAGTTCTCGGCGTCGGCAGCATACACAAAATAGTCGAGGCGATAGAGGCCGTTACGACAAAAAAGAAAAAGGGCTCGAAAAGAAAGTATTCGTCCTACGACCCCTCTGGCGAGGTTCGCCTTGGCGGTGACCGAGTGCTCACAACCCCCGAATACACGGCATATCTGAAAATCGCGGAGGGCTGTGACAACCGCTGCGCTTACTGCGCTATTCCCTCCATTCGCGGGGGCTTCCGCTCAAGACCGGTCGAGGAGCTTGTCGCAGAGGCGGTACAGCTTGAGGCGCTCGGTGTTCGCGAGCTGAATATAGTCGCACAGGATATCACGCGCTACGGGCTCGACCTTTACGGCGAATACCGGCTCGCCACCCTTCTGCGCGAGCTGAGCGACAAAACTACCATCCCGTGGATACGCCTTCTCTACTGCTATCCCGATAAAATAACCGACCAGCTCATCGCCGAGATACGCGACAACCCAAGAGTTCTTAAGTACATCGACCTTCCCATGCAGCATATCTCCGACCGGATGCTCGCCGCGATGAACCGTCACGGTGACGGCGCGATGATAAGGGACACTGTCGCCAAGCTGCGCCGCGAGATAGACCGAATTACAATCAGAACCACATTCATCACCGGTTTCCCCGGCGAGAGTGAGGAGGATTTTCGGGAGTTGTGCGAATTTGTCAGAGAGATGAAATTCGAGCACGTCGGTGTTTTCCCCTTCTCGCGCGAGGAGGGCACCCCTGCATACGATCTCCCAGATCAAATTGATGACCAGATAAAGCAGGAGCGCGCAGACATCATTATGTCCGAGCAGCTTGCTATAAACGAGGAACGCAACCGCAAAATGATAGGCAAAACCATAAAGGTTCTCTGCGAGGGTTTTGACTCTGTCAGCGAGGTTCATTTCGGCAGGAGTGAGGCCGACGCACCCGAGGTTGACGGAAAAATATATTTTCGCGCAAAGGAGCGCATCGCGCATGGCAAATTTGTGAATGTCGTTATCCGCGAGGTTCTTGACTATGACCTTGTCGGCTTTGCGGCAGGAGTTGAGGAATGAAAGGAGCAAGGGTATGAATCTTCCGAATAAGCTTACCCTGGCGAGGATTTTCTTTATTCCGACCGTTATTGTCTCTATAATTCTTGCCGATATTGTCATACCACGTAACATAGCCTATACTGTCGCAGCCGCCCTTTTCGGACTGATTTCACTGACCGATTATTTCGACGGAAAAATCGCCCGCCGGCAAAACCTTATAACAGTCTTTGGCAAATTCCTCGACCCGCTGGCAGACAAGCTGCTTGTCATAGGCACAATGCTCACAATTCTATATAAGTTCGACACTATACGACCATATTTTTTCTGGGCGCTGCTTATCGTTATTTTCCGCGAGCTGATGGTCACCGGCCTGCGCCTTATCGCCGTCTCGTCGGATGGCGAAGTAATTGCCGCGAGCCTTCTCGGTAAGATTAAGACGGTCACGCAGATTGTCTGTATTCTTGTTATTCTGCTCGAGCCGGTGCTTCAGGATATAATAGAATTTCTGCTCGGAACTAAGGAATACCCGCTGCACAATGTCTTCCCGCTCACAGTATTGTCGGTGGCGACTATGACCTTTTTCACGCTCTGGTCGGGGGTGGCTTATATTATCAGCCATCGTAAGCATTTGAAGCAATAGATTGAATTTTGATTTTATACGATACAAAAGCGCCCGCCGGGGATTTCCGGAGGCGCTTTTTTGTTTGGTTTATCTTGCGATATCTAATACTATTACCTCATTATAACATTAAACTTAACACCAGATTGTCTCACCCCGACCCCAAAGAGGGACGTGGGGCCCGGCCGGGGAAGCTCGCCCTACTCTTCCCCAAGGTAAACGCCACCGCTGAGCAAAGCCGACCTGAGCACCTCGTATCTCACCTCATGCGTCGCGCAGTCCTCGCGCGCGGCTATCGCCGCCGCCGCTCCCGCCGCCTGCCCCATCGCCATGCAAGGGGGCATCACCCTTATCGCCCCCGCCGCGTCAGAATCAGCAGAGACACAGCGCCCGGCGACAAGAAGATTATCGAAGCCCCGAGGGATAAGGCAACGATAAGACAAACCATAAGCCTCCCCGGGTGCAAGGGTTATATATTCGTTGCTCATGGGGCCGAACTTGCCGTGGACATCGACCGAATTTGCCGCGAGCAAAACAGTATCCTCGGGAATTGCGCCGCCGAGAAGACTGTCAAGCGTCAGTGTTTTACAACCTATTATATGCCGAGTTTCGCGAATGCCTATGCTCGGCGCTGTGCCGAGAAGCCTTGCATTCTCGCAGCCGGGAACATATTTGACAAGAAAACGAAAAATTTCATCGCACTGGCGCCGCCCGATGATCTCGGCGCGGGTGAGGCTCTCCGAATCGGTACCGTCCACCTCCATAATGCGTGAGGTGTTAACGCTCCACTCATCCTCCCTCACTCCCCGGAAAATTCCTACCGAGACACGCTCAAGCGTCCAGTCGCCCGCCTCCCTTGCCTCGCTCACCCGCCAGTGGAGCGAGCGATAATTTATGCCGTTTCGGCGGAAAAAATTATCTTTGTTAGCGATAATGTCGGCCTCAAGCGCCGAGGTGTCGACATTTCCAATACGGAAAAACATAGTCGCCGGCTGCATTTTGGGTTTCTTGTCCGAGCTTGCCTCGACACCCGAACCGAGCGTGAAGGCCGCCCCGGCAGACGCCGCCACATCGCCGTCGCCGGTGCAGTCGATAACATAACCCGGCTCAATTGCCGAAAGGCCTTCCTTTTTCATTATGATCACTCTTTTGACAACTCCACCCTCGGCCTCGGCTGCGACAAAGGATGAGTGATAGAGCAGCCTTACCCCGGCCTCAGCTAACATCCGGTCTGCGACAAGCTTAAGACACTCGGCGTCAAAAGGAGTGACATGAATATGACCCTTCTCAATATATGAGGTGAAGGCCGAGCCCGCCGGCACTCCCGAGGGGTCTATTGCACCTCCGAGCGCGACCATACGCTCGACAATCTCCGAGAAAAGCCCGCGGATAAGGCGAACCCGACCGCCGCTGTCGTAAGAGGTCATAAAGGGAGCGACCAGCCCCATTGTAGCCATGCCTCCCGCACAGCCATAGCGCTCGACAAGCATTGTGTCGGCACCTCCCCGTGCCGCCGCGAGTGCGGCGCAAATCCCCGCCGGGCCCGCCCCGAGAACAAGAACTTCCGGTCTGTATTCGACCGGGATTTTTCTGCTAAACTCAAATTGGTTCATGTTTATGAATATTCCTTTGCGTGTTTAGTTTTATCCGAGTATATCATTCCTGCCTGCCCTTGTCAAGCGCAGCAGAAGAAGAGCCGGAAAGCAAACCGAATCTGACAATCCTTCAAAGACTTTCAAGTGCCCCGCAAATTATTGACAAGCCTTGAACCAACGTGTTATAATTACGATAGCTTGAAGATACAGCGCCAAGCTCATCCATAAATATATCGTATCACATAAGGTAGGGTGAGCATTCCCGAGCAGCCTCGAGAAGCTTCGGCCACCGCCGCCTTCAGGTCGCTCTCGCCCTGCCGCCTGAGTGCGTCTGCAAGTATGGTTCTGGCATTGTACTCGACAAGAAGTCCAAGCTCGGCGGCGGTTTTAGTTATTACCTCACAGATAGCGTCTGTCTCGCCCCACTCGCCGCGCTCAATCTCTTGATCGTCGGCAGGAAAAAAGCTGACAAAACCGGTCAAAACCCTCCCGTCCGGGTAAACATAGCGCCAGGAGGGTGAGTCGGCGTCTACCGTAAATCCCCCCTCAAATATTGAGCCGTCGGGGTAGCGGTAAACTCCCCGGCCGGTTTGAGATGCGGCGTCGATAGTCCCCGAATATCGCCTGCCATCTCCGAAATCAATAGTGCCGCGGCCGCGCGGCATACCGTCCTCACCGTACTCACCGGTGTATTTCTCATCGTTCTTTTCGTTCATATTTATACCTCAATAATATAAAAGGAGTTATTATGGCAACAATCACAATTATAGGTGCCGGGATGATGGGCTCGGCAATGTCTGTTCCCGCAAGCAGAAACAACAACAAAATCAGAATCGTCGGAACCCCGCTCGACCGTGCGATAATTGACCATGCCCGCGCAACAGGCGAGCATCTAACACTCAAGCGCAGGCTGCCCGATGGGATAGAATACTATCAAATCGAGCAGCTTGGCCAGGCGATGGAGGGTGCCGACCTTCTTGTCGGCGGCGTTTCAAGCTTCGGCCTTGACTGGTTTATTAAAAATATTATCCCTACAATACCCGAAACACTCCCGGTTCTCTCAATAACAAAGGGAATGACGAATACCCCGGGCGGCGGGCTCATATCATATCCTGAAGTATATGAGGCCGCAACCGACAAGAAGATTTCATTCAACGCCGTCGGCGGCCCCTGCACAAGCTATGAGCTTGCCGACCTCGACCCGACCGAAGTCACTTTTTGCGGGCGCGACATAGAAATGCTGCGCTGGATAAAGTCGCTTTTCAAGACCGACTTTTATCATATCAGCCTCTCTACCGACGTACGCGGCGTTGAATGTGCCGTTGCGATGAAAAATGCTTACGCGCTTGCCGTTAGCCTTGCCATAGGTATGTCCTATGCACGCGAGGGGCGCGAATTTGAGCATTACAACTCTCAGGCAGCTCTCTTTGGACAGTCTATTCACGAGATGTCAAAACTGCTTAAACTGTGCGGAGGCGGAGCAGAAAATATCTCGCTCGGAGCCGGAGACCTTTATGTAACAGTGTTCGGCGGGCGCACCCGAAAAATCGGCACGCTGCTCGGAACGGGGATGCCCTTTGATAAGGCTATGGCGAAGCTGTCGGGCGTCACGCTCGAATCTATTGTGATAGCCGAGCGCACCGCAAAGGCGGTTCGCGAGATGATTGATGCCGGTCGTGCAGCGGCGTCAGACTTCCCCCTTATCCTGCACGTTGACGACCTCATCAGCCGCGGCGCAACCGTCAATATCCCATGGGAAAAATTCGAGCGCGAAACGATAATATAAGACCGCTTTCCTATTGAGCATTGACAAGAACTTCCCCACTAAATTACGCTGCGATGCTTTTTATGTTATATAGTATAAGGAGATTCCAATGAGAAGATTTTTAAGGAAGACACGCAAGTTTTTTATTCTCCAAAAGAATAAGCTTCGCGACCGCAAAACACACGTCTATCGCGAGTGTCCCCGCTGTCACGCCGTCCTCCGTCTTCCAAGGAAGGCCGGTTCTCACACGGCAAAATGCCCTCGCTGCACCGAGCGTTTTGAGGTTATAGTGAAATAAAAACCCGGTTTCTCTTATTGACAGAAATCAGCCGATATGCTATACTTGCTTTGTTAAACTAACAAATATTGGTGAATGTTTGAAAGAAAAGTATTTTTTCTATTAAAACAGCCAGCTTTGTGCCGTAGCAGGTATACTATGGCGTCCATTCCGCCGTTGCACAAACGTGATCGAAACAAGGCTCGGCGGGATGGATGGAAAGGAATGGTCAAAAAATGTGGATTTTGTGTTTAATGATTTTCTTCAGCCGGATTATCGATGTGTCGCTCGGCACAATAAGAACGATTATGACCGTTCGGGGAAACCGGAAAATAGCAGCTTCAATCGGATTTGTCGAGGTTATGCTCTGGTTTCTGATTGTGCGCGAGGCGCTTAATACAGAGGAAACCTCGCTGTTTATCGCCATATCCTTTGCCGGAGGATATGCTGCCGGAACATTTATCGGCGGTCTTGTCGCAAAATTGATGCTGCCCTCAAACCAGCTTGTTCAGGTTATAACCTCAAGAAGAGACAACGAACTACTCAAAGCTATAAGCGACGCGGGCTTTTCGATGACAGTGTCAGATGTCTACGGCCGGGATCATATCGCCGAGAAATATATGCTCTTTATTTATGTAGACGGCAAATATGTTCCGAAGCTCAAGGACATTATAATAAAAATTGACAGCTCTGCCTTCATATCAATAAGCGAAGGCAGGGGCGCGATAAACGGGCAGATAATTCCAATAGACAACAGAAAATAAGAGAGCCCTTGCTTATATTTTATCATTTTTCAGCTCGGCTTGTCAACAGACGCAAAGGGATATTCAGGTAATTCTCATACAGATTATGAGGCTCTTAAAGTTTTCGCAATAAACCCCTCGAATTAATCAATGTGCTGTGAGCGAGGAGTTTCTTAAGCAGAATTCAATAGGAATTCTGTCGCACCCAAAATTATATATGTCGCCCTGAAGCTTATCGCTTCAGGGCGTTTCTATTATTTCGGGTTATTTTCTTGAGGTGTTATATGAAAAAATACAACGAACGGCTCGCCGGTCATCGAATGCTAATTATTTTCCCCGCCTATCCCCTTCTTGGAATTTATTCGCCTTTATTTGCAAATAATAAGCATACAATTTATAAATTGAAAGGCCATATAAAAATGATAAAATCTTTGTGGAACGCAAGCGCGGGTCTGCCGTCATTCGGCACACTCAAGAGCAACGAGGAGACCGATGTTCTTATAATCGGCGGCGGGATGGCGGGGAT
>JBNRMS010000053.1:0-30979 GCA_050309735.1 Eubacteriales bacterium
ACCTATGACGGATTCCTCATAGCCGAAACAGACCTTGCTATGCGCGGTCCGGGCGATTTTCTCGGCAGCGCGTCTGGGGTCTCGATTCGCCAAAGTGGGGGAATACGCTTCCGACTGGCCGACCTGTGCGACGACAAGGAACTTATGAGCGGGGCATTTGAATCGGCCCGCGCTCTGGCGGCGCTCGACCCGACGCTTGCCGATTATCCGAGGCTCAGAGCCGAGATTGATAAAACATTTGCGCTCGAAACGGCAGATATAAGCTAAGCCGGGCCAAAGAAGTCCGAACAATTTATAGCTTTGTGCATTGCTTGCTTTTTGCCTATTTTATGAAATCAGGTATTAAAAATGAAAAAAAGATACTCGCTGTCAATTATATTTTGTATTATTCCGCTTCTCTTCTGCCTTGCCCTTGTGGGCTGCGGGAGCGATGATTCGGTTTATGTCACCTTCGACGCCGCAGGCGGCACTGTAATCCGGGGGGATACTGTGTCTCTATATGACGGCGTGAATGAAATCACCCCGCCCGAGGTGTCAAGAGACGGATATGTTTTTCTCGGGTGGGACACCGAATTTGAGACGCCAGTGTCCGATATAACCGTCAAGGCACTTTGGGATAAGCTGCATACTGTTGTTTTCGACGCCTTCCCGGATGCGTCCGACGATGATATCTCGCAGCACCTGCTCTCGTCGGACAAAATTATATATCCCCCCGACCCCGAGCGCGAAGGCTATATTTTCGACGGCTGGGATAAGACGCCCGAATTTGTCGCCGAGGACACTATAATCACGGCAAAATGGCGAAGGCTCTACACCGTGACCTTCGACCTTAACGGCGGAACGACAAAAGACACCGAGTTGCTAATCCAGATAATTCCCGAGGGCAGGTCTGCAACTCCTCCCTCTGCCGAGAAAGAGTACATGGCACCGCCCGACTGGGATGTTGACTTTAGCAATATAACCTCCGATATTATAGTCACCGCAAGATGGGAGCGCCGCGAGTTGACAAGCACCGAGGTTGCGCGTTTGATAAGCCCGGCAACTGTCGAGATAAACACATTCAGGCGAAAGGACGCCAAGTGGGCAACAGGCTCGGGGTTCTTTATCGACGACTCGGGTAGGCTTATCACAAATTACCACGTTATCGAGGACGCATACGAAATTAAAGTACTGCTTTATGATGGAGAGGTGTGCGAGGTCACCGAGATTATTGCCTTTGACGACAAGCTTGACATCGCAATACTTCAAATCGACCGCAAAACACCCGATTATCTTGAATTTTCATCCGAGGAGCCTGAAAAGGGGGAGGTTGTTTACGCAATCGGCAGCTCGCTCGGGCTCGGGGGAACATTTACATCAGGACTTGTGTCAACCGTCTCTCGTGAGATAAATGAACAATTCTATATCCAAACCTCGGCGGCAATCTCCGGCGGGAACAGCGGAGGACCTCTGGTCAACAGCCGGGGATACGTCATCGGAATAAACACGATGTCTGCCAGAGCCGGGCAGAACCTGAATTTCGCGATACCGATAGAGAGGGTTAATGACCTTACCGAGAACCGAATGACGATACCTGCCTGGTTTGATAAATATGTGACGCTTAAATGGTGGCTCTTTGAGAAGATAGTCGATGAGCGAAACAAGGCCGAGAGCGACTCGATTCAAGAGATAAAGGAGGGTGAGACAGTCAAGGCTACATACGCAGGTCCGAGAGATTTTGATTATTATTACCTGACGGCCCAGCGGCGCTACGACGAGAACGGGAAGGAGTTACCGGTCGATCTTTACATTTACTATTATACAGAAGACTATAAAAATTTCAGAAACACACTGTTCGGGCTCGGCGCACTAAGACCGTCCTCTATGATTCAGGTTTTGAAGATCGACAATGACTATGGCGGATTTACCGAATACGGCGACGGCTATATTGCGTGCATCGCTGTGTATGACATATTTAATCTTGGAATTGACTTCAGCACAACAGAGCTTTGCGTGTGTTTTTCTAATCTTTTGTCGGCTCCGTATGAATATCATGTTTTCATGATGCATTCAACCGACATCGGCCTGAGAGATAATCCCTATTAATGCCGGCATCAAGAACTGCCGCCCCGCAAATTACACAATCCCGCTTGACAAATACAAATCAAATATATATAATTAACCTATATAAAAGAGTATTAAGTGTGCTCTCTGCTAAAACTCTTAGAAACACAAAACAACCAAATTTATTTAAGCCGCCCCGCGGGCGCCAGGAGATAAAATGTCAAAAGGACTAATTGTGCTTGATCCCGGCCACGGACAATTCGGCAATCCCCACACAACCCGCGAAGGGTTCTACGAGGGAACCCAAAACTTTGTCCTTGCGTGTTTTCTTAAAGACCAACTGACCCGCCGGGGGTTCGAGGTAAAACTCACCCGAAACAAGCTTGAGGATAACCCAACACTCAAGGAACGCGGACGGCTTGCCGGAGAGAGCGGCGCTCTTCTTTTCCTCTCGCTGCACTCAAACGCCCCCGGTAAGGCGGCAACACCCGAGCGATATGTAAAAATCCGAGGGGCAGAGGTTTATTATTCTATAACAGACGAGGCCGTAAATATCCCCTTTGCCCGCGCGTTGAACAACGCAATAGTCACAACTATGAACACCGCTGACAGGGGGATACATACCCGCCGCCTGCCCGACAACCCCGAACGTGACTATTACGGGGTGATAAGAAGCAGTGCCGAGAGCGGCTGCCGTCAAGCCTTTCTCGCCGAACACGGCTTTCATACAAACCCCGAGGATTCCGCCTTTCTTCAGAACAGCTCCTCGCTCCTTATCCTCGCTGCAGCCGAGGCCGAGGTCATCGACCGCTTTTTTGGATAGCCGGAGATTCGCCCTTTATCCTCCCTTCGACGTTTTTTTCAGCTTGTGCTGAAAAAAACCACACCTATAACTATTGACAACAACACTTATCTGGGTTATAATTAAAAATATGATTAGGCGTTTGAAATGTATTGTATAATACTATCATCCCGCCACTTGTGAAAAAGGTCAATAATTCCAAGAAAGGAATCACACAATGAAGAAGTTTCTGTTCCTTGCCCTTGCAGCAGTAATGCTTTTGCCCCTTGCATCCTGCTCGCCGAAACAAGACACGATAACACCAACCAAAACCAAAGATGAAAACAGCTATGAGGTCGGCAAAGAGAGCTTCGAATATAGCATCACAGACCAGAACACCATCGAAATCACCTCATATACCGGCGGTTACGAGCGGCATGCGGTCACGCTGCCCTCGGAAATAGAAGGCATTAAGGTAACCTCGATAGGTCCGCAAGCCTTTTATTATGATAACAGTATCACCTCGGTTACAATTCCTGACACCGTAACCTATATTGGCGACTGGGCATTCGCCGGCTGCGAATATCTTGAAACGGTGAACCTACCTGCAAGCCTTGAAGTGCTTGGAGACGGTGTGTTTTATCTTTGCACATCAATAAAAGAGATAGAACTGCCCGAAACTTTGACAGTAATCGGACAGTATGACTTTTACGGTTGCAGCGCGCTTGCCGCTGTAGACATCCCTGCGTCGGTCATAAGTATCGGCGACAGCGCCTTCTGGAGGTGCGTGGCCTTGAGCTCGGTTACCGGAATGGAGGGCGTTAAAACAATAGGCTCGTATGTATTCAACGGCTGTGAAGTGCTCGAAGGGGTCACAATTCCCCCGCTCACCGATGAAATCGGCGACCACGCCTTCAACGGCTGCGAAGCTTTGACCCTCAAAGTAATAACCGGATCATACGCCGAAACATATGCGTCGGCCAACGGATACAAATTCACAAACTGACGCGATAAAATAATCTCCCGGCGGCTGTATTGACCACTTCCGCCGGGATGTTTTTATCTAAATTTTATCTAAAATCAAATACATTCGCGCTCTTTATGCCCAGCGCCGACCACTCATACCTAACGGGGCTGAATCGTATTTTGAGCGTATAGCCTCCTCCTTTTTTTATAACCGAAAACTCAAAGAGCATACGGCGACGGTCGGCAATTCTCTGGCATTCTTCAAGTTCTGGGGTGTATTCAGAGCGGCAATACACCTCGGTTTCAATGTCGGTAATAATCTCTCGGTTAAGCACCCCGCAGAAAATCCTTGCATCGCGCATAATTCCCACCCGCCCGCAGGCAAGCAGCGACAGAAATGTGAAAACGGTAAATATATCCCAGTCAAATCTGTTCCCTATCATGCCGTGAGCATTAAAAATATTATAGTCAATACGGCATTCCGCGGCGCAACAGGCGATAAAGGCAAGTCCGCGTATCAGATCAAAAAGCCTTTGAGTGCCGCGGTTACCCGGTCGCATATACTCGGGACTGTACCCGTAAAACCCGGATTTAACAAAGCCATATGCCCTCTCTACCTCGGCGGCGCCGCTATAATCATGCCCGCCCAAGAAATCGAAATCACCGCCCGGCTGCGCCGGCAGCACCACAAGGTCGAACGCCCCCGAGGCAGCAAGGGCGCAAACGCATTCTTCCGAGGCGAAAAAGATAAGTGCGGCGCATATGTTCGCCGCCGGAACCATGCTTCTGACTATCATGGAGCACCCCCTCACGCCGCCTATGAGAAAGGGGGTTCTCGAATATCCTGCCAGCATTTTCTGAATATATTTGTAGACTTCAAGCCCTTTGAAGTCGCGACCGTAAACACTTTCCCCGCCCCGCCCAAGCTTTGATGCGGGAAAACCCGAAATAATTTTGCCGTGCTCGTCTGCCCGGAAAACAACAAGTTCAAAACCACGCCGGGCGAGCAAATCCTCTCTGCCACAGACCGGTGTCCACTTCGGTGTTTCTACAGCCATACAATCAAAACCACCTTATACTGTATTTGTTATGTCGAAATTTGCCGATAATATGCATGTCTTAATGATATCATGACCCGACCGCATTTTCAAGCGTTTTCCTATAATATTGTCGGCTGAAAATTCTAAAATTTATTAAGACCGCCTCTTGGGCGGAATGGAGATTATCATGAAAATGTCAAAAACCCCAAATTACCCGCTTTACGAAACTACCGTTTTCCGCGACTTTCGGGTAATGACCGAAAACGTGGCGAAGAAGTATCCCGATAATTATGCCTTCTCGTACAAAAAAAATCCAAGCGACAAAGAAACCGTGCACATAACCTACTCTGAGGCAAAAGACTATATCCGCAACCTCGGCACGGCGCTTCACGACCTCGGCTGCCGCGACACAAAGGTCGCCATTGTCGGAGAATGCTCGGTTGAGTGGATTATGTCATATTTTGCTCTGATGTCAATAGGAGCCGTCACCGTTCCCATCGACAAAGAACACCCCGCCGCCGACATCGCCGGAATTATAAATTCGGCAGGCTGCGAAACGGTTTTCTACGGTTCGACTGTAAAGGACAAGGTCGACGGGATACGCTCAAGCGTTCCCACCGTCAAGCGCTATGTTCGCATGAACGGCGAGGAGAGCGAGGGAAATCAGGACGATCTCTATCTCGCCTCGCTCGAAAAGAAGGGGGGCGAGCTTTTCGCGGGGGGCGATAACACATATTACGACTACCAGATTAACCCCGACAAACTTGCCTCGATAGTTTTCACCTCGGGAACAACCGGGCGGGGCAAGGGCGTTATGCTCTCGACCACCAATATAGTCTCGGATATGACGCAGGGGATGTACCTCTTTGACATAACGCGGAAAACCATGAATGTTTTGCCGCCCCATCACACCTTCGGCTCGACCGTTGTCTTTGTCGGCCACTTCTCGCAGGGCTGCGAAATTTATATCTCAAGCGGCATAAAATATATATTAAACGAGCTCGCCGAACAGCAGCCCACACACATTGTGCTCGTTCCCCTCTTTGTAGAAACCTTCTACAAGCGCATTTGGTCGATTGCCGAGAAGCAGGGCAAAGCGGGGGCGCTTCGCAAGCTTATAAAGCTCAGCAACGGGCTGCGCAAGGCCGGAATCGACCTGCGTAAAACTCTCTTTAAGAGCGTCACCTCAAAATTCGGCGGAAAGCTTGAAATGATAATCTGCGGCGGAGCCGCGCTCAATCAGGATATTATTGACACCTTCGACGCCATCGGCATCACCATCCTCAACGGATACGGAATCACCGAATGCTCCCCCCTCATCTCCTGCAACCGAAATCTATATCAGAAGCGGGGCAGCGTTGGCCTGCCGATTATCGGCGAGCAGATAAAGATAAGAGAACCCAACGAAAACGGGGAGGGCGAGATCTGCGTAAAGGGGCCGAATGTCATGCTCGGATATTGGAACGACCCCGAGGCCACAGCTGCAGCCTTCGATGAGGAGGGCTTCTTCCGCACAGGAGACTGCGGCAGGCTCGACTCGGACGGCTGGCTCTATATCACCGGACGGATTAAAAACCTGATAATCCTCTCGAACGGCAAGAATGTCTACCCCGAGGAAATTGAGACCGAGCTGTCAAGGATTTACGGTGTAAACGAGGTGATAGTTTACAGCGGAACCGGGCTCTCAAAAGGTGAGAAGGAAATAATAGTCGCCGAAATTTTCCCCGACTATGAAGCGCTGGCCGGGCGCGGAGTCACCGATGTAAAAGAATATTTTGACCAAAAGGTTAAAGAGGCAAACCGTAACATGGCGCCCTACAAGGCGATAGGACTTGTCAAGCTGCGCAAAACCGAGTTTGTCAAAAACACCTCAAGAAAAATCACGCGTTATAACATAGACAAAAACGTCGACTCTACTGACGCATAGAGATATCTATACCAGAACCGGAATCATATTTGCGCCACAAATTTATAGAAAAGGAGAATCCCATGAAACTTGCGTTAAAAACCGCAGCTATCCTCTTAGTGCTTCTTTTGGCGACCCAAATATTTGCTTCCTGTGCAAAACCAGACCAGAATGCTCAAGACAGCACCGACGCAACCAACACCGCCGGCCCGAGCGAGGTGACAGAACCCGTACAAACCGAGGACATAAACTATATACTCGAGCTTCCGGGCGACCTTAACTACGCCGGGCGCACTATTCGCTTCCTCGTACAGGGTCAGGCCTTCGCCGCCGACGAATTTTACACCAAGGGTACTAACGGCGAGATTGTCAACGACGCGGTCTACGAGCGGAACATGGCGGTTGAGGATCTGCTCGGCGTCACGCTTGAGTTCACGCTTGCCAGCGCAAGCGATGTTTACGCGGTCGGAAACACCGTTCGAAACCAAGTCAACTCGGGCACAAACGAATACAATATCTCGACAATGCCGGGATATACGCACACTACATATGTTCTTGAGGGCAGCTTTTATAACCTTCTTGATGTGGAAAACCTTGACCTTGATAAGTTTTATTGGACACAGGGCTTCAACCAGGTGATGTCTAATGGCACAAAGCAATATGTTGCAAGCGGCGCATATTCGCTGTCGATGTTCCGGAATATGTATATAACCTTATACAACAAGGACATCTTTGTGAATAACGAGCTTGAGGATCTTTATGATATTGTTATGGACGGGCGCTGGACATTAGAGAAAGAAGCTGAAATGGCAAAAAACCTCTACAGTGATAAAAACGGCAACAGTCAGAAAGACCTGCTTGATATGTACGGCTATGTCTCGGGAGCCTCAACCTCGGTAGATCCCTTCTGGGTATCCCTCGGGATGCGTTTCCTCACCCCGGTCGACGGCGAGTATGTATTTAATCCCAACACAGAGAAATTGACCGACTGTGTTGACAAACTTCAGGATCTTCTATATAAAAATGAGGGTGCCTTCTGCGTTTCGTCAGACAGCATGAATAGCATAGAAATTATAACCATTTTCTCGGATAACCGCGCTGCCATGTGTACAACAATGATATTCCAGCTTGAAAACTTCCTAACTCCCCGGGGATTCGAGTCAGACTATGGTATTGCGCCCATGCCAAAATACAACGAGGATCAGGAAAATTATTACACGCACATACAGGATCAGTTAAGTGTAATGTCTATAATCGCCACCGCGCAGGCCGATGACCTCGCGATGCTCGGCGCCGTTATGGAAGCTATCTCTGCCTTCAGCTACAAGCATGTCTACAACGCCTATTATAAAACAGCGCTTTCCTATAAATATCTCCAGAATGAGGAATCGGTGGCAATGCTCGACCTTATTTACCGCAGCATCAGGGTCGAGGGCGCATTCATTTATTCGGCGAAATACGCGATGCTTGGCAGAATGAGATCGATAGTTCAGGCCGGAACAAACACGGTGGCGTCGGTCTTCAAAGCTCAAACAAAGATTTGGGATGTCGCCACACAATCTCTTAACGAATCGATTGATAAGCTTAATCACTAACCGCAAAATAAACGCCTCCCCCTAATTTCGGCGGGAGGCGTTTGTTTAGAAACTTTTTTGGTTCAATATTTATCCGCATTTAATAAAAACACAAAAAAGGAAGACAGCTGATATGAAAGTAAGATATTACGGCACTGGCGCCGGCGCCGGAATTCCCGAAATTTTCTGCTCATGCCGAATCTGCGAGGAGGCGCGCCGCCAGCGCGGGCGCGACATCCGCACACGTTCACAGGCCACAATAGACGACAGAATTCTCATTGATTTTCCGGTCGACACCTTTCTTCACACAATATACGGCGGGCTTGATGTCCGGAAATTTAACCACCTGCTCGTTACGCACGATCATTTTGACCATTTTCTCCATCAGGATCTTTTCAGCCGCCCCAAAGGCGCCGACACCCCCCTCAATATTTATATCACAGAGCCGTCGGCTGCAAAGGCAATGGCAGTGCAAGCCTCACGAGAGGCGGCCTTCAGCTCGGGCAAACGAGTTCGCACCGACGAGATCGAGCTGATTTTCCATATCATAAAGTCGTTCACACCTCTTATGCTGCCCGGCTATCGTATAACCCCTCTTGCCGCGCGCCACGCACCGGCAATAGAAGCGGTAGTGTACGCAATTGAGGATGTCAAAAGCGGTAAATCTGTCTTTTGGGGGCATGACACCGGGCTTCTGCCAAAGGACACAAAGCTCTATCTCTTGGAGAATTTCGCCGGTCGACCCTTTGATTTTGTCTCGCTCGACTGCACGCTTGAGCGGGGAAACTGCATCACGGCCGGTCACATGGATCTTGACCGCTGCCTTGAGATGATTGATTGGATGAGAACAGCCGGCATTGCCAGGGTAGACACTAAATTCGTAATCAGCCATATCGGCCACCTTGTCAAACGCACTCACTCCGAACTTTGCGCCGAGGCCGGAGAACACGGCGTAATTACGGCTTATGACGGGCTTGTGCTTGAGTTTTAAAGGCGGAGGGGGTTATTATGAAATTCATCTTTAGAATATTGTTCTTTTATCTGTTTTCGTCGCTCCTCCTTCTGCTAATCTCGTGTGAGCGCGCCTCGGCGGGCGAGGATTCTCACATCTCAACGCCGAGTGAAGAGCCGGTGACAACGATAGAGGCAGCGACAGAGAAATATATCCGCCCCACCCTGCCTGAGGTTTCTCTCACCGCCATCCCCGACTTCTCAGGCGGGGCAAGCTCAATTGACTATGACTGCGGGGACGGGGAGTTTATGCGCTTTATCGCCGGCGTCTCAAAAGATGATTATGATGGTTACCTTTCAGCCCTTGGACAGGCGGGATACTCGGAACTGAAGTCCTCTAAAATCGGGAGCAATTATTTCGCCTCCTTCGCAAAAGACAGCACGCGGATATACGCCTATTACACAAAGGCCGGCTCGGCAGCTCGCATAGTCGTCTCGCCCTACGACCCGGAGGCCGATGCCCGGGTGAACAATATTGATTACGGGATGAGCGAGGTGCTGCTGACCCAGGTAGGGCTGAATTACTCTGAGGTTGTGAACGGAATGTCTTATATCCTGCGAAGCACAACCGGCAGCTTTATCGTGATTGACGGCGGCTGGGCGGGACAGGGAGAGGCAAAGCAGATTTTAGACATCCTAACAGAACAAAACGAGGAGGACGGCAAGCCAATCATCGCCGCGTGGATTCTAACCCACCCGCATTCCGACCATATAGGAGCAATCTCCGAGTTCTCACAGATGTATCACGACAAAGTCGTTTTGCAGCGCGTGATCTGGAATTTCCCGAGCGACAAAACGATAGAGGCCTCGGATTCGGTCAAAATGATTAGCGAATATAACAGCTATTACGCAAAAATCAGAAGGGCGCTGAATAATCCCGAGGTTTGGGGCGGCGTTGAGCTGGTTAAATGCCACACCGGCGAGAATTTCAACTTTGACGGCATCGGCATTACTATATTGCAAACCCACGAGGACACCTTCCCGAACACCGACGCGCTCAAATTTATGAATTCGGCCTCGCTTGCCTTTATGCTTGAATATTCGGGAAACCGAATTCTCTTTCTCGGTGACTGCACCTCGGGCGTCACCTCGCAAATATTCAGTCGTTACGGCAACTGGCTCAAGTGCGATTATCTCCAACCAACCCACCACGGCTCAACCGGCGGTAACCTCAATCTCTACAAGGCCGCCGCGCCATCGGTCACGCTCTGGTGCTCCTCACTCGAGCGTTTTGAAGAATACAAAAACAGCGACTTCAATAAATGGCTGCTCGCAAACTGCCCAGAGCATTACTACAGCGGAAACCGAACAGAAACGCTGACACTTAAACCGAGGCAATGACAGGTTTCGCCCAAATACCTATTGACACAATAGGATAACAGTGCTATACTTCTAATATAATATAAACACACCTCAGCACAACCATAGAACGGAGCTATTTATGAAAATAATCAACACCAAAAACGCCCCTGCCGCAATAGGCCCCTATTCGCAGGCAATAAGTATTGGTCGGCAGGGTCAGCCCGGATATATGCTCTTTACCTCGGGGCAACTTGGAATTGAACCCGGCTCGGGAAAGCTTGCCCAGGGTATTGAGGCTCAGTGCCGTCTCGCGATAGAAAATCTCGGTGCAATCCTCTCGGCAGCGGGGCTCGGGTTTAGCAATGTCGTAAAAACCACCTGCTATCTAAAAAACATGTCGGATTTCTCGGTTTTTAATAAGATTTACACCGAATTCTTCACCGGCCTGCCGGCGCGGAGCTGCGTTGAGGTCGCCGCGCTTCCGCTGGGGGCGCTGGTTGAAATAGAGGCGGTTGCCGCCGAGGGCTAACCCGCCCTACTAATCTTGATTAAACCAATACACAAAAGGAGGGAGGGTGATAAATTATGATGATCTCAACAAGAGGGCGATACGCACTGCGCATCATGCTCGACTTGGCGCAACACGCGGGCGACGGATATGTGTCGCTCAAAAAAATCTCGGAGCGCGAGGACATATCGGTGAAATACCTTGAAGCTATCGTATCAATACTTAATAAGGCCGGAATGGTAGAAAGCCGCCGAGGAAAAGACGGGGGATACAGACTGATAAAAAAGCCTGAGGAATATACTGTCGGTTCGGTGGTAAAGCTCACAGAGGGCTCGGTTTCACCCGTCTCCTGTCTTGAGTGCGGAAGCATAAGCTGCGGCCGCTCCACCCACTGCCAAACCCTGCCGCTTTGGGAAAAGCTTGAGCGCATAGTCGAGGATTATCTTGACAGCGTAACCCTGCTTGATCTGCTCGAGGGCAATGTATAAGCCTCTGCTGAAATTGTGTAACACTGACTTAATAATTTTCATATCCTATTGACAAAGTAGGATATGAGTGTTATAATAAATATGTGACAAATAGGAATTGGGGGGGGGATGTCATGGCGACAAATGAAATTGACAACAAAAGTATAAAATCGGTCGCAAATGAGCTCGCAAGGGCGAATATAGATAAATACGAATGGTCGTTTAAACTTCCGCTTATGAAAAAACGTGTAAGGAAACTGATTGCAGCTCTTCGCGGCGCGATGTATCCCGGCATATTCGGAAAAAAATGTTGCCCGCCCGATAATATCGAGGCGGTAATCGAAAAACATCTGGGCTGCGCGGCGCTTCTGCTCACCGAAATGCTCGGCGATATCATGCCCGGCACAGGCGGTCGAGAGGTTGATTCAATCGTAAAAGAATATATCAAGAGCCTGTCCAAAATTGAGGAGATTCTCCAAACAGACATAACAGCGGCCTACGAGGGCGACCCCGCAGCGCTCTCAGGCCGCGACATTATGCTTGCATATCCGTCCTTTGAGGCAATAAGTGTATATCGGCTCGCGCATGGCCTGTACGCGCTCGGAGTACCGCTCATCCCGCGGATGATGACCGAATATGCGCACCGGATAACCGGAATAGATATCCATCCCGGGGCAAGTATTGGAAAGTTCTTCTTTATAGACCACGGCACCGGCGTCGTCATCGGCGAAACCTGCAATATCGGAGACCGCGTCAAACTCTATCAGGGCGTGACTCTCGGCGCTAAAAGCTTCGAGCTTGACGAACGCGGCCACCCGGTAAAGGGGGTCAAGCGCCATCCCGACATCGGAAACAACGTGGTTATATACGCAAATGCCACCATACTCGGCGGCAATACCAAAATCGGAGACGGCTGCATAATCGGCGCCAGCGTTTGGCTTACCCGCTCGGTTGAGCCAGGCAAAAAGGTCTTTTATAACAACGCAAACTGACAAGAAAGAAGCCAAAAGAAATGAAGAATAAATATATGAGGGTCTATGCCGACAATGCGGCTACAACAAAAATGAGCAGCACCGCAAGGGCGGCAATGCTTCCCTATTTTGATAAGATATACGGCAATCCGTCGAGCCTGCATTCAGCCGGCCAGCAAGCGGCCGCAGCACTTGCTTCTGCCCGCGAGAGCATTGCCGAAGTGCTCGGCGCTCATGCACGCGAGATATATTTTACCTCAGGGGGCAGCGAGGCCGACAACCAGGCAATAGTCTCGGCCGCCGCGGCGGGCGCCAAGAAAAATAAAAAGCACATAATATCAACTGTAATCGAGCACCACGCGGTGCTACACACGCTTGACAAGCTTAAAAAACAGGGATATGAAGTCACGCTGCTCGAGGTTGACCAGAGCGGTCTTGTCGCTCCCGAGGCGGTTGCCGCGGCAATCCGCCCCGACACGGCTCTTGTGAGCGTGATGTACGCAAATAATGAAATCGGAACAATCGAGCCGATAGCCGAAATAGGCAGAGTTTGCCGCGAGCGCGGCGTGCTCTTTCATACCGACGCCGTTCAGGCTGCGGGGCATATCGGCATTAATGTCTTAAAAGAAAATATCGATCTGCTCTCGCTCTCGGCGCACAAATTTCACGGCCCGAAAGGAGTCGGAGCGCTCTATGCAAGAAGGGGCGTTATTCTGAGCAACCTCATTGAGGGCGGGGCGCAGGAGCGGGGAAAACGAGGGGGAACCGAGAATATCCCCGCGATAATCGGCATGGCGGCAGCTCTGAGAGAAGCGGCAAGCCGCGCCGACGAGAATACTAAAAAGCTGACCGCAATGCGCGAGAGGCTCATAGACGGGCTTTTGAAAATCCCACACTCAATCCTCAACGGTGACAGGGTATCTCGGCTTCCCGGAAATGTCAATATCTGTTTTGAGGGTATTGAGGGCGAGTCGCTCCTTTTGCTTCTTGACCGGGAGGGAGTGATGGCATCCTCAGGCTCGGCCTGCACCTCGGGCTCGCTCGATCCGAGCCATGTCCTGCTTGCAATAGGCCGGCCGCATGAGGTAGCTCACGGCTCGCTCCGCCTGTCGCTCTGCGAATATAACACAGACGAGGAGATCGATTATATCCTAGAGAAGGTGCCGGCGGTTGTTGAATATCTGAGAAATATGTCTCCCGTTTGGAGAGATCTTAAGGAAGGAAGGAGAAAATATGTTATACAGTGAGAAGGTGATGGATCATTTCATTCATCCGCGCAATGTCGGAATCATCGAAAATGCCGACGGAGTCGGTGAGGTCGGAAACGCTAAGTGCGGAGATATTATGAAAATCTATCTGAAAATAAAAGACAATATAATTGAGGACGTCAAATTTGAAACCTTTGGTTGCGGTTCAGCCATAGCTTCAAGCTCAATGGCAACAGAGCTTATCAAGGGCAAGCCGATAAGCGAGGCTCTTGACATTAGCAACAAAGCTGTTGCCGAGGCGCTCGACGGGCTTCCGGCACATAAAATGCACTGCTCGGTTCTTGCTGAGGAGGCGATAAAATTAGCCATTGCAGACTATTATAAGAAAAATGGTATTTCATATGACAAGAAAGACTTCCCTGCTTGCGAATCTTGTGAGATATGTTCGAGCGGTGTCTGCAAATAAGTTGACATAAGTTTGCCCCGGGGTAAGCGTAAGGCTTCCCTCGGGGTTGTTTTTTATGTGATGCTAAAACCATGGAAGACTAAGGATGCTCCCAGCCCGAACTTCTAAAAAAGCTACCGCAGAAGCATCCTTGACACACCTCAAAATCCGAAGCAAATCCACAGGACTCACCATGGGCGAATTACACATATAAGGCTCTGTCCGATGTCGTGTTTTTGGTTATAAAATAAGGCGATTTTAAGGTTTTCAAAAGAGACTTGGAAGGCAAAAATATTTGTTGGCAACCCACTTGACAAAGCCTTCGCGGTATGCTAATATGCCCTTGATGACATCCGGGTCCTTGCACCGAAGCAAGGGCTTTTTTGCGGTTAACTTGTTAATATATCCCTTAATTGAGGTGCGCGATGGCCAGTTTGGTCAATAGGTTCAGAAATTCTGAGTTTCGTTTTCTCTTTAACTTTAACGACGAGCTCGCGGTTGGGCGGAGTTCGCTTTTTATACATGGCATACTCATCACCATAACCAACGCCATAATTACCGGAGGGATGTACACAGCATTCCTGACGCTCAATGGCATTGACATCGTAAACGTCTCGATAATCACCTTCATCCCCTATATCGCGTGGGCATTTTCAATATTCACCCCTATGATATACTCGCGCGTCAAGCGCCGTCGCGGGCTGCTTGTTTTCAACACTACTTTTTATTATACCTGTATCATTCTTGCCACTACGATAATGCCGCGTTTTGTAGAGGGTGCTCCGGCTCGCACGATGTGGTTTGCCGTGCTTTTGCTGGTCGGCAATATTTCAAATGCCCTTCTGGGCAGCGGAGCCACCGCCTGGCATATACACTATATATCAGAAGAGCGCAGCCGCACGGGCTATTTCGCCTATGCGAATATTGTCAACACCGCCGTTTCAACCACCGTCGCAATCTCGGCGGCACTTGCGGCCGATGCGCTCGCCGGTTCCCCCCGGCAGGCGTTGATAATCAACGCCATGCGCTACAGCGCTTATCTGCTCGCCCTCATTTCAACTCTTTATCTCTGGCTGCGCCCGAAAATTGAATATCCCTATCCGATACCCGATAAGAAGCTGCGCTTGCTCGACGTCGTGCGCGACCCTGTCGCGTCAAGGCCCTTCCGCTACACCGCACTCATTTTTTTTATTTACAACTTCACCGCCAATGTAAACGCCGGATCCTGGAACTATTATGTCCTCAACACGCTCGAATATAGGCTTGTGTTTATGTATTCGATAAATATTGCTTATGCGCTTGCATATATCATTCTGCTCTCTCGCTGGCGGAGAGCGGTGTCAAAGCGCGGTTATTTCAAGGTCTATCTCTTAGCGATGGCGGCCTCGGTGCTCCTCGAAATACCGATGGCGCTAACCCGCTCGGGAACGGTTTGGGTATATATCACAACCTCGGTGCTACAAGGGCTTAATTTGGTCGGAACCTCATACATAAATTCCAACCTCTTTTATACAAATCTCCCCAGAGGTAAAACCGACACATGTATTGTCTTTTGGAATCTCGGCGCTAATATATTCGCGCTTGCAGGCAGCCTTGCCGGAACCCTCTTCATCTCCTTCACCGAGCGCACCGGCCCCTACAATATTAACTTCAATTTCCTCTCCATAAAGGTGAGCAACTACCTGCTCTACGGCTCGCAGCTTCTCGTCTTAATAAAGGCTCTCCTCTACCTTGTTCTCTGCGCTTTTGTCGTGTTGGCTATGCGGCGCTTGAAGATTCAGAAGTGAGCGGCAGAAAACTATCAATAAATCTATAATCGACCAGGGGGGCGCACTACACAGTGCGCCCCCCTGTATGCAAATCAACCTCACAAACAATAAGTCGCTGCGGTCTCGACCCGCAACAGCAAATGGTATAATAAAGCCTCAACTCTCGGGAAACATCATATTCCCCATAAACAAATCAGAGAAAAGCGGCAGACTGTTCAGGTCAAGCACCTCACACCGCCCGGCAATCTCCTCAATCTTCTTTAGCGCCTCGGCATCTGTAAGGCAGGCCACCGCCCCGGCAAGCGAGGTGTTGCCGACAACGCGAAACTTCTCGGTTTGTGCGGGCGGCAGTATTCCCGCCCGAGCAGCGCTTCCGACGTCCATGTAATACCCAAGTCCGCCGGCAATATAAATCGACTCAAGCTCAGAGACATCTATCCCCGCATACGAGAGGAGCGAGCTGAACCCGGCGTAAATCGCGCTCTTCGCAAGCTGAAATTCGCGCACATCCTTCTGTGTCAAAAACACAGGCGCAGAGCTTGTCGCGTCTGACAAAGGCTCGCCCGACTGTCGGCTGACATGCAGAGCATTCGCTTCCACATGGCCGCAAAGGCGATATTCGCCGGCCTCCATATAGCCGGTCTCATCTATAACCCCCGCCTCAAGCAGGGTTGCCACAAGGTCTATAAGCCCGCAGCCGCATATGCCGACCGGCGGCTTATCGTCTATTGTACTAAATGTCAATCGCCCGCCCGCGTCGGCAGGAGCGACATGGCAAACCGCTCCCGGAATGCCGCCCACTCCCGAGGATATGTTCGCTCCCTCAAGCGCCGGCCCCGCCGCGGCCGATGCCGCGATAAGTCGAGCGCCGCGCGAGGAACCGGTAAACACCGCCATCTCGCCGTTTGTACCGATGTCGATCAGCGCCGAGGGGCGCTCATGCTCGGTCAGCCGGCAGACGAAAAGACCACCTGCTACGTCGGAGCCGATATATGCCGCCGCCGAGGGGAGGAGCACCACCCTATCGACCGGTAGATCAATTTCCTCACCCGAGTATTCCTTAATCTCGGTGAAGGCCGGCGTAAAAGGGAAAACTCCGATTCCTTCGGGCGATATGCCGGCGAAAAGATGCAGCATGGTGGTGTTGCCCGAGACGACAAGCAGACCGGGGCGCTTGCCCGAATTTTTTCTGATAAAGAGTTCAAGCACCTCTGCCGTCTTATCGCGAATAAGACGGCAAAGCTCGGGAAGATGCCCCTTGCCCGAGGCGTGGATTCGACTGATTACATCAGCGCCATAACTTCTTTGCGGGTTGAGGCAGGAATATGTGTCGATTATCTTGCCGCCCCGGCGATCAACAAGAGAGTACGCAAGGGTAGTCGTGCCGATATCAAGGGCAACGCCTAAGCTGCGCAGACGGGTGTCTGTCCCCGCCAGCCCTTTCTTGCTTGACACTCCCCCGGTGGCCGAATACTCGGTGAGTCCGCTCCCATAGTCGAGGACAAACGCCACCTCCCCGCCCCCCCGAGGGATAAGAGCACGACAGGCGAGTATCTCTCCATTTGTGTCCGGTAAATATGCCTCCTCGCCGCCGAGCGCCGAATAGCGCAAAAACACCCCGCGAAGCACCCTAACCCGGCATTTTCCGCAAGTACCTCTCCCTCCGCAGTCAGCCGGAAGCGAGTGCCGCTCCTTTGCCAGCCAATCCGAGAGCCGCTCTCCCGCCGCCGAGGGCGGTATTACAACATTTTTAATCATAACAATATGTTTTTTAGATTTTTATTTTTTTTATCTGTTCGGTATAATACTGCACCAGCTCAAATTTCGTGCCGGGCATAAGTCTGTGGTCGGGGCAAGGGATAAAGCCTCCGAGCGAGGCGAGCCGCGCCATCCGCTCAATTTCTCTGTCAACCGCGGCGCGATCCTCGCGCAGGGCAATTTTGTTCATCCCTCCCACACCGAGCATCCCCCGCCCGAACTTTTTCCTCGCCGGCTCAAACTGATCTCCCCATGTTCCGACTTCGATCGGGAACATGATATTCACTCCGTTCTCAAACCATGTCGGCAGAAGCTGCTCGGTGACACCGTCGCAGTCGAGCGATATGAGATCAATGCCGTATTTTTTGAGCAGTTCGGTGCGCCTTCTGTAATGCTTCGCGCACAGCTCGTCAAAGAGGTCGGGCGAGAGCAGCGGGCCGCTGTTGAAACAAATGTCCTCCCAATAGTGGGCGAAATCGAATTTTGCACCTGTTTTAAGTATCTCCTCAACGCAGCGATACTGCATCTCGGCATATGTATCGACAATATCGGCGAAAAGATCCTCGTCCTCGTCGTAAATAAGATAGCTCATGCCGATAACCGAAGTCATATTCCTGATATCGCCCATAACGCTTCCGACATTAATTCCTATCGGCGCGTCCGACTTCTCATATACATTCTCATTGAAGCTTCTGAAATAATCATACCTCACCCGCTCGGGGACAAACTGCATCTTCGGCCGATAAAGCTTCTCAAAAGCCTCTCTGTCCTTGAGCGTATAGTCGTCCTCGGCGGGGATTGAAACAACGCCGGGGCGGTGTCGCTCGATAACTCCGTGACCATTGCGAACCCTCTGGGTTCCGTCTGGCAGAACCTCTATAACCTCGCGCTCAAAGGGCGGAAAAAGGCCGCGCGAGGCTCCGGTGGTGTGAGACCAGTTGAAATCCCAACCGAGCATTTTGTCAAGCTCAAGGTCATACTTATTGCTGTCACGCTGTTTTTTGGCGATTTCAAGGGGAATTTTGCCCTGTTCCGCCCACTCAAGAAGCAATTCGCGCCAGTAACCGAAGTGGACGGCGGGGAGCCGGTCAACCGGCTTGTAGCGCAGGATATTCATTGCTCGTTCTCTGTTTGTCATTTTTATGGCCATACCTTTCTGTTTGCTGAGATTTGTACCAGCACCGGCGGAGCCGGTATTGCTGCTATCACCTACGGCTGCAAAGCTCGTTATTGAAAGAAAACTCGTTTTCTTTCAATCTTTCATTCCCTTATCGCCGCCCGAGGGCGGAGTGGTTGTATTACTTTAAGATATTTAAGATTGTTCGCTATTCTCCCTGCCTATTCTTGAAAACCGGACAAGGCTCAATGCTCGCTCCCCTGTGGGTTACCTTTGCGGCGTATTCCTTGAGAAGGGCAACATATATGCGATAGTTTTCGATCGAGACGTCCGGGGGCGTTTGGTGGTCGACTGAGGGGATGAATTTGCCGCGGAGCATACTCGGCAAAAGGCGCTCAAACTCGGCGCGCATCGCCGCCTCTCCGCGCTTCATGCACATTTTATCAAAATGCCCGAGGAAGGCCATCGAGGGCGCTTTGTCAAGATAGACCGAAACATCAACCCCCGCCTGCCGCTCAAGCGGAAACATACCGTCTGCCCCCACCTCTGCGTACCAGTCGAGCGCCATTGTGATATCGCCATCCGAGTCGATAAAAACCGGAACGCCATATTCATGAATAACCGGGATCACCTTTCGGTAAAAGGGCGCGAGAAACTCGTCAAAAAGCGAGTGCGAAATCATCGGTCCGTTATTGTAGCTCATATCCTCGGCAAAGCTCATAAAATCAAAGCGAAAGCGCGGGAAGAGATAGCGGATAAGCTCAATCAGCCAGTCGGCAAGCTCGTCGCAGATCTTAAGGTAGAGCTCGGGATGGTCGTAGAAACTATAAAGATGATTTTCTATACCGAAAAGTGTTCGGGGATACCAAAACGCGCCTTCGGCGGTGAAGAAATGCAGCGTGTTTTTGTCATCCCGCTGGCGGTGAAGCAGCTCGATCCGCTCCTCTGTGACAACCGAACGCACATCGGGGAAAAGAGTCGGGCGGATCCTCTTTATGTAATCGTCCTCATCCTCCATAATGCCGTGTCCGCGCTCGGGCGGACGGGGCGTGCTTTTAGTTTTGTTCTTAACCGAGGTCTGAAGGCAGCGATCAAGCCCGTAATATTCCTGAAGTGAGGCGACCGAGGTGGCGGCGCTTCCGGGAAGACCGTCTCGAAGCCAGCGCTCGACCGTCATTTTCCACCACGGAGCCCATTCTATCACCGGCAAGCGGTCGACCTCCCTGCCCGAGAGCAGATTCACAAATCTTTCAGACGCCGTCATGTCAGGTACCGCCCTTTCGGGATTTAAAATCGAGCGCTGCTGCAAAGAAGGCGTCGATATTCTCCCAGGGAGCGGCGGGGGGGATGTCGCAACCCGAGGAAAGCACGAAATTTGGATATTTTGAGCAGCGTTCGAGCAGTTTTGATGTTTCATTGTAAACACTCTCGGTCGTGCCGTTCATAAAATGTGCGGTGGGCGAGATATTCCCGAGAATCGGCAGGTCGGAGGGCATTTTTTGAAGCATAACTTCAATGTCAACAGCATCTCCGAAATGATAGGCAGACGCGCCGTTTTGCGCGAGAGACTCGGTCATATGCGGGGTATTTGCCCCGCAATTATGATATATCACAGAAAAATCATCACTCTTAACCGCGTCTGTTATCGCTCTTACATAGGGGGCCGAGAATTCGCGCTCAAGTTCGGGCGAGAGAAGCCCCGCCAGCGGCTCAGCCATGAGTAACCCCGAAGCGCCGGTAGTTTTATAGGCGGCGGCGTATTTAATGAGAAATTCTGTGGCTTTATTAAGAGTGGCGCGCATGAAATCGGGCTCGGCAATGCAATTTACCAGAGCCTCCGAAACATCCATCAATCGCCCGGCGAGCGAAAAGGGTCCGATAATTCCGGCGAAGATCGGTCGGTCAATAATTAATTTTGAAGCCTCTCTCAGCGCCTCCACGTAAACACCTGTTCTCCCGGCACCAAGTTCGGGTATGCGGAGCGCTCTTGCGTCTTGCTCGTCGGCCAGAAGCGCGCCGATTACAGTCGGGATTTCATTCTCCTCGGCCTTAATGGTGCAGCCGAAAGCCTCTGCCTCAACCGAGAGGTCCATCATGCTAACCGCCGCCGCCGAACGCACCCGGTCAGCTACCATCTTCATGCCCCTTGCCTGAAGCTCGGCACTGCGCGTTATCTCACGAACAGAGATACCCATAAGGCTCACAGACGGGACTGAAAGTATCGGCATCGGTCTGCCGTCGGACGCAAGACCGGCAAACCATTGGTTCATATTTGTTTTCATAGAATTATTCCTTTTTGCTAAATCATTTTTCCAGCTCGACGCCCCTCGCCGGCACAAATCTTGCGATAGGCCACAGGTGTGATCCCGACCGTCTTCTTGAATAAGCGTATAAAATAGTTAGGATCCTCAAAGCCAACCATTCCCGCTATCTCCGAGACGCTATAAAGAGTATTCCTGAGAAGCTCTTTTGCAGCATCGGTTCGCAGTCTTGCAAGGTATTCGGTGAAGGTAATCTTAAGTCCTCCCGAAAAAAGGTGCGAAAGATAGGACGGGCTAAGCCCGAGGGCCGAGGCCACCGAGGACAGTGTTACTGCCGAACCCTCGGCATAATGTTCATCAAGATAGGCGGTTGCCTCCATGAGATATCTGCTGCCCGGTATATCGGGGCGGCTTTCGCATATCGCGTCTATAAAATTCTCCATCTGCTGCGTGGTTGCATAACACAGCTCCTCAAAGCCAATGTCGGGATTAAGAATTACCTGCGATTCTCGCACGATGCCGAGCAATTTATCGCCCGACGCCCCGGCCTCCGACGCGGCGCGGAACAAAAACCCGGTAAGCTCATACACCCGCGCACATATAGTCGAAGTGTTCCCCCCCGAGAAGAGGAATATATCGGCAAGAAGGTCATTAAGCAGGCCGCGCGCCGCCTTGCGGTTTCCAAGGCGCACAGAGTTGAGCAGCTTTTTCTCGGTTTCGGGCGAGTAAATGCCCGGACGGGTTTCGTTTTGTTTGCGGTCGGCAAGCAGGGTTGAGATTGTCGCCTGCTGCTTTGTGATTTCCTGCCGCTGGGTGATTGTCTCGTTGCGGCTGCGACACATATAGTTGACCAGCCTGAAAATTATGCGTGAGGCACCGGTCATCTGCTCGCAGGATAAGCGGGGCGTGTTCTCTGCGATTTTTTTGCAGTCATCAGCACTGATTCCGCTGCCCGAGACATTGTGTTCAAGCTCAAAAAGAGCAAAGTCATCGGCATCCCAGAGCATAGCGGGGCCGCAAAGTACAGCACCTATAAGCTTATCTTCCAGGATAACCGCCGAGGCACTCATAACCAGCCCGCAGCCGCAGATATAGATATAAGGCTCGCCAAGCTCTGCCGCTTTCTTTGCGCTGAAGCTGATATTGCGGACGCACCTGTACTCTCCGCCCATTCTGGCGCAGATACACTCCTCGCCGTTCCGCCTATAGGATGTTACCGAGCTGCCATCAGGATTATGAAGTGACACTCCAAGCCCGGTTAAATCTGAGAAGCTGTGGCATATATCATAGAGTTCCTCGCGATCAAGAAGCCCCGAAAGCCCTCTCATCCGATAAAAAATGACCTTGCTGCTTGCGCTGCCGACGCGGCGTCAAGCGTATAGCAGTCGGCGCCGATTTCATCTGCAAACTGTTGTGTTACCGGAGCGCCACCCACCATCACCTTAACCGAATCGCGCAGACCTGCCGCCGAGAGCGCGTCTATCACATCCTTCTGCCCCATCATAGTGGTGGTCAGAAGGGCGGACAGGCAGACCAATTTCGCGCCGCTCTCGCGCACAGCCTCTACCACCTGCTCAGGACTGACGTCAACTCCAAGGTCAACGCACTCGATTCCCTGCCCCTCAATCATCATCTTAACCAAGTTCTTTCCGATGTCGTGCATATCGCCCTTTACAGTGCAGATAATTGCCTTGCCAAGCGGCTTGACTCCGGCCGAGGTAAGCGCGGGACGCAGTATTTTAAGACCGGCATTCATAGCGCGCGCGGCAACTAACACCTCGGGCACAAAAACCTCATTTTTCCGGAATTTATCGCCGACAATATTCATACCGGAGATAAGTCCGTCGTTGAGGATGTCTTCGGGCAGAATGTTCTGAGCAAGCGCTTCTTCAACAAGAGCCGACACCTCTTTTGCTCTGCCCCGCTGGAGCTTCTCGGAAATATCGTGTAAAATCGCCATTTTGATTTCCTCCCAAAATGTTTTATATTTTAGTCGCAATCAGATTTCTCCCATGCGCCAGACCACTTTTGCGACATCGCAGCTTTCTTCGAAAGCTGCCAATGTACACATTATGCCATATACGCAATCAGATTTCTCCCATGCGCCAGACCACTTTTGCGACATCGCAGCTTTCTTCGAAAGCTGCCAATGTACACATTATATCATAGTAAAAAAGCATTATCAATTGTTTTTTGCGCTTTTAATAGCACAATTATGCCATTGCATAAAGCAAGATCAATATTAAATTATAGACAAGCAAAAAGCCGGAGAATATCCGGCTTTGAAAGAAAAATGATAAATAAGAACAAAAAACTGCACACACACAAACAAATTTAATCAAGAATCAGCATAAATAATTCCTGCCAGAGATACCAATCTTGCCCTTACTTTTTCGCTTCAATATCGCGCAAAGACAGAACCACATTGTGTTCTATCGGCTTCCAGGTCACCTTTGCAAAGAGAGCGGCAAGCGAAATCGGGATGTAGGTGAACATGAATAGCGGAAACGTGAAGGTGTAGAGAATTTTTTTGGCGGCCGAGACCTTAATGTTTCGCCATTCGGAGAGAGTGGTCAGAAGGCCGATAAAATACATTAGGAGATAAGCGTTCAAAAGGCATTGCCCGAGCGACACGAGCGCAATTAAAAGGTTATCCCCTCGCACGGCACCCACAATCCCGGCCGATATATTGGCAACAGTGCCGACAAAAGTTAAAACCATAGCCGGCATGATATACATTGTCATATCATAAGCCGAGAAGCTGCCGCGCAATGTGGAGCCGATAAGGCGCAGGCCGTATTTGCGGAAAACCTGAATATACCCCTTCGCCCAGCGCATTCTCTGGCGCCATGACTGCTTGAATTTAACCGGCTGCTCGTCGTACAGATGGGCTTGGTGGCAGTAGCCTATCTTCTCGCCGTCAAGCATCTGATCAACCGAAAACTCGATATCCTCGGTCAAAAGGTGGTAGTGCCAGCCGTCCCTTTTCTCAAGAATTCTCCGACTGAAAAGAAATCCGGTTCCAGACACCGCACAACTGCACCCTAATATATGGCGCGCTCCGTTCATATAGCGCGACTCGCGCAAAAACCAAAGAGCATAGCCCGAGGAAATCCAGTTGTCACCGTAATTTTTTGAATTTCGGTAGCTTGTGACTATTTCATAACCGTCCGAGAAGGTTTTGTTCATCTCTGTGATATAATTCTTGTCAAGTATATTGTCTGCGTCAAACACAAAGTAGCCGTCAAAGCTCTCCGGAAAGTCCTCCCTCACCCGGCGGGTCAGCTCCTCAAGCGCATAGCCTTTGCCAACCCGCGTTTTGTCTGAACGCTCGTAAACAGTCGCACCCGCACCGCGGGCAACGGCGGCTGTTGAGTCTGTGCAGTTATCGGCAATAACAAAAACTCTGACAAAATCGCGCCCGTAGGTTTGCGAGTGAATACTGTCGATAAGCTGGCCGATAACTCTCTGCTCATTTCGCGCGCAGATTAAAACGGCATATTTATGCTTAACCGACTTTTTATGCGGCTTTGGCTTCCTCAGAAGAGCTATGGGGATATAGATAAACTGATAGGCATAGCAAACGAAAAACACAAGCGCAATAAGGTAATTGACAAGCTTTAGGATTTCCATGGCCTCCATAACATTCACACTATCTCAAACGTCAGCGTTACCTTAAACAGGTCGCCGTCCACCGTGATTTCCATAACCCCTCCCTGCAGCTCAACAAGGCTTTTCGCGATTGAAAGTCCAAGGCCGCTTCCCTCTGTGTTCCTTGAGGTATCGGCGCGGACAAAGCGTTCCATCAGCTCATCGCTTGAGATATTAAGAGCGTATTTCGAGGTGTTGCGGAAGGTAATTTTCGCTTGATTTCCTTTCTTTTCAAGATTGAGGTAAACCCTTGTCAGGGGTTGGGCGTATTTTATAATATTACTCATCAGATTGTCTATCACTCGGAAAAGCTGCCTTCCATCGGCCATGACGACAACCGACTCCTCAGGACGAGAGCAGATAAGCTGAAGCTCGTGTGCACTCAGTTTATCTTCATATTCGCCGGCCGTCTGTGTCAGCAACTCGCCAAGCTCACAGCGCGAGAGCTCAATCTGAATGTTGCCGGTCGACGCTTTTGATGCCTCGATGAGATCCTCGGTCAGCTTGCGCAGGCGTGAGGCCTGACGGTCGAGAACCTCTATATAGCTCCTGATTTTTTCATCGTCTGAATTTTCTTTTTTGAGCAGGTCAACATAGTTAATTATTGAGGTCAGCGGGGTTTTGAGGTCGTGTGAGACATTTGTTATCAGCTCGGTGCGGAAGCGCTCGCTCCTCAGCCTCTCCTCGACAGCGTGCGACATTCCCTCGCTTATACTGTTGAGCGAGGCGGCGTGGCGCTTGAATTCCCAGAACATATTCTGCGTATCAATTCTGTGGTTAAGGTCACCGGCGGCAATTGTCTCGCCGCCCTTTTTCAGACGGTTAAGATTCAGAGTTACGATAAAGGCAATGACGGCCAGCGCTGCCCATGTCGAAAAATAGAGGAAGAAGCCGATGGCAAAGCTATGAGTGGCAAAGGTGATAATAATCACTATTGAATTCCAGATAAAGATTCCTGACATACCCAGAATTGTTTTAGTGAGCAGCGGCAGATTGCGGAAAAAGGACGCGATAAGCCGCCCGATGAATTTCATCGACCTATATAAAAGCGAGCAGCACATCCAGATAAGCGTATGCCTGAACAGATTTCCGCATTTAATCCTTGAGGATATGCTCATAAAATAGCTGACAAGCAGGAAGAAGTCGAACAAAAGCAGAATAAAGATCCATACTATAAATTCCTCGTCCCCGTATGATATGCCGCGAGCCAGCAGAATAGCAATTATATTTATGAAGAGTATCAGGCCGGTGTGAAGATCAAAGGGGATGCGGTCGAGCGGACCGGGAACGGGGGTGTCGGAATCCTTCCTCCGGCCGGCGGCAAACATCAAATAAATGAAGATAAGCACGCTCGCGGTGAAGCCGGCAAAAGATATGATGGGGGCGGCGGTTTTCCACTTGTATCCTGTGCTTATCCAGTTAGAGATTATTGATATCTCATCGATCTCACTCATCTCTGCCGGTATGCAGCCCCAAATTGTGAAGGGGATGTCATATCTGTCGGTGTACTGAATGCCGGGATCCTTCTCGCCGGGAATATGCTCAAGAGTGAAGGTATAGAGCGCCTGCTCGCCGTTGTAGTTTCCCTCAGCCACGCTCCCGTCCTCAAGCGTCAGTGTAAAGAAGAAGTTAGCGTATTTGTAATAGCTATCATCAGTATTCAAAGAGCCGACAAGGTATTGGTATTTGACATTATAGCATTTATTCTCAAGTATACTTTCAAGGTAATTTTCCCTCACCTCGGCCTCAGAGCGGGTATAGAAGCCGGTGTTTGCCATGACAAGAATCGCGGCGGCAGATACAATCGCGATAAGCAAGGAGACGAACAGGAGAAACCACGCAGCTACCTTTGCCGGCATACTGCATCCGGCGCGGCTTAGTTTTTTCATTTTGCGAGCATTCCTTTCATAAAATTATAGCCCCGTTTTGAAAAATTTATTTCTCGGGGGTCTCTCCCTCAAGCTTATACCCCTGCGCCCAGACCACCTTAAGGTATCGGGGCTGCGCCGGATTGATTTCGAGTTTTTCTCTTAAGTGGCGAATGTGAACCGCGACTGTGTTCTCAACGCCAAAGGGCTCGTCGCGCCAGACCTTGCGATATATAAACTTTGAGGATAGAACCTCGCCCACATGACGCATGAAAAGCTTTAATATGTCGTACTCTGTCGGGGTTAGTGAGACAGGCTCACCATCAACCCTGACCTCGTGCGCACGCTCGTTCATCTCGATGCCGCCCACTGTGATAATCGACCGCTCCTCGGCTTTGCTGCTCCCGCCGAGCTGCATATATCGCCTCAGCTGCGAGCGCACCCGAGCCAACAGTTCAACCGGATTGAAAGGTTTTGTAACATAGTCGTCGGCGCCGACATTGAGGCCGAGGATTTTGTCGGTATCCTCGCTTTTGGCGGTGAGCAGTATCACCGGTATATTATACTCGCGGCGCAGGGTATTCATCGCCGTGATTCCGTCCATCTCGGGCATCATTATGTCCAATAGTATCAAATGGATATCCTCGCTGCCAACCACGCGCAGTGCCTCGCGGCCATTGTTTGCTTCAAATACATTATAGCCGTCAGCACTGAGATATATTTTCAGGGCGTTGACAATATCTTGTTCGTCATCGCAGATTAGGATGTTGTACAAAGCATTATACCTCTCTGTGATTATGTATTTTTCTTTGTGGCGGGGTGTATATGCAAATTATACCACAAAAAGAATTAATGTTAAAGAGCAGGATGTATTAAGATTGTTTTAAGAAATAATTTTTACGTGTTTTCGGGGCGCACTCAGAAGTGCGCCCCGAAAGATTATTAATTATCCAAAACAAGCAAAATTTATGAATGCAGGGCTCATAGAATTCCCTAATTAAAACATTGAATTTATACTATTCTCCATTAAAAAGTCAGCACAAAAGGGGGATGCGGAGTCCGGCCGGGATCGGCGCGGCATGCTCTAAATTTAGCTGTGCCAAATGCCCCAAAAGTTCTCCCAGCGCGTCCCTCATTAGCTTAATGTTTTATTTGGTGTTTTGGGTCAGCCGCCTTTTATTAATCCGACGATATAAAAAAGAGCGAACACAGCTATGTTGACAGCGACTATTGTCGAACCCACAGGCGTGGCTGCAAGGATAGAGACAAGCAAACCTACAAAGGCGCAGAAAACCGAAATTATTGCCGAGGCGACAACCACCGATTTAAAACTTTTAAAGACGCGCATGGCCGAGATGGCGGGAAATATTACAAGGGCGGAGATGAGAAGCGAGCCAACAAGATTCATAGCCAGCACGACTATCACCGCGGTTATCACAGCGATTATCAGGTTATAGAGCCAAGCGCGGGTTCCGGTGGCTGCGGCGAAATCCTCGTCAAAGGTTACCGAGAAAATTTTATTGTATAAAAAAATGTAAATCAGAATCACGGCAACCGAAAGAAGAACGCTGAGCCAAACCTCCGAGCCGGTCAGAGTAAGTATCGAGGTCGAGCCAAAAAGAGTTCCGCAAACGTCGCCTGTGATATTCGCCGAATTTGGAAAGATATTCATAACAAGATAGCCAAGAGCCAGCGCGCCTACCGATATCATCGCCAGCGCGGCATCGCCCTTGATTTTTGCTCTCTGCCCGGCGCGCAGCAAAAGAACAGCCGCAACAACGGTGACCGGGAGAACGAGCAGCATATTATCGGTCAGATTGAGCACAGAAGCGACAGCCATCGCCCCGAAGGCAACGTGCGAAAGCCCGTCTCCGATAAAGGAGAAGCGCTTTAGTACCAGCGTTACCCCGAAAAGCGAGGAGCAAAGCGCGATAAGCACGCCCGTGATAAAAGCATATCTGACAAAGGGATATTCAAAATACATCGCAATTTTGGCCAATAGCTCGCTCATGTCAGATCCTCCTCGCCCCGCGTAGCAAAGTTTCTCCATGCCTCGCTCTTTTTGTACTCATCCTTTGCCCCGAAAAACATCGGACTTCCGATGTGGAGGATAAAATCAGCATATCTCAGCGCAACCGATACGTCGTGAGAAATCATAACTACCGTTATGCCGTCCTCCTTGTTAAGACTGTTTATTACCGAATACAGCTCGGCCGTTGCCTTTGGGTCAAGCCCTGAAACAGGCTCGTCAAGCAGGAGCATTTTTCGGGTGGCGCAGAGAGCGCGGGCAAGAAGCACACGCTGCTGCTGGCCGCCCGAGAGATCGCGATAGCAGCTTGAGCCGAGGCGGTCAATCCCCATCCTCGCCATATTTTGCTCGGCAAGCACCTTCTCGGCGCGGCTCAAAAAGGGGCGCATACCCGCGCGCCCGAGACAGCCCGAGCGAACAATTTCACGCACCGACGCCGGGAAATCGCGCTGAATAATCGTCTGCTGGGGCAGATATCCCATCTCGCCGGGCAGAAGCCCGGCGCCAAATTCGATTTTTCCGCTCATAGGGGTAACAAGACCGAGCATCGCCTTCATCAGCGTGCTTTTACCCGAACCGTTTTCGCCGACAATAGCGAGATAGTCGCCAGGGTTGACGGTAAAGTCAAGCCGGCTGATGATAGCTCTTCCCTCATAGCCGAGCGTCAGGTTTTTACAGGATAGCAGTGGCATATCTACCTCATCTCATCGCTTCGCTCAGCACATCCAGATTTTTTTGCATTATAGAAAGGTATGTCACGCCCTTTCTTATATCGCTCGGAGTTATCGACTGCATTGAATCGAGCGTGAGTATCTTCTGATTTTTCTTTTGTGTGTTCCGCACAATGGTTTCGGCAATTTTTCGGCTTGAGCCCTCGATTATAAGGACGCAGCCAAGATTCAATTCGTCGACCATTCGCGAGAGAAATGCAATTGTGTTGAAGCTTGCCTCGGTCTCGGCCGAGCAACCGGGGAAAGCGGCGTAATAATCAAGGCCGTAGTCGTCGGTTAGGTAGCGGAAGGGGAAGCGGTCGCCGAAAAGGAGGGTTTTGTGTTCTGCATTGTCAATTTCGCTCCGGTATTCGTCGTCAAGCGCTCGGATTTCGGCGATATATGCCGAGGCATTGGCCGCATATGCATCGGCATTTTCGGGGTCGACCTCACTAAGTTTTTCGGCGATAATGCCGGTGAGATATTCGGCATTAGCGAGCGAGAGCCAGATGTGCTCATCGTATTCGGCGGTGTGCTCGTGGTCATCATCATGCTCGTGGTCATGGTCGTGGTCATGGTCGTGGTCATCCTCCATTCCCTTTACAATCTCCTCCTCCTTCACCCCGTCGCCAAGTTCACGCAAGAGGTTGATTACCACCATATTGTCGTTTATTGGCTCGCGCAAAGCATCATCAATCCATAGCTCAGACTCGCCGCCGACATAAATAAGAAGATCGCAGCTTGAAATCTTTATAATATCATCGGCGCTCGGCTGATAGCTGTGCAGGTCTATTCCGCTGTCAAGAAGAAGGGTAAGATCAATCTCCCGCTCAAGCTCGCCGATAATTCGGCGCGTCCAGTCGAATTGCGGAAAGATTGTGCAGACAACGCTAATCCGACCGCTTGAGCTAAAGCCCGCCGCGCAGGCCGGGAACGATATCGCCACAAAAGCCGCCGCCAACACACAGGCTGCTATTCTCTTCATGTTATATATAAACATATTACCACTCCTATTTGCACGACCGGCACCGGCCGAGCAGCATTGTATCCTTCTTGTCAACATGAAAACCGTTTTTCTTCAGCGCGGCGCCAACTACCGTCTCAGACGTTGCGGGGTCCATATGGATAATTCGGCCGCAGCCCTTGCATTGCAGGTGAAGATGAAAGGAGCATTCCTCGCCGCCGACATACTGGTAAATCGAGCGGCTGCCGCCCGCGTCGGTAAATCGCCTTACCACACGCTCGGCTGACAGCTTGTCCATATTGCGATAGATCGCGCTTCTGCTTATGCCCTCGTCGCCGAGCGCTGCATAAAGCTCGTCCACCGAGTACTGCTTATCGCGGTTTGATTCAAGGAAGGAGAGAAGGAGCTTGCGCTGGGAGGTGGAATACTTTTTCATTAAAACCCCCATGCCGCCCGAAGGGCGGCTGATTTTGGAATTTTCGGCGGGCTTGCCCGCAAAAGCGAAGCTTTGCTCCGCTTTTGCAAAACTCGCGCGTGAAAAGGCAAACTTCAAAATAATGAGAAAAGACTTTCATGCTATTTTCCATTTTATGAAATTTGCGAACTGTTCGCATATTATAACATTAATTG
>JBNRMS010000054.1:0-18495 GCA_050309735.1 Eubacteriales bacterium
GGACTGGGGGGGACTTTTTGGGAAAAGTTCCTCCGGAGCATCTCTAATTAGCTTAATGTTTTAATTGGTGTGTAGTATTATTTTTAAAAAATCCTTAAAAATCCTCAATAAAATATGGTTACGATGATGACCTTTTCATCCTCGCGATAAAAAACCCGTCTGTCGAGTGTGTGTCGGGGGCGAGGGTTATCATTCCTTCGGGAACCGGGAGCGAGCCGGCGGTGAAGGGCGAGAGCGAAAATTCAGGGTGGGCGGCGAGGAAGCGGCCGACCACCCGCTCATTTTCCTCGGGCAGAATGGTGCAGGTCGAATAGACGAGCAGGCCGCCGGGCGCTGTGTAGCGCGAGCAATTCTCAAGTATGTCAAACTGAATTTCGGGGAGCAGAGCTGCGTCTGCGAGATTTTTGTATCTGATTTCGGGCTTTTTGGCCATCACTCCATATCCCGAGCAGGGAACGTCGCATATAACCCGGTCGGCCGCCCCGATAAGCTGGGTGAGAGGGTTTCTTGCGTCGCACTTTGAGACCTCGATTATATCTATGCCAAGCCTCCCGGCTGACGAGAGGATGAGCGAGAGCTTGTTCTCATGCAGGTCAAACGAGAAAATTCGTCCTTTATTCCCCATGGCGAGCGCCGCGCCAAAGCTCTTCGAGCCGGGAGCGGCACAGGCGTCGACGACGGTCATCCCGCTGTGTGCGTCAAGTGCGCGGACGGCAAGCTGCGAGGCCTCGTCCTGCACAAAAAACAGGCCGTCGTTAAATCCGGGGAGCGAGGCGAGAGGCAGAGTGGCAAGGCTTACCCCATCGGGTGAGAGGGGGGTGGGTGAGGCGTTGATTCGGGCGTCGGCAAGGCGGGCGAGATAATCCTTGCGGGTTGTTTTGAGTGTGTTCACGCAGAGGGTCAGTTCTGGCGCGCGGCCGAAGGCCGCAAGGAGCGCCTCGGCGCGCTCGGCACCGAAAATGCAGGTAAAGCGCTCGCAAAGCGGGGCGGGAAAGGAGTATTTCACCGAGAGATAAAGGGGCAGCCCTTCTTCTTTTCGGGGGAGAGCGATTGATTCTCTCTCCCGCAGATATCGGCGGAGCAGGGCATTTACAAATCGCGTCGCCCGGCGGGGTGCGAGCGCAACGCTTTCGTTAACCGCGGCGTGGTCGGGGATTCGGTCGGTGAAAATTATCTGATAGAGACCCAGGCGCAGGAGCATCCTCACTCTCGGCTCGATTTTTGAGGGCGGCAGGGTTGAGAGGAGGTCGATATAGTAGTCGAGCGTTATCTGCTTTTCGATAACGCCGAAGAGCAGCAGTGTTAAAAGCCCTCGGTCGGCGGGGGTGAGGTTATGTTTTTTTATTGCCGCGTCAAGCGCTATGTTTGAATACTGTCCCTCTCGCTCGCAGCCCAAAAGGAGGGTGAGCGCAAGACGGCGGACATTGATTTTTTCGGGCATTTGATTTGTCTTTCCTTTTTGGTTGCTTGGGGGTTGATGTAAACTTATAATTTTTTATGAATCGACACTATTTTCGCCTGCCATGCCGGTCGAATTCTCTCTTAAGGGCCAATTCTACCGGGAAAATAGTCGCAATCATTATAATAATTTGCAGGGCAATTATGATTGTTCCATAGAATCCGACATAATCAATGCTTTTTCCAAAGGAAAAAAGCATCGCGACCATAGTTATCGGGGTAAGCGCGATTCCTGTGAAAAACCAAAGCTTCCCGCATAGGTTATGCGCGAATTTCCATGTGTCTTGGTTTTTCATTGATTTTGGAGTGCGATATCCAAAAAACAAATTAATTCTTTTCGGAGCCATTTTGCGAAATTTGCTACCAAAAGCAATCATTGACAAAGGAACAAGCAGCGCCATAATAAGCATATATACCCAAAAACCAATCAATTGTTAAGCCTCCTCTGATAAATACATTATTCTTCAATGATAACGCTTATTTTGCAGAAATATTGTTTTTCTCAAAATCACTTTTTATTATGGCGTTGCAACAGGGCTATAAAACCCGCGCCGGGCGGTATGGCGCCTTGTGGCGACTCCTTATTTTAAAAATCGGCTATCTGCGCCTTCCTCCCGAGGCTATGGCGAGCAGGCGCAAAAGATTGAGGAGCGAAACGGCAAGCGCGGCGACATATGTCAGCGCGGCGGCATTCAGCACTTTGCGCGAGGCACTCAGCTCCTCGCCGCTCATGCCGGCCTGCCCGAGTGCGGCCATGGCGCGGCGGCTGGCATTAAACTCGACCGGAAGGGTGACCATCTGGAAAAAGACTGCGAATGAGAAGAGAAGTATGCCTGTCATCATCAGCGCCCAGCCGAAATTGCTCTCGGTGCTTGAGTACATCGAAAAAATCATTCCGATGAGGAAAAGGGGCATGGCGGCGCGCGATCCAAAGGAGGTGACCGGAATTATCGCCATTCGCAAGCGTATTGGCGAATATCCGACTGCATACTGAACGGCGTGTCCTGCCTCGTGTGCCGCAACTCCGACCGCTGCGGCCGAGCTGTTATCATATACATCTTCGGAGAGGCGGATTACATTGGCTTTCGGATCGTAATGGTCGGTCAATTTGCCGGGAATGCGCTCGATTGAGACGTGAGAAAGGCCATTAGCATTAAGAATCGAGCGTGCGGCATCGACACCGGTCATGCCGGTGCGGACTTTGTTTGTTCGGTTAAAGGTGGTTTTTACATTGATTTGAGCCCAAAGCGCAAAGATAAAGGCCGGAATCAAGAGAATATAAGACATCTGATACCAAAAATAGAGCATTTTTCCTCCTGTGCTGCCCTTGGGGCAGCTGAAATAAAATTTATAGATTTTGCCGGATTTCGCGCAAAGGCGGGCAGGAGTCCGATTTTAGAAAATTCATGTGCGATAAAAGAGAGCTGATTCTTGCATTTGAATTCTTAAGTTTTACACGAAAAACTTAAGACAATAGGTCTCCCGTGCAGATTTTTCTACCTCGTATATAGTCGGCAGAGCACATACAGCACTTGCACTCGGGCAGCACGCGCAAAAATCTCACCGCACCCTCGGCGCAGGCGACAACAATACCATGATCAAGCGCTATCACTTTCCCCGGCCGCGCTCCGCACGGTTTTATTCCCTTTGCCACTTCGGCCTCGTTGATTTTTAGCATACAGCGGTCGGGCAGGCGGGTGAAGGCGAGCGGCGCCGGGGAGAGCCCCCGGATAAGGTTGTGAACGTCTCGCGCGGGTTTGTTGAAGTCGATTTTGCAGTCGCGCTTCTCGATTTTTGCAGCATAGCTCGCTCCTGTGTCGGGCTGGGGAGTGCGGGTTAGTTTGCCGTCTTTCAATAGGGCAACCGCCTCGGTCAGCGCCGCGGCGCCGAGCTTGCCAAGCTTATCATGAAGAATGCCAAAATTGTCACCCTCCCCGATCTCAAGCTCGCGGCAGAGCAGCATATCTCCGGTGTCAATTCCGGCGTCCATTTGAATGATGGTCACGCCGGTTTTGGTTTTGCCCTCGATTATCGCCCGCTGTATCGGCGCGGCGCCCCGGTATTCGGGAAGGAGCGAGCCGTGGACATTTATACAGCCATATCTCGGGTAGTCAAGTACATTCTGCGGCAGAATTTTGCCGTATGCCACCACGACGATAAGCTCGGGGTCGAGCTCGGAGAGCAGAGTTGCAAATTCCTCCCCGCGGAGTGTTGTCGGCTGGTAAACCGGTATTCCGCGCTCGGCCGCCCAAAGTTTGACAGGCGACGGGGTAAGCTTATATTTCCTGCCGGTCGGCTTGTCGGGCTGTGTTACAACGCCTATTATATTTTCCCCCGATTCGTGAAGCGCCGAGATGGTAAACACGGAGAATTCGGGGGTGCCCATAAACAAAATTTTCATTCATCGGCCTCAAGTCTTTCTATCATTATGCCCTCGTCGGTAAAGAGTTTACCGTCGAGATGGTCAATTTCGTGGCAGAAGGCGCGCGCAAGAAGGTCGGTGCCGTGCATTTCTATCGCCTCTCCGCGGCGGTTGAGCGCGCGAACCGTAACCTTTGCCGGCCGGCGGGTGATTCCCCATTCGCCTGGAATAGACAGGCAGCCCTCTGCCTCCTCCTGCACCCCCTCGGCGCGTATTATCTCGGGATTTATCAGTTCGAGCAGGCCGCTCTCGGGAGTTTCGATAACAACCACCCGGCGAAGAACACCAACCTGCGAGGAGGCAAGACCGCAGCCGTTAGCCTCGCGCATAGTTTCGACCATATCGTCGATAAGGGTGAGGATTCGAGGGGATATTTCTGTGACCGGCCGGCACTTCATGCGCAGTGTGGGATCGGATTTTTTTAAGATTTTTAGTTTGGCCATTATTATTATCTCCAATTGCGAAAAGAATATATGTGGGGTTGTTATAGTTATTTTGCTTTGATTCGCTCACAAGCTTGACGGATTGAAGTCTATAGAAAGCAGGGGAGTATGAGGCGAGCTTGTGGATTCGGACAGAAGCTGCGAGAAGAGTGTGCGAGAGCGTTTGTTAAGGCGACATTTTATAACCATGCGCATACGATATTTACCGTCAACCCGGTAGACGGGAGCCTCAAAGGGGCCAAAGACGATGGTGGGAACATCGGTAAAAGAGGTTGAGAGAAGCTCGCGCAGGCGGGAGGAGAGCTTCTTGGTTCCGATGAGGAGTTCCTTTTCGTCTGAGGAGGTAAGAGTCAGAAGGACTATATCGCAGAAGGGGGGGAATACGAGCAGGCGGCGCAGGCGTATTTCGTTATTGAAAAATGCCTCGTAATCCTGCGCGACTGCCTGTTTTATCACATCGTTGTCGGGGTTGTTTGTCTGTATTATGGCGGAGCCGGGGAAATCGCGCCGCCCGGCCCGCCCTATCACCTGTGTGAGAAGGGCAAATGTGCGCTCATTGGCCCGGTAGTCGTCAAGATAAAGAGACGCGTCGGCAAGAAGAACGCCCGAGAGCGACACATCGGGAAAATCATGCCCCTTAGTAACCATCTGAGTGCCAAGCAGAATGTCGGCGCCGTGTCTTCTGAATTCACCGAGCATTTTATCATAGGCAAATCTTCCCGAGGTTGAATCGGCGTCCATCCGCAGAATTTTTGCGTCGGGCAGGAGCTCGGCAAGGTCGCGCTCAAGGCGTTGCGTACCAAAACCCATGCGAACCATGTGGGGCGAGGAGCAATCCGGGCAGGCGGCGGGCGGTGTCTGGTGCAGCCCGCACCAGTGGCAAACAAGCTCTCCGTTGTCGTAATTTCCTTGTGAGGCATGATAATTCATCGCAACGCTGCAGCGCGTGCATTTTACCGCCGCTCCACAGGTTCGACAGGAGATAAAGTTATTATACCCGCGCCGATTGAGAAAAAGAATTGCCTGCCGCCCGCCTTCCACGGTTTTTTTAAGCTCCTCGGCAAGCAGGGCGCCGAGCGGGTCTATATTGCCGGCCTCTGTTTCCTTTCGCATATCTGCAAGGGTGACAGATGGCAGGGGCAGACCTCCATACCGCCCGGTGAGTTTTATAAGCTTATATTTGCCCTCGACCGCCTTCTGATAGCTTTCCACCGAGGGAGTTGCCGATGCAAGCAGCAAAAGCGCCTCGCTCTTAGCGCAGCGCCAGCGGGCGACGTCGCGCGCGTGGTATTTCGGGTCGGCATCGGATTTATAGGTGTGCTCCTGTTCTTCGTCGATAATAATAAGACCGAGGTTTTTTACCGGCGAGAAGACGGCCGAGCGTGTTCCGACCACAAGGTCGGCCTCGCCTCGCTTTATTTTATTATATGAGTCAAGCCGCTCTCCTGCCGACAGCCCCGAGTGCACAAGCGCGACGCGGCTGCCATATCGAGAGCAGAAGATGTCAACCGACTGCGGGGTGAGCGAAATTTCGGGTAAGAGAAGAATAGCCGAGCGCCCCGAGGCAAGCACCTCGTCGATAAGCTTTACCATAACGCAGGTTTTACCGCTGCCCGTTACTCCGTGGAGAAGGGCTGCCTTAGCTTCTCCCGAGCGCGAGAGGGTGACAAGGGCTTTGTGTGCCTCTTTTTGTTCGGGATTGAGGATATAATCGGTGTCTGGCGCACTGCATGACTCAAGATATCCTTCCCGATAAGCCGATTCGCGCCGGATTTTAATTATTTTGCGGTCGGAGAGTGTGCGTATTTGTTGACGGCCGGCTCCGGTTAGTTCGATAAGTTTATCAATTTCAAGCTCGGGAGCTCCGAGCAGTTCAGATACTATCTTTCGCTGCATCTCTGAGCGAAGAAGCCCGCTTTTGGGTTTTGCCTTGAGTGCGGCCTCGGCCGCCTCGCGCTCAAGCAAGAGCGAGCAAATCTCGCGGAAAAACTCGCGAACGCCCTCTTTTATGTCAACCCCCCGAACCACAAGCTCGGCGCTCATAAGCCTTTTAACAGATGCCGCCGCGCCCTTTCCAAAGCGCTTTATCAGCGCCTGCTCGGTCACCTTTTTGCGCTCGAATATGTATTCGCACACCTCGGCGTCCCGTCCGGCTTGGACCGCACTTCGGGCACCGGTCGCGCCGGGGGCAGGGGTGTAAAACTCGACAAGGCGGGACATTGCCGCCGCCGGAATCATCGAGTGAACAGCATCTCCTATGGTGCATAGAGTTTGTTCCTTGAGCCAGAGGCAGAGGTCGAGCAGCTCGTCGTCAAGCGACATGCTCGCAGGGCAGATTGAATCTATCGGTTTTATCTTGCCATCGGCAAAGGGGGCGTCGGAGAACCCGACGACAAGGGCCAGCCTCCGCCGATTTGCATTTCCGAAAGGCACGGTAACAAAAGCGCCCCGGGAGATACCGGGGCGTAGTTGTGCTGGTACAAAGTAGTCAAACTCCCGGTCAAGAGAGTATGGTATATCGTCAACAAGACAGACCTTCGCGTACTCGTGCATCTGCGTGTTACCCTGTGCTTATTCTGCCGGATTGGAGTCGACAATTATATACTCGCCGCTGTGTATGCGATTAATCGCGTTTTTAACCGCCTTCTCGTCGCGGTATTCTTTGTCAATCATGTTGATCAGAGGCTTGTCGGCCTCCTTATTACCTGTCAATGACTTTTCGGCCATTTCGCGCTGTTTGACATATTCGTCGGTAATCAGGCGTGCGCATTTTGCGGTGGCAAGCGCCAGTTCGTATCGGTTAAATTTACCCTTAGTTAGTTCATTTATCGTAGGATATAGCATTACGTGGCTCCTTTTGATTATGTTGATAGTATTATTGACAAAACCCGGCGTCCTCAGGCATCTGTATCGTTGTCATCCTGCTCTCCGGCGGCGCGCAGCGACAGCTTGTCGGGAGTCAGGGCAGACAGTATTATAATTTCTGTGTCGGTAAGGATGACGGCGCGGGTTTTTTTGCCGCAGGTGAGGTCGACGGCGCGACCCTGATCCTTTGCGTCTTGAATCAGGCGCTTCAGGGGTGCAGACTCGGGAGAGGCGATAAGGACTATGCGCTCGGAAACAACAAGGTTTCCGTATCCGACGTTTATAAATTTCATAGTTATACCTTTCTGCGTGAGATGGGGTCTGTGTCGGTCGGCCATATGTCTCTTTGCCGCCATTTTGGAAGGGGGGCAGGGCATAAAACCCACCTTTAGGGATTTATCTTTCAAAACTACTCAATATTTTGAATCTGCTCTCGGATCTTCTCAAGTTCGCATTTGCATTCGACCACAATACGGGATATCGCCGCATTTTGGCACTTTGAGCCTATTGTGTTTAGCTCACGGTTGATTTCTTGAATAAGAAAATCAAGCTTTCGTCCCGCCGACACACTCTCCGCGGCAATAGCGGCGAAAGAATCGAGATGGGATGAGAGCCTGACAAGCTCTTCGTCGATCGAGATTCGGTCGGCGAAAATCGCGCACTCGGCAATAATGCGCCCTTCGTCAACAACCGCGCCGCTCTCGGCGAGCAGGGGGCGCAGGCGCTCTTCAAACTTTTGTCGGTATCCTTCGGTGTCGGCCTTTGAGATGAGCGAAATCTCCTCGGTAAGCGTGCCGATATTTGCGAGCTTTTTTTCGATATCCTTGCCAAGGCGCGCCCCCTCGGCGAGCCGCGCGGCAAGGAAGGCGTTGGCAGCCTGTTCGAGAATAGTCAAAATCTCTCCCCAATCGCGCTCGGCATCGTCCTCGGGGCGGCTTTGCCTGAATATATCGCGGTTTTGAGCAACCTTCATCACCGATATATCATCGGCAAGGCCAAACTCGGAAGATAAGCGCCGCAGAGCGGCGATATATCCCCGGGCATAACCTTCGTCAAGCGAGATTTCAAGCTCACCCGAGTCAAGAACCTCCACCGTGATATTGACATCCACCTTGCCCCGCCCGACCCCGCGTGAGGCGAGATAGGGCTTAATCTTTTCCTCAAGATAGGAATAAGCGCGGGGGAGCCTTGCCGAACAGTCAAAATATCGGCTGTTAACCGATCTTATTTCAACAGTTATATCCTTCCCGCCAACCGTCCCCCGGCAGCGGCCGAAGGCCGTCATACTTAGAAACATCTTTTCCCCCATTATGTCATATATAAATATTGTAATACATTTCTTCCCGTATGTCAAGGATTTAAAAAATATTCGCAAGATTTCGCTATTGCCACATGGGGGCAATAATAGTATAATTGATATATACTATAAGAATAGGTCAAATAAAACTTTAAAGAGGGCGCTATGCCCGGAAAGGCAGGAGAATATGAGCGTATTCAAAGAAATTCCGGTACCGGAGGCGAGCGATATTTTCAAGCTCATAGGTGACGACTGGATGCTGATAAGCGCCGCGAGAGAAGGAGCTGTAAACACGATGACGGCAAACTGGGGCTGCGCCGGCGTGCTTTGGAAAAAGCCGGTCTGCGTCTGTTTTATCAGGCCGCAGCGCCACACATACGGTTTTGTAGAGGCGTCGGAGCGGCTGTCGATGTCCTTTTTTGACAAAGAATATCGCCCGGCGCTCACCTATTGCGGGAGAAACAGCGGGCGCGATGTCGATAAATTCGCAGAAACCGGTCTGACACCGGCCTTCTCGGGCGAGGTTCCCTATATTGCCGAGGCAAGGCTTGTGCTTCTCTGCCGCAAGCTTTATGCTGACGATTTGCGGGGCGACAAATTTATTGTGGAGAATCTGCTATCAAATTATACCGAAAAGGACTTTCACAGGTTTTATATCTGCGAGATTGAGAAGGTGCTCTCAAGGGAATAGGAAAAACAAAAAATCCTCGCGGCGCCAGGGGCGCCGCGAGGATTATGTTGACCGCGAGCGTGGTAGAGATTCGGGTCAAAATACTTCGCGAGCGTGTCGCCGTAAATCAAGCGGAGCAGCGGCTCCGCTTGTCGATAAAGCGCGCATAGCGGTTGTGCGCGATCCTCCACACCCAGGAGTCAAGCGAACTTATTTTGTATTTTGACAGCCCGTCAACAATATGTATCATAACCTCGCCCGCGAGATCCTCGGCATCACATTTCCGGAAAGGCGGGAGAGGCAGAACCGGAATACCGGCTTGACATATTTAACTATTTCGTCCTCGGAATACATACAGTCACCCCTTCCCCCACAGAAGCTTCTACGCCTATAAAGTGCGCAAAATAAAAAACCAATAGGAATTTATTAATGAAAACACTAAAAAATCAAACGAGGCTTCGCTTATGCGGCGGAGCCTCGTTTTTATCTGTATTTTACTTTTTGGATGATTCCTCGATAGCCACCGCCACCGCAACCGTCGCGCCGACCATGGGGTTGTTGCCCATGCCGATAAGACCCATCATTTCAACATGCGCCGGAACCGAGGAGGAGCCCGCGAACTGTGCGTCCGAGTGCATTCTGCCCATCGTGTCTGTCATGCCGTAGGACGAGGGGCCTGCCGCCATGTTGTCGGGATGGAGTGTGCGGCCGGTGCCGCCGCCCGAGGCGACCGAGAAATATCCGATGCCGTTTTCAACACACCACTTCTTGTAGGTTCCCGCCACGGGATGCTGATATCTTGTGGGGTTTGTCGAGTTTCCGGTGATCGAAACGCCAACCCGCTCAAGCTTCATAATCTCAACTCCCTCGGGGACATTGTCGGCGCCGTAGCACTTGACTGCCGCCCTCGGTCCCTTTGAGAAGGGCGTCTCGGAAACAACCTTTATCTCTTCGGTGTTATTGTCGAATTCGGTTTTTACATATGTAAAACCGTTGATTCTTGAAATGATAAAGGCCGCGTCCTTGCCAAGGCCGTTGAGGATAACGCGCAGCGGCTTTACCCTTACCTTGTTGGCGTTAAGCGCGATTTTGATTGCGCCCTCTGCCGCCGCGAAGGATTCGTGTCCGGCGAGGAAGCAGAAGCATTCGGTTTCCTCCGAGAGGAGCATTTTTCCAAGATTGCCGTGTCCAAGGCCGACCTTGCGGTTCTCGGCTACAGAGCCGGGAATACAGAAGGCCTGAAGCCCGATGCCGATTGCCGCGGCGGCGTCCGAAGCCTTGAGGGCGCCTGACTTTATCGCGATTGCCGCGCCCACAGTGTATGCCCAGATAGCATTCTCAAAGCAGATAGGCTGGGTTTCGCGGACAATCCTGTCGCAATCGACGCCCTTGGCCAGAGTGATTTCCCTGCATTCGTCAATGGAGGAAATACCGTATTTTTTTAAGACACCGAGGATTTTCGCCTCGCGTCTTTCGTAACCTTCAAATTTAGCCACAGTTATTCTCCTCCTTCTTATTCCTTGCGGGGGTCTATATACTTGACGGCCTCGTCGAAGCGCCCGTATGTACCCTTTGAACTCTCATATGCCTCATTCGGCTCGACACCCTTTTTGATAAGGTCTGTCATCTTGCCCAGCGAAACATATTCGTAACCGATAACCTGTCCGTCGGCATCAAGAGCCATTCTTGTGCAGTAGCCCTCTGTCAGCTCAAGATAGCGAACGCCCTTAGCCCTTGTGCTGTACATCGTGCCGACCATCGAGCGCTCTCCTTTTCCGAGATCCTCCATGCCGGCGCCGACTACAAGTCCGCCCTCCGAGAAGGCCGACTGCGAGCGCCCATAAACAATCTGAAGGAAAAGCTCTCTCATTGCGGTGTTGATAGCGTCGCAGACAAGGTCTGTGTTAAGCGCCTCAAGAACTGTTTTCCCAGGGAGGATTTCGGCCGCCATTGCTGCCGAATGTGTCATGCCCGAGCAGCCGATTGTCTCAATAAGCGCCTCTTCGATAATACCGTCCTTTACATTAAGCGAAAGCTTGCAGGCACCCTGCTGAGGGGCGCACCAGCCCACGCCGTGCGTGTATCCCGAGATGTCGGCAATCTGTTTGGCTTTGACCCATTTGCCCTCTTCGGGAATGGGAGCCGGTCCGTGGTCGGGCCCTTTGGCCACAACGCACATGTGTTCCACTTCTTTGGAATAAATCATGTTGATATATGCTCCTTTTTTTATTCTTTATTTTACAATCTCGCCCCAGGCCTCGCCGGCGGCGGCCGCAGCGTTTGATTCGTCTGTGTCGATGTGCATGGCGAGCGCAAAATCATCTCTTACGCGGACAACAACATCGCCGAAGATAAGCGGACGCGGGGTGTTAAGCTTAACTTCGACTATCTGCTTGTCCGATACGCCAAACTCGGCAGCGTCGGCGGGGGTCATGTGTATATGCCGCTTTGCGATTATAACGCCTTCGCTCATATCAACCTCACCATGGGGGCCGACCAGTTTAAGTCCCGGTGTGCCGGCAACATCTCCGCTTTCGCGCACAGGGGCGCAAATGCCGAGTGTTCGCGCATCTGTCATCGACAGCTCAACCTGATCTGCCGAGCGGCAGGGGCCGAGAATAGTCAGGGAGAGCTTGCCGCGCGGGCCGACGACGGTGATCTTCTCCTCGCTGGCAAACTGACCGGGCTGGCTCAAGTCCTTTTTGTTATGAAGCTGAGCGCCCTTGCCAAAGAGAGTTTCGAGCGTCTCTTTTGTGACATGGGCGTGTCGAGCCGAAGTTTCAATCAGAATTTTCTTTTGCATTACAAACACCTCATTTTAATCATTCGCCGCTGCGACATAGTAGGGTCGATTATCAATCGCCTATCTCTGGTTTTATCCTCGCGCCGCTTTACTGTTGCGACAGCGCAGGACTCACAAAAACCTGCCAATGTATATATTATACCAGAGTCGCAAGTGGATTTCTCCCGTGTGTTTCTCCACTTTTGCGACATCGCAGCTTTTTGTAAAGGCTGCCAAAAGATATTATACCATAAAAAACACTCCTTGTAAATCCCGATTTTTAATAATTATAGCAGACATACCGGCGAGCTTTTTTGGCAATAATAATTTCTGCAATTAAAATTCGCGGGAGAGACGACATGAACAAAGATAAAAAAAGCAAAGAAGAAAAAAAGGACGCCGCCCGGGATTCGGCATCCGATAAAGAAAGCACAGAAGTGAGCGAGGCGAACGAGAAACCCGATAAAGACCAACGCGAGGAGGACACCGGCGAAAAGCTTGAGAGCATAGAGAGGAGCGGGGGAGTTCTTGCGAAAAACTCGCGCGAGGCAATCCATTGCCTTTCGATAATCGGTCAGGTTGAGGGTCATTATCTGCTTGGAAACAACCAAAAGGCCACTAAATACGAACACATAATTCCGCTGCTTGTCTCGATTGAGCAAAGCGACGAGGTTGACGGTCTTCTTGTGGTGCTCAACACAATGGGGGGCGACGTTGAGGCCGGGCTTGCGCTTGCCGAGATGATAGCCTCGATGACAAAGCCGACCGTTTCGATAGTGCTGGGCGGCGGGCATTCGATAGGTGTTCCGCTGGCCGTTGCGGGCAAGCGGTCGTTTATCGTTCCGAGTGCTACTATGACAATACACCCGGTGAGGATAAACGGACTTGTCGTCGGAGTTCCGCAGACCTTTCGTTATTTCTCCGAGATGCAGAAGCGGATAATTAAATTTATCTGCGACCATTCGAGCGCTAATCCCGACAAGATTTACGAGCTGATGATGAAGCCCGACGAGATAGCAACCGACATCGGCTCGATTATTGACGGGAGCGAGGCGGTGGAATTCGGGATTATCGATGAGGTCGGCGGGCTTGATGCGGCGCTCGCGGCGCTGCGAGGAATGATAAACAATAAAAATAAGAAAAAAAGCGAAAATGGAAAAGCCGGAAAAGAAAAGATGCTCTCGCCGCATTGACCGATAGGATGCTTTGTGGTATAATATATTTGCAACTCTGCCGAACGGCCGCGCGGTATGTTGCCGAAAGGTATTACCGTGAGGAAAGTCCGGGCTTCAAAGGGCAGGATAGCTGATAACGTCAGCCGCAGGCGACTGCCGGGAAAGTGCAACAGAAATAGACCGCCGGGGCAATGTCCCGGTAAGGATGGAAAGGTGAGGTAAGAGCTCACCAGTTCCTATGGTAACATAGGTCCGCTGTAAACCCTATCCGAAGCAACACCGCATGGGGATTGGCCTGCCCGGCCGATGTCCCCGGGTGGCACGGAGAGAAATCTCCGGAGCGCGGCGGCGACGTCGCGCAAAGATAGATGGCCGTTCACGACAGAACCCGGCTTACAGGCAGAGTTGTATAGAGAATAGAGAATAGAAATTAGAGAATAGTGGGGGCGCGGGGGCGCGGAAGTTTAAAAAAATAGCAAAAGAGCCGTTTCTTTTTTTGGAAACGGCTCTTTTGATTATTTCATCTTATTGAGTTTATTTATTATTATGCCGGTGCATACCGATATCAGGATAGAGAGGAATGCGCCCATCCCCAAGGCATATTCGCCGCCAAAATCAAAGAAAAAAGCAAAAGCCAGGCCTATATATGCGGCAAGAAGTCCGAGGAAAAAGGATATAATTATTGTTTTCAATCTTATATTTAACTCCTCTTGTTGAGTTTATTTATTATGCCGGTGCATACGATATCAGGATGCAGAGGAATGCGCCTGCCCCGGACTGAAACAGGCCGGGGCAATATTCAGTTTATTCAATATAAATGCGAAGCTCGGATGAACACATATGGACAGGATTGTGCTCGCTTGTTTCGTTCAATTCGGGACGAACCCAATATAATACCGCAAGCCTTCCGTTCTCGTCGGGAACTATCCTTTCCAGTCTTGTCTTGTACCCCTTGAGGCTTACTTCATTTTTACTGCACGCCTCCGTCAGCCTGCTTAAAAGAGCGGCTTCAACACTCTCTTTGTCTATTTCCGGAACCTCTACACTGCTCCAATCATAATCGCACTCGGTTTCAAGTTTAATCACCACCCCGCTCGGCGATAAATGGGCTATTGCTCGAGTGAGCATATAACCATTTTTAATTAATTCAAAGTATACTGTGCATTCATCATGTCCATAAGCTATCGGATCATATCGCACGTTGTATCCGCTCACATCCACAAGGGGTTCCAGCGCTTTTTTTGCGATCTCAATATAAAATGATTCTTCCTTTAACGATAAAAAACTATAATAATAATTCACATCCGCCAGCTCCTTCATAGCCTTCTCAAAGCCATCGTAGAAGTATATCGAAACAATTTTGCCCGTACTGCGGCTTATCCAAAAGCTGCCACCTGTGAAAATGTCCTTGCTTTTATAGCAATCTATCCGAGTACCATACTGACTTTTATACGAATTATAATATACCGTTGAATACTTTTTACCGTCATACTCAATTTCCTTCGGATCACCTTCCTTCGGGGCCTTTTCATCTCCGGTTGAATCTTTTGGCTTAATATCAAGATCAATCACTATACTGTTAAATCCGTCATCAATATACCCCCCCACCACATAAGCGACATAGCTTTCATATTCCGCACTTGAGCCCCATTGCCGCTTGTCATTGTCTTCATCTGATAAAACCGAAATGCCGCAACCGGATAAAAACATGGCGACTAAAGTAATAATTGAAATTATACGAATTAATGAATATTTCATTTTTGCTCCTTTCGAATAATATTATATATTATTTATGGGTAAACAATTTCGGGAACTCTTTTGTTTCGCCTACTGCTCATCTATGCTTCTATACAGATATGACGTAAATCCATGTTCGGCGGCATAGGGCATCTCGGAGTTGGCATGATTTATCGCTTGCTGATAAGTTGCTCCGCTGTGAGTACGCAGGTAGTTCCAGAAGTATTTCAGCCATTCATCGGCCGGCCTGTTGGTCGGATCGCTAATAGCCTGACAGTCTATATCTCCCGTGAACCCTATCACATTTTTAGCCCCGGCTTTGAATGTATAATTGACAAGGTTATCAGCGTTTCTCCCTCCTTCTCCGCAGCTGCAGCTCATGTACAAAATCAAGTCGGACTTGGTAAGCGGGCGTCCCTGTTCGTATGTCATGCGGCAGTAATCGTAAGGGCTTTCATTGAGTTGTACTTTAGTTTGGGAACCATGCGAACGGATAACAGTTACATATGCGGCGGCGGCAAGTGTCTTGAAGTTGATTTCATTCATTGCAGTAGTCACTGTTACAATATTTGAAATGTTATAAATGCCACCGAGATAAGAGCTTCCTGTAAGTGTCGATATTATATCGGTGTGATTATGATCGGTAGCTGGTATCCCCACAAGCCCAACGGATTTATCCTCGTATGATCCAATATAAATATCAAACAAACCAAAACATGTAGAATCAATTGTACTGTCCGCTCTGATACATGCAAACCCCGGAGCATCGGCGATTACCGTACCGTTTGATGACACGGTGACATTTGCATAGGAACATGACCATGTCACCGATTGATTAAGTGTTTCTGATGAAAACACCCCGGCGGTAAGTAAAGTGCTCGATCCCACCGTGAGATATGAATCCCCGTATATTGAAATCTTGTCATCCACCGACACCGGCTCGAACAGCCAGCGCTGATCCGCATGACCGTAAAAAGTATCTACATATGCGTCAAAGTCAGAACCGCTGCACGTGAGCGTTTTATCGGCATATGTATAGTTCTGGATATAATACTCGTTGTTATACGGCGACTCTGTTATTTGCCATCTGGCCGATGTTATAATAGAAAGCGAATCGCTGATCCCTATAGAATAAATATCGACATTTGTGCCTGTCACATCAAGACCCATATTGGGTTTGTTCAGCGGTCTGATGCTGTAATAGCCGCCTCCTATGCTTGCCACCCTCCAGAGCTGACTGAAATCATTGTCATGATTCTCGGATTTTACCTTGACATTTGAAAAATTCGTATATCCGAAGTCATACACGGTAAGCGGACGATTAACAAGATTACAAATAATACGATATACGCCGTCAGGTATTGTATCGCTCTGTGTTCCGGTGACAGTAACATCTACATAAACCGATAAATGAGTGTAAGTTTTATGCGTCGCCGTTATCCTGCAGGTACCGGTGTTTGTGTTTGACGCAATAACCCCTGACGATGAAACCGTCAAAATCGACGTATTACTAAGTTCATCTAGCGTCATGTCCCCCGGGAGCATTTCCTTTTTCGCGGTCTTTTCTTCGACCCGGTAACCGCTTACATCCATTTCGCTATCGTTGGTTTCTGCGCGTTCGAGAATATCGCTTTGTGCGCCGGTGGAAAAGGGGATACACAAAATAATAAATACAAGCGCCAAGACAGAAGCTGTGATTCTGCGTTTGATTTTCATTCGTAGGCCTCCTTGTTTTTGTACATGTAATATTAAAGTAGTAAGAGTCACCTTCTCCACTTTGCCACATAATGGACGATATGTCAAGTGATTGTTTTCACGAAACATTTGTAAACAATTTGTACAATATTAACAAAGGTTCTCCTTAAATCAAATGATTTGAGAAGAACCTTTATGTAATATTACCCCACCGCCGCCGCGATAAGCTTATTTATCGCCTCGCGCGCCGCGAGCATCACGGTGGATTCGCCGGGGCAGCTTGAGAATTTTATCTCGCCGACGACGGCCTCAAGCTCGGCTACTACTCTTTCCTTGCCGTAATAACTCTCTGCAAGCTCGAATGCCGAGCGGTCCTGAAGCGCCTCATGGAACTGCACTATCCGCATCGATTCAAGCGCCCGCCCGTCAAGCGAGGGATAGACCGAATATGCGTCGCCCGAGGGGACGAAATAGCCGCCGGTCGAATCGAGATAGGGATTTACGAAGTCATAAGAATATTGGTTATAATAATAATTATAGCCCCACTGCAAAAACCCGGCGATGTCGTATTTATAAAACTGCATTCCGATAGCGCGGGTTCGCGCTCCGGGCATGGCGAAGAAGCGGTTGCTGACTCCGACGCCCTGACTGCAGCAGTAGTATGTCCAAAGCCCGGGCACTCCTGCCTCGAGGAAGGGCTCGATATGGTTGTTTGAGGCGCAGGGTGTTCGAACAAACCCGCGGCGCCAGAAATCAATATTCGAGAGAGCGTCCATACTCATGTAGTGCTCGAGCAGGTCGGCCACGACGGCGCGCGAGCGGCCGTATTGTTCGATATTCTTAGCGTTCGGCTCGTCGGAAATATGGAAAATGCAGCGCAGGTCATCGCCGCGAGCCTTCATGTGAGCGATAAAATCGACTATAAAGGCGCGGATGAAGCGCGGGTATTCGCCCTCGGCGGCGTCGGTTTCCCAGCCGAAAATCTGTTTATTCCGGCCGTTTACTTTTGCTATAACTTTAGGTGCGTGAGCCGCTCCCCATTGTGTGAAAAAGTGGCTTATCTCAAAATATTTGATTCCGATCCGGTCGCACATATCTATCCAGCGGTCGAGCTTATCATAGCCAAAATGATATTCCCCGTCCTCAACTCTTACATCGACAAGCTGAACTGTCGGTCTCTCATGTCCGACGGCTGTGTCGAGCGGCGGGGTGAAGACCGGTGTCAAAAGGGTGTTTATGCCGTTTCTCACCGCAACGGCGGCGAAATTTTCGATTATCTCCCAGTGTCTCTCCGAAAAAACTTTTACATTATAATAATCGGCAAGGCAATCGCAGTGAAACCACTGTGTGACATACATTTCATGCAGGGGCAGCGAGGCGGGGATAACACTCACCTCGGCGGTTGCGGCGGCGGCAACCTCTCCCCCTCCGGCGATGAGCGCGAGCGAAATATTATATTCGCCGCCCTCAAGGTCTTTTGGGATATCGACGGTAATCCACGCACAGCGCGTCTCAAAATTGCAGACCGGAATCTGCCCCTGCATCGGCAGCTCGGACAACAGGTCGGGGTATAGCCCCGGGCTGGTTGACAGGTAATTGTCGTCGCTTCTTCCGGGATATGCCGGCATCAGAGAGGGAATAAAATCGACCAGTCGCACAGACGCCCAGGGCGCGAGCGAGCCGGCAAGGCGGGGGGTGTACCAGGCGCGGTGAGGCTTTGCCGGGTCTTCTTCTCGGTATACGAGCTGAAGCGACAGACGCTCGCCCCGCAAAACCGAAATCTTTCCGAGTGCCTCTAATCCTTCAATACTGGTTTCGGGGAAGCATTTTTCGAGCGAGGAGATGAGTTTTACATTTATCATGTCTGCTTCTATCCTTTCACATTGTATTATAATACTGATTCTCAATTGTATGACTAATACTATTAAATCATTAAAACATTGAACTGAAC
>JBNRMS010000055.1:0-19037 GCA_050309735.1 Eubacteriales bacterium
TTGCTCATACCATACCTTCCGCTGTCCTTGGCTTTATTATACATTATAGCAGGAGTTTCGTAAATACGACATCAGAAGGGGCTTTTGGTCGTTTTGCTCGTTTTTCAGCTTTGTGCTGAATAGTTACAATTAAAATTATAAAAAGTTTTAAAATACAGAGGCGCTGTAAAAAAGATACGGCGCCTTTTTCGACCGGTTAAGTATTGAATTTATGAGGGCGGGAAGAATAAGTTTGGTCAAATACTGTATAAAACATCTTAAAATATGCCTGTTTGAGCAAAAAATATAAACAATATCACAAAATCATAATTGACAAAGGAAATAATGGCTGTTATAATATTAGTAACTGTTATTATTTATAAATATGCAAGGAGGAAGTTCGCCAAATGCGAACGCTGATACAATGGAGAAGAAAATCAGGCTTATAGCGCTTATATCCGCGCTACTTATGGTAATGGCTGTTTTCTCGGCTTGCGGCAACCCCGACGAGGGCGAGGACGATACCACTGCTCCCACTACCGGACTGGTAGAAGACACCGAAGACGACGATGTCGACGCTCAAGGCTTTAAGAAGGATAATCTTCCGGCCGATCTTGATTACAAAAATGCCAAGGTAAATGTGCTTTACTGGCTTGATGTTGAGCGGCCTGAATTTGAGGTCGAAAAGATCACCGGGGATATTGTCGGCGACGCGATTTACAATCGGAACCTTGCCATTGAGGATCGCCTTGGCGTTGATCTTGTTTTTGTCGGAGAGAATGGAAACAACTCAAATCGAGCCGGCTTTGTTAACAAAGTAGCAACAAGCTTCAAGGCGGGCGACAGATCATATGATCTTATCGCAACTTATAGTCGCAGCGCCGGAATGCTTGCCATTCAGGGATACCTTGCCGACCTTTATGCGATTGAGGACAGCTATATCGATGAATCTATGCCCTGGTGGCCCGAATCGATAGTTTCAACAATGGGAATTGGCGAATCTCTTTATTATATCTCGGGAGACGCGTCGACAAACACCCTGCACTTCATGTACACAATTTATTATAACAAAGACCTCATTACAAACCTTGAACTGACCGATCCGACAGAGCACGTCTTAAACCACACCTGGACGCTTGACACGCTCATAGAGATGACCTCGAACACCTACACCGACCTTGACGCTGACGGCAGGGTCTCGGAGGGCGATTTCTACGGATTTACCACTATCTACTACGGCTGCGACGCCTTCTACACAGGTTCAAACCTTAAGCTTATCGAACGCACAGAAGACGATGACCTGCTTAAGATATCCGACGACTACTTCTCGGAAAAAACCATAAACCTTGTCGACAAGCTCGGCGCATGGCTGACAAAAGGCGATTGCTATGTCAGCCGCTCGGGTGCTGCCGTCTCTTTCGCGGTGCCCTTTGTCAACGGAAATGCTCTTTTCTGCCAGAACAGAGTTTACCTTGCCGATAATATGCACTCCAGCGGGCTTAACGCCGTTGAGTGGAAATACGGACTTGTCCCGACTCCGCTTCACGACGAGTCGCAAGAGGATTATATCACAGTTATCGGCAATCCCTTCACGCTTTATGGTATAATGACAGACTGCACCTATCAGAGCATGGTCACCGCCGTTATCGAGTGCTGGGGTAGCGAGGCATACCGCCGCACAACACCCGCTCTCTTTGAGACGAATATGAAATATAAGTACTCACAGGAAGAAATCTCGGCTAAGATGTTTGATATTCTGAGAACCACCTCGTCCTTTGACCAGGGAAGAATATTCTCAAACGATATGTCCTATATGAGCGAGCTACCGAGCAAAGCTATGACCGATGGAGGCTCATGGGCAACGATGATGAAGAGCTACGAGAGAGTGCTTACAAATCAGATTGCAAAAATCAGAGACTCCTTCCAGAAAATCCAGGGTCAATAATAGCAGCCCGGATAAACAAGCCCTCCGGAAACCGGAGGGCTTGTTTAACATTTGTACAATATAGTATTTACAAATTTCAATGTTTATTATATAATTTATTTGGTGTGATTAAATTTATAGTGCATAGATTTATGCACATGATTATAAGAGCTAAGGAGTAATTGTTTATGAGCCTTCCGCGTTCGGAATATCCGAGGCCGAATTTTCGCAGGGGCCGTTGGCTTTGCCTTAACGGTGAGTGGGAATATGAAACAGACAGAGCCATGTCGGGGCGGGAGAGGCGTCTTTATGAAGCCGATTCGCTCCCCGAGAGAATAATCGTTCCCTTTTGCCGCGAGAGCGAATTGTCGGGTATCGGGGATAAAGACTTTTGTGAGTGCGTTTGGTATAGAAAAAGCGTGAGACTGCCCGAAGGCTGGCTTGGCGGCGGGCGGAGAATCCTGCTTCATATCGGCGCGTGCGACTGGAAAAGCGAGGTCTGGGTCAACGGCAGACCGGCCGGAGAGCATATCGGCGGTTTTGTTGCCTTCTCATTTGACATAACCGAGCATCTAAGAGACGGCGAAAATATTATCACAATCCGCGCCGAGGACAGAGTTCGCTCGGGGCGGCAGCCGGGCGGCAAGCAGTCGCATAAATATGAATCTTACGGTTGCTTCTATACACGCACAACCGGTATCTGGCAGACTGTCTGGCTTGAGAATCTTCCGGCGGGATATATAAAAAGCGTTAAATATTATCCCGATATAAAAAACCGCAAGCTGACAATCGAAGCGTTCTGCGTCGGCTGCGACGGGCAGACAATCATTGCCGAGACACGCTACAAGGGAGAGCCGACCGGCGCTGCTGGAGCGATTGTCTCAGGCGGTCGTGCGCTTTTCGAGATTAAGCTCTTTGAGCTTCACCTGTGGGAGGTGGGCTGCGGGCGGCTATATGATGTTAAGCTCAAGGTCGGCGCCGACGCGGTAGACAGCTATTTCGGTATGCGCGAGGTGTGGGCTGAGAACGGAATAATGCTTATCAACGGCAAAAAGATTTTTCAGCGGCTTGTGCTCGATCAAGGGTTTTACCCCGACGGAATCTACACCGCGCGAGAGGACGGTGAGCTTGTCGCCGACATTGAGCGCTCGCTTGCCTGCGGCTTTAACGGCGCAAGGCTGCACCAGAAGGTTTTTGAACCCCGCTTTCTTTATCACTGCGACAGAATGGGATATATCGTCTGGGGCGAGCATGCAAACTGGGGACTTGACATATCAAAACCCGAGGCGTGGGGCGCGTTTATCCCCGAGTGGCTTGAAATAGTCGAGCGTGATTTTAATAACCCCTCGATTGTCGGCTGGTGCCCGCTCAACGAAACACAGCAGAATCAAAACACCCAATTTGTAAAGACGCTCTTTGAACTGACAAAGGCGCTCGACCCAACAAGGCTCTATATAGATGCGTCGGGCTGGACGCATGTTCCGGGCGTTGGCGATATAGTCGACTGTCACGATTACGACCAGAATCCCGAAACCTTCCGCGCGCGCTATGAGGCGCTTGCCGCCGGCGAGCCGATTGTCAATAAGCGCAATCCCCACCCGATACATCCCACATTTGTCAGCGAATACGGCGGGATACGCTGGGCAGAGGGCAAGGAAGGATGGGGTTACGGAGAGGCGCCGCGCACAGGCGAGGAATTTATCGAGAGATTCCGAGCGCTCTCTGAGGCGATTCTTGAGAATCCCATTATGGGGGGACTTTGCTATACGCAGCTGACCGACGTTGAGCAGGAGGTCAACGGCCTCTACACATATGACAGAAAACCCAAATTCGACCCGGCCATTCTTCGCGAGATTCTGACTCAGAGGGCCGCGATTGAAGGATAGAGTAAGATTTAGATTCAGGAAAGAAACATGGAAATGATGAATGCGGCCGTGCTTCGGTCGATTGGTGATTTGAGATACGAGAGAGTGCCAAAGCCCGAGCGAAGGCCGGGCGAGGTGCTCATTAGGGTGATGGCCTGCGGAGTTTGCGGCTCGGACATACCAAGGGTTTATGAAAAGGGTACATACCGTTTTCCTACAATACCGGGGCATGAATTTTCCGGTTTGATAGTCGAGACAGACGAGGAGCACAAGGAGCTTGTCGGGCGGCGGGCGGCGGTTTTTCCGCTGATACCCTGCCGGGTTTGCCAGTCTTGCGAGATTGGCGAATATGCAAACTGCTCGGATTATGATTATTACGGCTCGCGGAGAGACGGCGCATTTGCCGAGTATATCTCGGTTGACGAGCGCAATCTCATTCTGATGCCCGACAGCCTTTCATATGCCTGCGCCTCGCTGGCAGAACCGGGTGCGGTTGCCCGCGCGGCGGTGCGCCGGATGGAGGTGGGGCTCGGAGATACGGCGGTGGTCTTTGGTGCCGGCCCTATCGGGCTTATTGCGGCTCAGTGGCTCAAGAAGGCGGGGGCGGGATGTGTTCGGATTGTTGACATCAGCGACGAGAAGATAGCATTTGCCGAAAAATTCGGATTTTTACCCTATGACAAGTCTCGGGACGGCAGAGCAGACTGTGTGCTCGAGGGAACCGGCGCCTCGGCGGCGCTCGGAAATGCAATACTTGCGCTCAAACCCAAGGGGCGTCTTGTGCTTATGGGAAATCCCGCGCAGGATATGACGATATCTCAGTCCACCTACTCGCAGATACTCCGCCGCGAGATAATTATGAGAGGGACATGGAACTCCTCTTACAACAGAGTGATTAACGACTGGGCCGAAACGGTGAGCGCGATGGCCTCGGGCGAGATAAAATATGAGGAACTGATAACCCACCGATATCCCCTCTCAAAAATCAATGAGGCGCTCGGTATGATGCGCGGCCGGCGGGAATTCTATACTAAAGTGACGATAACAAATGAATGATGCTGATTCCCGGTTAAAAACCGGGAGAGAGACCAGAGAGACTGCCGCGACAGGTGCTGCGGCAGGATGAGCTTAATTGATGCAAAGAGCATCAAAAGCAATCTTGAAAGGAAGGGCTATATTGATGACACTAAGAAGAAACGGGCTGCGAAGCGTTGAACATGATGTCGATTTTTGCGTGATCGGCGGCGGTCTTTCGGGTATGTTTGCGGCGATTTCGGCCGCCCGGGAGGGAGCGCGCGTTTTGCTCATGCAGGACAGACCCGTGCTCGGCGGAAACGCATCAAGCGAGATACGGATGTGGGTGCGCGGCGCGGCAGGCTCCAAAGATCAGTTTATGAATCTTAACAAACGCGAAACCGGACTTATCTCCGAGCTTGAGGAAAAGAATATTTATATTAATCCCACGCTCAACTATTCAATCTGGGACGGCGTCCTCTGGAACATGGTGAAATCTGAAGAAAATATCACTCTGCTTCTTAACTGCTCCTGCGCCGACGCAAAAACCGAGGGGAGCAGAATAGTCTCTGTTAAGGGCTGGCAGCTCACAACTTACACCTGGCACACTGTTCGCGCGAAATATTTTGCCGACTGCTCGGGAGACTCAATCCTTGCCACCCTCACAGGCGCCCTCTTTACCGTCGGCCGCGAGGGAAATGACGAATACGGTGAGACGATAGGGCCGCCTGTGGGCGACCGCCGAACGATGGGGATGTCCTGCCTTATACAGGCGCGCGAGACCGACCACCCCGTGGAATTCCGGGCGCCCGAGTGGGCGAATGTGTATGAAGATGAATCATATTTTGAGTATGTGAAAAATGAGAGCTCCTCGGGGCAGCTCACCTGCTCGCCCGAGGCTATGAAGAAGGCAAATAAAATCACGCGCACGCATCGGCTCGGAACCGACCAAACAAACTTCTGGTGGATTGAGCTTGGCGGCGAGGACGACAGCATACATGACACCGAGGAGATACGCGATAAACTAATAAAAATTGCATACGGTGTTTGGGACCACATAAAGAATCGCGGCGACCACGGCGCCGAGAATTGGGAGCTTGAATGGGTGGGCTTTCTGCCCGGCAAGCGCGAGAGCCGCCGCTATATCGGTCCCTATGTTCTCACCCAGAACGATATTGAATCGGGAGGCGCGTTTGACGATATAGTAGCCTACGGCGGCTGGCCGATGGACGACCACAATCCCGCGGGCTTCAACACAAAAATCACCGACCCGCCCTCGCTCCTTCACCCGACCCCCTCGCCCTACGGCATACCATACCGAGTGCTTTACTCAAAAAACATAGAAAACCTCTTTTTCGCCGGGCGCAATATCAGCGCCACACACGCGGCCATGTCCTCAACCCGGGTTATGGGAACCTGCTCGGTGCTCGGTCAGGCGATGGGAACGGCGGCCGGAATTTGCGTTGCGCGCGAAATTCTCCCCGGTGAGCTTTATCCGACATATGTTGGTGAGCTTCAAGAAAAGCTTGAGGACGCCGGGTGCTGGCTGCCCGGCCGCGCTCGCAGGATACCCGAGCTGTCGCAAAGGGCGCGTCTGAATTTAACCAATGCCGAGCGCGCTATTCTTGAGAACGGACACGAGCGCCCGATTGATGGGCGGGACAACTTTATCACCCTGCCCCTTGGCGGCGAGATAAGGTTCAGCTTCGATAATCCCGAGAAGATTGAGGAACTTCGCATGGTTATAGACCCGGATTTCTCGCGCAAAACTGTAACGCCAAACAAAAAAATGCGTACCTTTGCGATGAAATCGTCGATGGGGCTTGATTTCGTGCCTTTGAAGGTTGCCGCAACGCTGGTGAAGTCGTTTGAGGTCTTTGCAGATGGAGAAAAGATATATTCAACCGACAATTGCCACAACTCGCTTGTCCGGCTTAAAATTGCGAGGAGTGCGCGCGAGCTGAGGGTTAAATTCAAAGAAACGTGGGGGGGAGATGAGGTGCGGATTTATTCTTGCGACATAAAATAATTAATAGATTAGGAGTAAAATATGCGTTTGTCAGTAATGACCAATCTGTTCTATGAGAACAGAGAGGACAGAAAAAACTATCTTAATTCGGTGAGAAAAACCCGCAAAGCAGGGTTTAGGGTTATGGATTTCAATATGTGCCCCTTCCAGCGCGAGGAAACCGAGCTGCTCGGCGATGATTGGGAATTTATGGTCGACGAAATTGCAAATGAGGCGGCAAAGATTGGGGTTGAGTTCTCGCAGTCGCACCTTCCTTATCCGAAGGCGGCCTCAAGGCGCAAATCGGCATTTGACAATGGTTGCGAGCAGAACGACCGCTTTATCTTCCTGACAGAGCGCGCCATACGCGTGAGCGCGATGCTCGGGGTTAAATGGGCGGTTGCTCACCCGGTTCAAGTTGCCGGGGAGGGCGAGCTTGATCGCGAGGCCGACATTGCGTACAATCACCTGATATACGATAAGTATGTCGAGCTGGCATCCTCGCTCGGCGTTGGAATCGCCTTTGAAAATATGGCGGATGTCGAGCTTACCCGCAGACGTTTCGGGGTTACGCCCGACGAGCTTAACGCTCTTATTGACTCTTTCGGCTCGGAATACGTTGCCGCCTGCTGGGATTTCGGGCACGGAAACCGTTCCTTTGCAGATCAGTCAAGCGTCCTAAAAAGGCTTGGCTCAAGATTGAGAGCCACTCACCTTGATGATAACAGGGGAAAGGACGACCTTCACACAATCCCATACTTCGGCACTGTCGATTGGGGGAAGGTGATAGGGGCTCTGCGCGAGATAAACTATCCGGGCGATCTTACCTATGAACTCAGCATATGCAAGAGAATGCCCCCCGAACTATTAGAGCCGACCGTTTTATATGCTCGTCAGGTTGGCGAATATCTTATTACAAAATTCTAAGTGACACAGCGTCCCGAAAAATAATATTCACTATATCAAGGAATCCTATAACATATAAACTTTAATCTATGGTAATGAAAGGACACAGCACATGTTTAAGAAAATTCTGTTGTTTGCGGTGCTGGCAGGTATTCTCCTCGGAGCGGTTGCCTGCACCGACCCGCAAGACAAGGGACAACCCGACGACACAACCGAGGCAATAGGCTCGGTTGACACAGAGGACATCTCGGACAAATATGACGAGAACGGATATCTCCTTGATGATATCCCCGCGGGCACTAATTTTGGCAGCGCCGAGGTGACCTTCTTCCACTGGAGCGACCACACAATGAAGGAATTTTACTCCGAGGGAGAAAGCGGCGACCTTATCGGCGACGAAATCTACAAACGCAATCTTATTGTCGAGGACAGACTCGGAATTAAGCTGAATTATGTCTCGGCGCCCGGAAACGATAAAAACGTTCAGACCTTCGTGCAGAAGGCGCAGATCGACGTATCAAGCGGAACCTGCGAATTCGACATTATCGCCGGCTACAGCCGCACACCCCCGCTTATGGCTCTCACCGGCGGTCTTATCGAAGACCTCACCGAGCTTGACTATCTTGATTTTGACAAGCCCTGGTGGCCGGATCTGCTCGTTGACCAGTGCCTTATCAACGACAGGCTCTATTTCTGCTCGGGCGATATCTCGACAAACCTGCTCTGGATGACAGTTGCCACTTTTTATAGCAAAAGCCTTATCGAAACACAGAACCTTGAAGATCCATATCAGTTGGTTAAGGACAACAAGTGGACGCTTGATAAGCTTATTAGTATGTCCCAGAACAAATACGAGGACAAAAACGGAAACGGCGTTGCCGACGACGGCGACTTTTACGGCTATGTAATTTATGATATAAACACAGACGCCTTTTTCACCGCTGCCGGCTTCCTCGCGCTTGAGAAGAACAATAGCGGCGATATTGTTGTTTCGCCAAAGCTTGAGGATCAGGTGATATACAATCTTATTGATAAGCTTGGAGACTGGTACACCTCGTCGAATGATGTTCGCAATGCAAACTCAACCTCAATTCGCAACATCTTCTTTGATGAGCGTGCAATATTCACAATGGACCGCGTGTTTATAGTTGCCGGCAAGGACACAAGCTCCACCCCGAAAATCGAATTTGAATACGGCATCCTTCCAAATCCCAAATATGACGATTACCAGGAAAATTATGTTACAAATGTAGGTCACCCCTATACAATGTACGCGATATCAACCGGAGCCTTTGACGCTAATGCCTGCGCGGCGGTGATCGAATGTCTGGCGTCCGAGAGCTATCGTCGAGTGACCCCGGTGGTCTTTGAAACCGCGATGAAGGTTAAATATGCAAGCGATCCTAATGCGGCTGAGATGTATGATATCCTGCGAAGCACAGTAAGCTTCGATCTCGGCCGGCTATACAGCAACCAGATAGGCGACGTTTACAAGGAAATGCGAGCCCAGGTTCACACAAATGCCAAGACCTTTGCCTCGCAGTATAAGGCGCTCTCGAAAGTTATCGAAAACGGAATCAAGCTGATAACAAACGCGTACTTTGAATAAATAAAAAACAATTAAATAAGCGTATCCTGCAAAATGGCGTTAAGTATTTTCTCGGACAATCATGAACCCTGAACTGAGCCCGGAGTGAACTATTCCCCGATTTTATTTAATTTATATAAAGAGAGGAAATAGCCGATGATTATGAGAATCATGCTGTTTGCCATGCTGGCCGCTCTGCTTCTCGGAAGCGTCTCTTGTACAAACCCGGGAGAAGAGGAACGAGCGAGCGAAACTGTAAATGCAGCCGATGACAGAACCCAAGCCGATAATATCCAAGATGGGTATGACGAGAACCGATATCTTCTTGACGATGTTCCCGAGGGTCTTAACTTCGAAAACGCCGAGGTCACTTTTCTTATTTGGAGCGAGCATTCGATGACCGAATTTTACTCCGACCAAATGAGCGGAGACTTGATAGGCGATGAGATTTTCAAGCGCAATGACACAGTGGAAAACCGGTTGGGTGTTGAGTTAAAGTTTGTATCGACTCCCGGCAACGCCGACAATATGCAGGCCTATGCAAAAAAGGCTCAGACAGATGTTTCAAGCGGGGCTTGTGATTACGATATCTACGCCAGCTACAGTCGCACAACCCCACTTCTAACCCTGAACGGCGGTATATTAGAGGATCTGAACTCGCTTGACTACATTGATTTTGACAAGCCCTGGTGGCCGGATAAGCTTGTTGACGAGTGTCTTATCAATAACAGGCTCTATTTCTGCACGGGTGATATTTCGACAAGTCTTTTGTGGATGACAATAGCGACATTCTTCAACAAAGATCTCATAGGGTCTTATAATCTTGAGGACCCTTATGAAATGGTTGCCAATGACACGTGGACTATTGATAAGCTTATCAGCATGACCCTGAATAAATATGAGGACAGAAACGGAAACGGTGTGGCAGATGACAACGACTTTTTCGGATATACGATTTATAATGTAAACACAGACGCCTTTTTCACCGCTGCCGGCTTCCTCGCTCTTGAGAAGAATAATAGCGGCGAGATTATCATCTCCCCGCGCCTTGAGGATCAGAGGATTCATGATCTGCTTGATAAGCTTGGAGACTGGTTTACCAACACCTCCGACCTTTATCACGTTAACAAAACCTCAATCCGCGATGTTTTCTTCAACCAGCTCTCGATCTTTACGATGGATCGCGTGTTTATAGTGGCCGGCAAGGATAACACCCAAACCGGGAAAATTGAGTTTGGGTATGGAATCCTCCCCAATCCGAAATACGACGTGAATCAGGTCGATTATGTCACAAATATAGGCTATACATATACAATGTACGGGATATCGACCGGCGCATTCAATGCTGACGCTTCTGCGGCGGTGCTTGAGTGCTTGGCGTCGGACAGCTATCGGAATGTGACGCCGCTTGTGTTTGAAACGGCGATGAAGGTTAAATACGCCAGCGACCCCAAAGCGGCGGCGACCTACGATATTCTGCGCGCCACAGTCAGCTTTGATTTAGGGCGGCTCTACAGCGGGCAGATAAGCGATGTCTACAAAGTTATGCGGCAGGCGGTCTTTAATAACACAAAAACCTTCGCCTCTCAGTATAAATCTCTCACGACGGTTATGAATAACGGAATTAAACTGATATCCGATGCGTATTTTGATTGATGCGGGAAAGATTTGGAGATGAAAAAGCGGGGCAAACTTCAAAAAATGAAGTTTGCCCCGGCTTTTGTTTTTTGAATTTAGGCCGGTCAGTTAGCCTCGACCTCCTCGGCTGCGTCGGCCTCGTCCTCAAAGCAGACATCGCAATCGTCGCATCCGTCGTCAATAAAATCCTCGCACTCGCACGAGCTTATACTAAAATATTTGTTAAACAATCTGAAAATGACATACGCCCCGGCGCAGACAGCCGCGGTTATCGTTAACGTAACGGCGAAAATCTTCAAATAATCGGGTTTCTCAGGCTTCCTTCTGCAAAAGTTAAACATGCTAAATCTCCTCCATTTTGTTCTCCGCCCGGATTCCGGCCGGACGCCCGGTGAATACATTTATATATATTATAACATAGTCGCAAGCGAATTTCTCCCATGCGCTCACACGCCGTTGCGACATCGCAGCTTTTTTCAAAAGCTGCCAGTGTGTATATTATAACATACATTAGTCCAAAAGGGAAGGTTTATTTTCAAATTAATTCGGCTTGCGTATAAAAGGAGATTTGCCGGCGCACAAAATTAGCGTGGGCTCTTTATTTTGAAGGTGCAATATGGTATAATATACATATTGGCAGCTTTTGAAAAAAGCTGCGATGTCGCAACGGCGAGGTTACGCATGGAGGAAATTCACTTGCGACTATGGTATAATATACATATTGGCAGGTTTCGGAGAATCCTGCGACAAGGGTATAATATAACTGAAGTTTTGCAGAAGGAGGCTTGCCCCGAATGACATACGATAAAATCGTCTCTTTGCTGTTAGCGGCCGGCATCCGAGACGCGGCGCACGAAGCGGCTCTCCTGATCGGGCATTTTTGCAATGCGGGGCCGGCAGAAATACCCCTTTTGCGCGGCCGCGAGCTTGACTGTCCGAATCTTGAGCAGGCGGTAAATCTGCGTACCGGGCGCTATCCTCTGCAATATATACTTGGCAAATGGGGCTTTTGCTCCGAGAGTTATCTGCTCTCGACCGACTGCCTGATACCTCGACCCGACACAGAATTGCTTGTCGAGACGGCGGCCGAGCTGATAGTTCCGGGCGGAAGATTTATCGACGCCGGAACGGGCAGCGGCTGTATTGCAATTTCGCTGCTTGCCGCAAGAGGCGATATTACCGGAGTGGCTTTCGACATCTCGGAAGGTGCCATCAAGACGGCAGAGAAGAATGCCGAGCTAAATTCGGTCGCCGACCGGCTGACCATTTATCGCGGCGATATGCTTGACGAGCAGCTCTGGCGCTCGGCCGGCCTCTTTGATGCGGTGATATCAAATCCACCATATATTCCGACAGATGAAAGACATTTGCTTGAACCCGAACTCGCGCATGAGCCGCGCCGCGCGCTTGACGGCGGAGCCGACGGACTTGATTTTTACAGGGCAATAATAAAAAACGCCACCTTGGCGCTCGCTCCGGGCGGAGTGCTTATACTTGAGGTCGGTTACCGGCAGGCGGCATCTGTCGTGTCGCTCGCCGGGCTCGGGGGATATGGCGCCCGGATTCTCAAGGATATCGAGGGCAGGGAACGTGCCCTGGTTCTTCACCGCGCACAAGCGGAAGCACACACTCAAGAGCCGGCGAATACTATTAATTAGCGCGGCCATTTAATAAGGCCGGAAAAATAAACAGAAGGCGGTGCTGTATTTTGAATATCGCGATTCTTGCCGGAGGGCTGTCCCCGGAGCGGGATGTGTCGCTTGTTTCGGGCGGGCTTATTGCCCGCGCGCTTGCCGAGCGGGGGCATAGGGTTTTTATGCTTGATGTTTACGAGGGGGTAAAGCTTGGTGGCCTTGATTTGCCAAAGCTTTTTACCTGCTCGCCCGATTATAATCACACAGTCGGGGAAACGGTGCCCGACCTTGAGGAGATTCAGCGCCGCAACGGCGGGCGCCGCGCCCTAATTGGTGAGGGCGTGATGGAGGTCTGCCGCGCGGCAGACGTTGTTTTTATCGCGCTGCATGGCGCCATGGGCGAGAACGGCCAGATTCAGGCGACCTTTGATAATTATGACATAAAATACACCGGCTCTGGCTACATAGGCAGTCTGCTTGCGATGGATAAGGACATAAGCAAGAGAATATTAAAGTTTGGCGGAATTCCCACGCCCGAGTGGATTTGTTACGACACAAAACTCGACCGGCCCGAGAAAATACTTGACACCCTGGGTCTGCCCTGCGTTGTCAAGCCCTGCTCGTGCGGGTCGAGCGTGGGGGTGTCTATAGTGGAGGACAGAGACGGGCTTGAGGCGGCGCTCATGCTCGCCGCCCGATACGAGCGGAATTTAGTCGTCGAGCGCAAGATAGACGGGCGCGAGCTGTCTGTCGGTGTTCTTGACCGAAAAGTTCTCCCCGCTATTGAAATAATCCCCAAAGCACGATTCTATGACTATAAAAACAAATACAGCGGTCTGACCGAGGAAATCTGCCCCGCTCACCTCACCCCTGCCCAGGCCGAAAAACTCGGGCGCTATGCCCTCCTCGCCTTCGCCGCCCTGCGCCTTTACGGCTACGCCCGCCTTGACTTTATTCTTGATAACCAAGGTGAATTTTGGTGTCTTGAGGCTAACACCCTTCCCGGGATGACGCCAATGAGCCTTCTTCCCCAAGAGGCTGCCGCCGCCGGCATCAGCTATGGCGAGCTATGCGAAATAATCGCACAACAAGGGCTCAATAGATAACCGAGGGGTGCGATGCGACAGCCTTTCTTAACCGCACCTACCCGGGCAGGGCGGCTAAAATTCATAATTGTTCATTGCACGATATAGTTTTTTGCACCGATGGAGATAGTATTAGCGTTACCGAGGGCGAGATCAGATAAGGAGGACAAGGCGCAAGCGCCGATATGCGATGAAAACAAAGGACAAAAAAACAACCGCTAAATTTTGCAAAAAATTGCGAATTGTAAAAAAAACCTGCTTTTTCCTGCCTGTATTGGCCGCACTCTCGGCCGCTCTCTCTTGTTTTCTTGAACGCTCGGGCCTGCGCGCGCGGATTGGACTTGGCGGGCTGAGCTATTCGCATATTGCCTTTTTTGCCGGATGGCTTCTGTTTTTTGTGATATTGATGCTCGCGGCCGGGGCGGGAAGACGGGAATTCGACAGTACCGACGCGAGCGGAAGGCTGCTCTATGCCCTTGTTGTGCTTATGCTTGTTACCATTTGCCTTCCTGCTCTCAAAAACACCGGGGAGAGCATAAAATACCCGATGACCAACAATCAGGTTTGGGGCAGCCAGCCCTATATTCAGCAGTTCGATGCTTTTCAAAAGGGACAGATAGAGCTTGATTTGCCTGTGTCAGAGCGCTTGGCGGAAATGGAGAATCCTTACGACAAAGAGGAGCGCGAGCGGCGAAGGGTAGATTATTATTGGGACAGGGCATATTATAATGGGAAATATTACTCCTATTTCGGCATTGCCCCCATTATTTGCCTTTATTACCCTCACTTCGCGCTGACCAAAACACTGCCCTCCACCTCGGCAACCTGCCTTTATTTCTCAATATTCACAATAATATTCCTCGCGCTCGCGCTGCGCGAATTTATCATATTTGTCGGAGCAAAACCAAAACTCTGGCTTGCTCTTCTGGCGCTTGTCGCTGTCGCCTTCGGCAGCGGCCTTTATGCCGCGCTCAGCTATTCAGACGTCTATTATATTCCCGTGCTCTCGGCGATGGGATTTAATTTCGCCGTCTTTTTTTTCGTGTTTTTGGCGCATCGCGCAAAAAACAGTCTGTCGGCGTCGGCTTTATTGGCGTTTGCGGCGCTCTCCTTTGTTTTTTCGGTGATGTCTCGGCCAACAGCGGCGCTTATGTGCGTCGCTGCGGCGCCTGCCGTGATAGACCGCATATTTTTTAAAACCAAATCAACTCGCGCAAAGCTGCTCACGCTTGCCCCGGCAGCGCTTGTGGCACTATCGGGCGCCGCCTTTGTCATGACCTTTAATTACCTTCGCTTCGGTTCTCCTCTTGATTTCGGCGCTAATTATCAGCTCACCGTCTGCGATATTTCGCAAAACACCCTGACGCTGCGCTTGTTTCCCGCGGCAATCATTCATTATGTTCTGCAAAGGCCCGAATTTATTCAAGCCTTCCCCTTTGTCAAGCCCTCATATCTAAGTCTTGAATACCGGCGCTATATGTACCTTGATTATAATGTAGGCATGGCCTATTTCCCCGCAACCATGGGTTTTGTCATCGGCCCCCTCTTGGCGCGCTTCAAATCCCGCGAGTGGGCGCGCTACTCAACCTTCATTGCCGGGGCAGCCGCTATCCTCCTTGTTGTTTTTGTAGACCTATGCAAGGCCGGCGTTAATATGCGCTATCTTTTTGATTTTCTGCCCCTCTCGGTCACTCTCGGTTCGCTGCTCTTTCTTCGCGCAGCCGGAAAGTCGCGCCACGCCCTCTCAAGATTATTTATCTCAATTATCGCATCCCTCGCCTTTGTCGCCACAATTCTCACTTCGCTTGGCATAGTGTTTGCAAACGGGGCGGACAGGCTCTTTAGCTGAGAGCCTTCTTTTTTCGGATTCCCCCTTTTTCTCAAGATATATGAATATAAAGTCGTAAACTTTTTTGTAAATTTTTCTCTCGGTGATTGACAATCATTGCAAAACATGATACAATAACCTTAGCATAGGGGAGTAGTTCGCGTCATATGGCGCGCTCCGGGTCAACATCGTGTCAGCACCGCGAGGCGCTGTCTGGTCCGGATAACCGCAATATCCCGAGCGGCCGAAGAACGAGACTTGTGCGCGGAGATCCGTGCATACGTCTCTCTTTTTTATTCCTCTAAAAATTTAGGGATAAACACAAGAGGTTGCGCGGAAACTAATAAATACATATATTACGAGGAGAAAATTGTATTGAAACACTATTTCCAGTCGAAAGAGGACGTTCTTAAAGAGACCGTCAGCACAGAATCGGGCCTATCATCGGCAGAGGCCTCTGTGCGGCTTGAGAAAAATGGTAAAAACCGCCTTGAAGAAGGAAAGAGAACAACACTTATCGGCCGAATTCTGTCTCAGCTTGCCGACCCGATGGTGCTCGTTCTTATTGCCGCCGCAATAATTTCGGTTGCCACTTCATATATCGGCGAGGACGCTCACGGAGAATTCACAGACTTTTTTATCATAATGTTTGTTGTGATTCTTAACACAACACTCGGTGTTATTCAAGAGAGCAAGGCCGAGAAGGCGATAGACGCTCTCAAGGAAATGGCCGCCGCTACCTCGAAGGTCATCCGCGACCAGAAGCTTGTCCATATTAAGAGCGAGGAATTGGTGGTGGGCGACGTTGTCCTGCTTGAAGCGGGCGACGCTATCCCGGCAGACGGGCGACTGATTGAGTGCGTGAGCCTGAAGGTTGAGGAAGCGGCGCTGACGGGGGAGTCGGTTCCGGTTGAAAAAACAGATTCTCCGCTTGATTCGTCGGGCGGCGACATAACGCTGGGCGACCGCATTAATATGGTCTATATGGGCTCGGCTGCCGTCTATGGGCGGGGCAAAATGGTTGTCACGTCTGTTGGCATGAACACCGAAATGGGCAAAATCGCCACCGCGATTACAACAGCAACAGAGGGGCAGACCCCCCTTCAGAAAAAACTGTCTCAGCTAAGCAAGATTTTAACCGTGCTTGTGCTTGGCATCTGCGTGTTGATGTTTGGTGTCAGCTTGATAAAAGACGGTCTTGCGGTTGACACGATAACCGGTTCTTTCATGCTGGCAGTAAGCCTTGCCGTTGCCGCCATTCCCGAGGGGCTTGCCACAGTGGTGACAATAGTTCTCTCTATTGGCGTCACAAAAATGTCAAAGAACAACGCTATTATCCGCAAGCTAACCGCTGTTGAGACACTCGGCTGCACACAGATAATATGCTCGGATAAAACCGGAACCCTGACACAGAATAAAATGACGGTTGTCGAGTATTCGGGCGACGACCAGGCGCTGCTCGCCACATCCTTTGCCCTTTGCTCAGACTCAGAGCTTGATGAGAACAATCAAGCTCTTGGCGATCCGACACAGGCGGCGGTTGTTAATTATGCCTTTTCTGTCGGCCTGCCAAAATATGAGTTGACAGAAAAATACCCTCGCATAGCAGAGATTCCCTTCGATTCGGGCAGAAAAATGATGACCACACTTCACTCCACTCCCGAGGGCGGAATGATTCAGCACACCACAGGCGCCGCCGACGTGATTATCGGCAGGTGTGAGAGCTATCTTGAGGGCGGGGAAGTTCGCCCGATGAGCGAGGAGAAGCGCGAGTTTTTCTATTCCGAGAACAAGCGCTTAGCAGACAAAGCGCTGCGTGTCCTTGCCGCGGCATATCGCGATTTTGAGGGCGAGGCAGAATCGCTCGACACAGACGACGAGAAGGGGCTTGTTTTCCTCGGGCTTGTCGGCATGATAGATCCGGTGCGAGAAGAGGTTCCGGATGCCATTATGAGCTGTAAAAATGCCGGTATCCGAACCATTATGATTACCGGAGACCACCGCGACACAGCGGCGGCGATTGCGATGCAGCTCGGAATAATAACCGACCATTCGCAGGCTATAACCGGCGCCATGCTTGATCAGATAAGCGATGAGGACTTTGCCCGCGATGTCGAGCTTTACAGCGTTTACGCCCGCGTCAAGCCCGAACACAAGACGCGGATTGTCAATGCTTGGCGCGCGCGCGGCATGGTCACCGCCATGACGGGTGACGGTGTAAACGACGCTCCCTCAATAAAGAATGCCGATATCGGTATCGGCATGGGAATCACCGGCACCGACGTGACTAAAAATGTTGCCGACATGATACTTGCCGACGATAATTTTGCCACCATTGTATCGGCCGTTGAGGAAGGCAGAAGAATTTACGATAATATAAGAAAATCAATTCAGTTTCTGCTCTCATCTAACCTCTCGGAGGTTATCAGTATATTCGTTGCCACTATTCTCGGATTTACCATCCTCAAAGCTCCGCATATCCTCTTTATCAATCTGATTACCGACTCGCTGCCCGCCCTCGCGCTCGGCATGGAGAAGGGTGAGGCTGACATGATGATGAGGAGGCCGCGCGACGCTAAAGAGGGGATATTCTCCGGAGGCGTTGGTTTCAATGTGTTTTATCAGGGTCTTATGGTTGCGGTATTAACTCTTGCCGCATATTTTATCGGCGAGCGGGTTGAGAATGGCGTGTGGAGCATAGCAGAGAGCAACGACGGAATCACAATGGCCTTTCTCACAATGTCGATGGCCGAGATTTTCCACTCATATAATATGCGCTCACAGTATGGCTCAATATTCAAGACCAAAAATCACAATATATATCTGTTCGGCTCAATGGCGCTCGCGCTTATTTTAACCACCGCGGTTATCTATATTCCCTTCCTGCGCGATGCCTTCGGCTTCACCGGAATCAGCCTTTTTGAATATCTGATGGCTATGGCACTTGCGCTTATGGTGATTCCGATTGTTGAGACTGTAAAGCTGATTCAGCGCAGGGTTAAGAAAATTTAAATTTATATTGATTCCCGGAATAAAAGCGATGGTGGGCGGCGGAGGCGTTGCCGCGTTGTGCGCTTAAATATTGACAAACAATATTTCAATGGGAATAGTATTGAACAAAACAAGGGAAGCCCCTCGCGGAGCCGAAAAACGGCGCCGCGGGGGGCGAATTTTTTAAAAAGAGCTTAATCGTCGTCGCCTTTGCCGTGGCAATGATCGGATTTTGCGCAGCTAATCGAGCTATTTCCGGTGATCGCCTTTATGCTAACCTTGTAGGGGATCTTTATTTTGACGCGCTGTGTTATCACAAGCTTGCAGGTTTTCCCACAAGCATCGCACTCGCATTTGACCTTAGGCTCTCCGCAGCAGTCGGTCTCAACGTCACCCACAAAGGTGTGTGGGAGTATTTCGATAGGCAGACTAACCTCGGCAACCTCATAGCCGGTTTTAGCGCAGGCATCCTTATCGGGACGGCAGGGTTTATCGTCGTAATCGGGTCCGGGCCTGAAATCCTTGTTATCCATAATAATATCCGCGTTTATGCTCATCTTCGCGGAGGGGTTTGGAG
>JBNRMS010000056.1:0-33238 GCA_050309735.1 Eubacteriales bacterium
GGATGGCGGGGATTTTGTGCGGATATTTCCTCGGGCGGGCGGGGGTTGAGTACCTTATATGCGAGGGCGGAAAGATTGCCTCGGGCACAACTTCGGGAACAACCGCCGTTCTCTCGGCGCAGCACGACACCCTCTATTGCGAGCTTATCGACAAATTCGGCCAGGATAAAGCCAAGCTATATCTTCAGGCAAATCTTGACGCCCTCTCCGAGTATCGCACACTTGCCCAGAGTATCGACTGCGATTTTCACGACGCCCCCTCGCACATCTATTCAAGGGACGATGGCTCGCTCATGGGGCGCGAGGTTCGCGCTCTCTCCACACTCGGATTTGAAGCCGAGCTTCTCCGCGAGATAGACATACCGATAAAAATAAGCGGGGCGGTTAGATTTCCGGGGCAAGCCGAATTTCATCCGCTGAAATTTATCTCCAAAATTGCCGAGGGAATGAATATACGTGAGCGGGCAAGGGTAATAAAAATCGAAGGTACGACTGCCTACACCAAAAATCATAAAATCCGTGCAAAGAAAATAATAGTAACCACCCGCTTCCCGATAATGAACACACACGGTCTTTTTTTCGCCAAGCTCTATCAGATGCGCTCATATGTCATAGCGCTTGAGGGCGCCGCCCGCTACGACGGCACCTACGCCGACCACGCCGAGGGCGGCTTTTACTTCCGAAACTGGGGCGACATACTCATCATCGGCGGGGGCGACCACAGAACGGGCAAGCGCGGAGAGGGCTGGGAGGAGATTCGGCGCTTTAACCGCGTGAATTACCCGGGAGCGGTTGAGAAACACGTATGGGCGGCGCAGGACTGCATGAGTCTTGACGGCGTTCCTTATATAGGGCATTACAGCCGGGGCAGGGACAATGTATATGTCGCCACCGGCTTTAACGAATGGGGGATGACAACCTCAATGGCGGCGGCTAAAATTCTGTGCGACCTCGTTCTCGGCAAGAAAAACCGCTATGCCACCCTCTACGACCCCTCACGCTCTATGTTCGGCAGCCAGCTCTTCTCAAATCTCGGCACAACGCTGGTCAACTTTCTCACCCCGACAACAAAGCGCTGCCCCCACCTCGGCTGCGCCCTTAAATGGAACCCGGTTGAGCGCAGTTGGGACTGCGCCTGCCACGGCTCGCGCTTCGGGGAGGACGGGCGCCTTCTTGACAACCCCGCGACGGGAGATAGGGAGTAGCAGCTTTTCATAAATATGATTATGCCTTTCTGTTTGCAGAGATTCGTGCCAGCACCGGCGGAGTCGGTATTGCTGCCATCACCTACGGCGCCGTGTTCCGGCAAAGCCGGAACCAGCACAAAGCTCGTTGTTTGAAAGAAAACATGTTTTCTTTCAAACTTAACTCCATATATTCATTAAATATTTATTAGCAGAGCATAAAAACACCCCGCGCGGACTGTTTTCCGCGCGGGGCTCGGCACAGGGGCGGGTGACCGCACCTTACGCGGCTGCGTCTCTGTATTATGAATAATAATTCACCAAAGATAAATAGTTAACCGTTTTTTAAAAAATATCTTATATAAACCAACAGTTGGGCCGCCCTTATTCAACCTCAATTATCGACTCATCCCAAAATTCGGGCGCCTCATAACCCAAAAGGTTTACCACCGTCGCCGCGACATTCGAAAGCCCGAACTGTCCGGCATCCTCCTTGACGCGGTAGCAAGACGAGGTTACATTGTCATATATTATACAGGGAACGGGATTGAGCGTGTGGCTGGTTTTTGCCTTGAATTTCCCGTCGCTCCCCACCTTCGGGAGGCCTGTTTTCTTGTCGGTCTCAAACATTTCGTCGGCGTTTCCGTGGTCTGCCGTGATAATCGCCACACCGCCGGCCTTATCAAGTGCCGCGAGCAGGCGAGAAAGCTGAAGATCAAGCGCTTTGACGGCACAAAGGGTTGCGTCGAGCGAGCCGGTATGCCCCACCATGTCACCATTAGGATAGTTAACCCGCAAAAAGCGATATTTCCCCGACTCAAGGCACTCGATAAGCTTATCTGTAATCTCGGCGCATTTCATCCACGGGCGCTGCTCAAAAGGCACAAGGTCGGAGGGGATTTCGATATATGTTTCAAGCTCATCCGAGAATTTGCCTGACTTGTTTCCGTTCCAGAAATAGGTGACGTGACCGAATTTCTGAGTCTCTGATATTGCAAGCTGACTGACCCCTGATAACGCCAAATGCTCACCCATAGTCCCCGAAATCTCGGGCGGGTTAACAAGATAGCGCTTTGGAATGTGCAGGTCGCCGTCGTATTCAAGCATGCCGGCGTACATAACCGACGGATACCTTACCCGATCGAATTTATCAAAATCGGCCTCGTCAAATGCTCTTGATATCTCTATTGAGCGGTCGCCGCGGAAATTGAAGAAAATCAGGCTGTCGCCATCCTCAACTTTACCAACCGGCACACCGTCTCTCGCAATTACAAAGGCAGGCATAAACTGGTCTATCACGCCAAGCTCGGTGCGATAAGCAATAACCGCCTCGGCCGCCGACGAAAACTGCCTTCCCTCGCCCAGCACGTGCGTGCGCCAACCCCGCTCGACCATTCCCCAGTCTGCCTCGTATCTATCCATTGTTATCTTCATTCTGCCGCCGCCCGACGCTATCATCGCGTCAAACCCGGGTGAGCGAAGGCTGGCAAGAAAGGCCTCGAAGGGCTCGATATACTCGAGCGCCGAGGTTTCGCCGACATCCCGCCCGTCAAGCAAGATATGAATCCTAACCCGTCCGACGCCCTCGTCGCGAGCCCGTATAATCATCGCCTTGAGATGGTCGATATGCGAGTGAACGTTGCCGTCCGAAAAAAGACCGAGGAAGTGCAGAGTTCCCTTCTCCTTTACATTGGCAATAAGCTCTTGCCATGTGTCGGATGCAAACATTTTACCCGACTCAATAGAGCTTGTCACAAGCTTTGAGCCCTGTGCAAAAATCTGTCCTGCGCCCAGCGCATTGTGGCCGACCTCTGAGTTGCCCATGTCCTCATCGGAGGGGAGCCCCACCGCCGTTCCGTGAGCCTTGAGCTTTACCATCGGATATTTTTCCATCAGCATCCGGAGAGTCGTGGCACCCGCTCCGGCCACGGCGTTTGAGACAGTGTCGGGCGCAAGTCCCACACCGTCCATGATAACCGTCAGCACCGGTCGGTCGACCCCGCTGAATTTCTCAAGTTTTTTAAGTTTATCTGACATTAAAACCTCCATGCCGCCTTCGGACGGCTCAAATATATTTTGAATCTTGGGCGGGGGTTGCCTGCAAAAACCGGGCAGGAGCCTGCTTCTTTGAAAAATTTCGCGCAAGATATTAAACTTCAATTAATTAAATAATGAAAATGAAACTTTCGCGCCATCACATCTTATTAGAGTATTCCAATATATAAGTATAACCCTTTTTTTGTTTTTTTCAAGTGTATAGTCATATTTTCGGGAATTTTTACATATCGGCTCAGGCGCTGAAATAATAATTGTGCATTTCCGTAATAATTTTTACCGGCACTTGCAAAAAAAACTGCAGGGGTGTATAATGTGTTCAATAAAAAGATATCGACGGAAAAGGAGAAACACCAATGTTTAAAAGACTTTTGAAGCGTTATTTAATTGACGCTATGGGGGCTATGGCATACGGACTTTTTGCCTCGCTGCTAATAGGCGCCATCTTCTCGGCTATCGGTCTTATCCCCGGCCTTGATTTCTTCGGGAGCATCGGCACCTTTGCAAAAGCGGTCGCCGGCCCTTCGATGGCTGTGGCGATCGCTTATGCGCTCAAGGCTCATCCTTTAGTCATCTTCTCTTCGGCCGCGGTTGGCTGGGCGGCAAACTCTATGGGCGGCAAAGGCGGGCCGCTCGCAGTACTTATCATCGCCATAATCGCCGTTGAAATAGGAATGCTTGTCTCAAAGAAAACAAAGATTGACATAATTATCACACCCTTTGTCACCGTCTTTGTCGGCGGCATTCTCTCGCTCTACACCGCTCCCTATATTGACATCGCCGTTGGTTATATCGGCTCGCTTATCTCTTTTGCAATGGAACTTCAACCCTTTCTCATGGGCATTATTGTCTCGGCCGTAATTGGGATGGCACTTACCCTGCCTATCAGCAGCGCGGCAATTTGCGCCGCCCTTGTTCTGTCCGGCACTTCCGGTGACCCCGGCCTTGCTCTTGCGGGGGGGGCCGCCGTCGCCGGCTGCTGCGCACAGATGGTCGGCTTTGCCACAATGAGCTTTCGTGAAAACGGCTGGGGCGGTCTTCTATCGCAGGGCCTTGGAACCAGCATGCTACAAATGCCCAACATAATCAAAAATCCGCGCATCTGGATTCCCCCAACAGTCGCTTCAATGATAACCGGGCCGCTTGCCACTGTCGCCTTTAATTTCCGCATGTACGGCGAGGCAATTAACTCGGGGATGGGTACCTGTGGTCTGCTCGGCCCGATAGGTATGGTCCTTGGTTGGTTCGGAGGGTCCTACCCTGATGCGGTCAGCTCTCTTGACTGGATTGCCCTGGCTCTTATCTGCTTTATCCTTCCCGCGCTAATCTCGGTCGGTCTCACTATGCTCCTTCGCAAAATCAACTGGATAAAACCGGGCGATATGAAACTGGTATAGGGAACGGGGGAACGGTTGTTTTAAACTTTAGGGGCGATATAAAATCGCCCCCTACAAAGGGGAACGGGGGGACAGGCGCTCCGTTCCCTCCCCCCAATAGTGTCATAAACCTCCGAGCCGCCGCGTGAAATCTCACGCGGCGGCCAGTTTATGCTAACGCCCCCTAAGGGGGATTCTTCAACAGTTAAGAGAACGATTAAGTGTAAGTTTATACAAATTTCAATCAAAAGCCAGACAGTGCTCTTGGAAAATCAGGGAATCGGCATAAAATGCCATGATTATTTAATTCTATTGCTATTCCTTCAAAAGTGTTTTATAATATCATCAATGATACAAAACAAGGAGGAACATATGAAAAACCTTTTCTTCTGCGCCCACCGGGGGCTCTCGGCGCTCATCCCTGAGAACACCCTTCCTGCATTCGCGGCGGCTTATTCGCTCGGAGCCGATGAAATTGAATTCGATGTCCGTCTCACCCGTGACGGACAACTAATAGTATCTCACGACCCGAAGCTTGAGCGGATATCCGACGGCACGGGTCTTGTCAGCGATTTCACTCTTGCCGAGCTAAGAGAGCTCAACATCGGCGCAAAACAGGGCTGGCAGGTCGGATTCTGCACGCCCGAGGAGGTTTTCGAGCAGCTTGCCGGCAAGCTGCGCTTCAATATCCACCTCAAAGAGCATGGAGAGGAAGGTTACCTTGTAAGAGGTCTTGTCGCGCTCGCCGAAAAATACGATGCTAAAAAAAGCATCTATTTCGCGGCCTCTCCCGCCGAGCTTGAGTATATATCGGCCTATGCCCCCGGCATTGAGCGCGCCGCGATACAGCTAAAAAAAGACACCATGCCGATATACGACATGGCAACCTATTACGGCTGCTCGCGCGTTCAGTTCTGGCACGGTCTCTTTGACAAGGCGCTCATCGACCAGATGCACAAGGCCGGGATATCCTGCAATGTGTATTTTGCCGATACAACCGAGGGCTATGAGCTTTATTCACAAATGGGGATTGACACCATCCTAACCAACCGCATGGATCTGGCAAAACGTTACCAGGACGCCAAATAAACCCGGCAAGCTATTTCAGCCCGCTTATCCTGAGCTTCTTTCTCCACTTGAATATATATACCGAAATAAGTCTTGTCAGTGCGATGTCGAAAAGCACAAAGGTTATGTTGCCTGTCAGATAGAGCAACCATTCCCAGTCAATCTCGATCTCGGGCAGGCTCAAAATATATTTCCCGGCTAAAATCATAAGGGTTAGCGCGGCATTCATCATGGCAAGCTTGATTATCCACCCAAAAATCCGACTTCTCAGCTTTTCGATTTTTTCTTTTATTATCGGGTAATATCCCGCAAACAAAAGGTAAAAAACCGCCGCAAACTTGAGCGGGAGGAGAAGGGCGAGCAGCCCCGTCGCGGCATAGACAAGCCACGGCCAGAAAGAGCCCACCTCAATAACGGCAACAACCACAAGCATTGCCGCCAGAGCCGCCGCCGAGAGGTCAAGCACCTCAAAAAGCGAGCCGAGCGAGAGGATTATCACGCCGAGCGCGGTCAGAATCGCGCATAGGGTCAGGCGTTTTGTGTTCTTTTTTATACCGCCGGCCATGGTGTTCATCCTTTCAACTTTTTAACTTTTCTGTACGGGACGCCACACAGGGCGTTCCCTGCGAAGCTTCCCCCAACGCTTCCCCGCCCCCGCTCAGCAGCAGCGGATAAGATCTCCGCCCATGCATTCACAGCAGCAGTCGGCGCAGAGAAGACCCGAGCATATCTCGCAGCCCGAGCAGCCTCGAGGCTCGAAGGTGGTATATCCGCCTCCGTATCCGTTTGCCTGACGATTGAGCTGGTCGCGGGCATTTTTATATTCGAGATTGTAAGGATCCATGTTGCAGGCAAGATCGAAATAGCGCTGGGCATCGATATAGTGGCCGAGCCTTATCTCGACACAGCCATATAGAAAATTCCATTCTGCGTCTCGGTCGGCCAGGTCAACTGTTTTGAGCAGCCGCCCGGCTTCGGCGATATATCCGGCGTTGATATAGCGCCTTATCTTGGCGTAAAACTCGTTGCCCCCCGTATATGTTCCCGAGGTAAAGTCACCGTCGGCATATCGGCTGCCGCCCGTCGACCGCTCCTTGGTAATCTGGTCGTAGGCGGCGTTTATTTCCTTCATTTTTTCGTTGGCAAGGTCAGAGAGATCCGAGTCCTTGTATTTATCGGGGTGATATTTTTTTGCAAGCGCACGATATGCGCGCTTTATATCTTCGTCGCTCGCGTCACGCGTGACGCCCAGCACCTTATACGGGTCGTTCATCTATATCTTTTTTAACCTCTCTTCTGCCGCCGGAGCGCATGATATCATCAATCCGGCGGGGCATTCCGCAGTATATAATATTTGAAATAACCCCGCACAGAGTATCATTGTCTCTGTAATCTATCAGGTTGAAGCCGAGTTCGGCCTCCATCAGTTCACGCTTGAGTGCAGATACAATTCCCTCGCGGCTCTCTGGTGGGATTTCGTCTTCCCAGAGCCTTGAGAAGGGATTGTAGCGCCCGTGCCTGATGTCATCGGGGTAATCGTCAAGCGCGTCGGCAATGTATATCCACTTGCCGACATGGTAGCCTATGCGCCTTGATATAGCCGCCTGTGCGTCGCTAAGTCCGTATGATAGAATTTCAGCGGTAATATCCCCGAAAACGCCGGCCGGCAAGTCGACAGACGCCGCTCGGTCAGCCTCAAGCTCGGCCAGACGATCGAGCCCTGCCTTGATTTTTTCGTCAAGCCCCGGCAGCGCCGCCGACGCCCGCCGCTTCATTTTGCGGGCGAGCAAAAGCCCCACCCGAGCTCTTGCGCGCCGACGCCCGGTTTCGTCCTTCAGGTCGTCTCGCAGCTTGTGATATGTCAGGAGCGCCGCGGCGCGGGCACAGTAATGCAGCTCGTCATTCGGAAGCATCTCGATGCGCTTCTTTGTCGGGTGTGCGGCGCAGCGGCGGCCGACGAAGGCCGGCCGGCTACCACTCAGAGCCATTCTGACAAGCGCCAAAAAAACAAAATCATAGTTGAGCGAGAGACGGGAGGCACAGCCGGTCGCACGCCCCATTGAGCGGCACAATCCGCAATAGGCGGCACGGTAGTATTCATATTCACGCATTTTAAGCTCCGGCTTATGCGCCCTGACATAACCGAACATAACCAGCCCTCCCTCCTCTATCACTGTATATGGTAACCGAAAAGCACTCAAAATGCAAGAGAATTTTTAAATTCTCACAAATATATTTACCCCCCAGGTTGTTGGGGCGGAAATTAACTTTCTTATATTGACTTCATGTTTAAAATATATTATACTATACATATAGAAAATACCGGAAAGGAAGACGGCGGAGCCGCACAACAAAATGGGAAAAATCACCTTTATGGGAGCCGGAAGCACTGTTTTCGCAAAAAACGTTCTCGGCGACTCAATGATGACCGACGCACTACGGGATTTTGAAATCTCTCTCTATGACATCGATGCAAATCGCCTTGAAGAGTCCTATATTATGATAGACTCGCTCAACAGAAACATCAATGAGGGACGCGCCAAGATAACCAAATACCTCGGGGTTGAAAACCGCAAGGAAGCGCTGCGCGGTGCGAGTTTTGTGGTCAACGCAATCCAGGTCGGAGGGTATGACCCCTGCACTATTACCGACTTTGAGATTCCAAAAAAATACGGCCTGCGCCAAACTATCGCAGACACGCTCGGAATCGGCGGAATTTTCCGCGCCCTGCGAACCATTCCGGTGCTTGAAGGCTTTGCCGAGGATATGTCGGCAGTCTGCCCGAATGCCCTTTTCCTCAACTACACAAATCCCATGGCAATGCTAACGGGATATATGCAGAGATTCACCGATATTAAAACGGTCGGGCTTTGCCACAGTGTTCAAGTCTGTTCGAACAGGCTTTTGAAAAAGGTCGGAATCGAACCTAAAAGACCGATAAGAGAGCTTATCGCCGGCATAAACCATATGGCGTGGCTGCTCGAAATTGAAGACGCAGACGGGGTTGACCTCTACCCCGAAATTCGCCGCCGCGCCGCCGAAATACTTGAAAATCCGCCCGAAGATTTCAAGGATCTTGTACGATTTGAGTATATCCGCCGCTTTGGATATTACTGCACCGAGTCGAGCGAACATAACGCCGAATATAACCCCTTCTTTATCAAGAGCCGCTATCCCGAGCTTATCGAACGCTACCGCATCCCGCTTGATGAATATCCGCGCCGCTGCATAAAGCAGATTGAGCGCTGGGAGCAAAGCCGCAAGCAGTATCTGACAGATGATGTAACCCATAAGCGTTCGCACGAATATGCTTCGCGCATAATGGAAGCGATGGTCACCGACAATCCCTATCGCATCGGCGGCAACGTTATAAACACCGGCCTTATCACAAACCTGCCCGCAGAAGCCTGTGTCGAGGTTCCCTGCATGGTCGATAAGTACGGCGTCCGCCCGATATATGTGGGCAGGCTGCCAACTCAGCTTGCCGCCATGAATATGACCAATATCGGCGCACAGCTTCTCACAATTGAAGCCGCCGTTACAAAGAAAAAAGAAACGATATATCAGGCCGCCATGCTCGACCCCCTCACAGCCGCCGAGCTTTCAATAGACGATATAGTCGCCCTCTGCGACGACCTTATAGAAGCACACGGTGATTGGCTGCCGAAATATAACTAAGGAATAATTAAATACCCGCGCCGCCGCCCGGCTCTCACCGGGCGGCGGCTGTTTTATTTCTTGTTGGCGCAAATCGTGCCGAATGTGAACACAGTCTGAAATTTTGGTTTTCGTTTGATGAAATGTAGACATACCGTGTAGACATTTGGCCTTTACTGATATATAATTAACAAGATAATTATGCTTAATACAGATAAGGAATAAAAATGCTCAAACTCAAAAATATAGTAAAGACCTATACAGCCGGCGACACAACAGTCAACGCTCTGCGCGGCATTTCTCTTGACTTCAGAAAGAGCGAATTTGTCGCGGTTCTCGGCCCTTCGGGCTGCGGGAAAACAACCCTGCTTAATATCATCGGAGGCCTTGACCAGTACAATAGCGGAGACCTCATAATAAATGACGTCTCGACCAAAAAATATCGCGACGCCGATTGGGACACCTACCGAAACAAGTCGATAGGCTTTGTTTTCCAGTCATATAATCTGATTCCCCATCAGTCGGTTCTCGCCAATGTTGAGTTGGCGATGACCCTCTCGGGAGTATCAAAGGCTGAACGCCGCCGCCGCGCCGCCGAGGCGCTGGCCTCGGTTGGGCTGTCCGACCAATTAAAGAAAAAACCCAATCAGATGTCAGGCGGGCAGATGCAGCGGGTTGCGGTCGCGCGCGCCCTTGTCAACAATCCCGATATCCTGCTTGCCGACGAACCAACCGGCGCGCTCGACTCCGAGACCAGTCTGCAGCTCATGGAGACACTCAAAGAAATCTCAAAGAGCCGCCTTATAATCATGGTAACGCACAACCCCGACCTTGCCGAGAAATACGCGACAAGAACGGTGAGAATGCTCGACGGAAATATCATCAGTGACTCAAATCCCCTCACCCCCGAAGAAAAAGCCGAAAAGGAAGCTCCCCGGACAGCCGAGGCGACCGCAAAAGAAAAAAAGAGCAAAACAAAAAAGCCCTCGATGTCCTTTTTCACCGCCCTCTCGCTCTCGCTTAACAACCTGATGACAAAAAAGGCACGCACCTTCCTCACCAGCTTCGCCGGGAGTATCGGCATTATCGGAATCGCACTTATAACAGCACTTTCTAGCGGCGTGCAAAGCTATATAAATCGCGTTCAGGAAGACACCCTTTCGTCCTACCCTATAGAAATTGAAGCCGAATCGGTCGACATGGGAACACTTATCGGCTCGCTGATGGGAGTGGGTGAATCTTCTAAAACCGAAAAGACCGACGAGGAATTAGGAGAGAATGTATATTCGAGCGCCGTTATGTACGAGCTGCTCAACACACTTACCACGGTTGAAACCACCAAAAACAATCTTTCGGCCTTCCGCGAATACCTTAACACACCCGATGAAAGCGGGAAGCGGCCGCTTGACGAGCTTGCCACCGCAATAAAAGAGGACTACAATGTCGACCTCTCGATCTATGCCTCCGACAAGGGCGGAAAAATAATAAAATCCGATACAAACACACTGATGACCAGTCTGATGGAATCTTTTTACGGCATGAGTAGCTCCTCGCCCGGAGGGAACATGGCCTCCTCCTTTTACTCCAGAATGCAGGGCTTTAACATTTGGGAGGAAATGCTCGCCCCCTCGGAGGACGATCAGAGCGGCTATCTTGTCAACTCGCTTGTCAGAAGTCAATATGAGGTGATAAACGGCGAATGGCCGCGCGAATATAATGAGGTCGTGTTGATTGTCGACCGGAACAACACGGTCAGCGACCTTGTTCTCTTCGCGCTCGGGCTTATCTCAGCCGACGAAATGTCCGAGAGTTTTAAAGCTGCCGCCGCCGGCGAGCATATAAAAACCGACGCAAAAAGCTGGAGCTTTGATGATATACGAGGTCTTGAGCTAAAGATGGTTCCGATTTCCGAGCGCTATGCCTATAATTCGGCCTCGGACAGCTACACAGACCTCACAGAAACAGACGCCGGGCTTTCCTATCTCTTTGGCACAGGCGAGAAAATAAAGATAACCGGAATTGTCCGCGCAAGCGAGGACGCAGTTTCGGGCATGCTCAGCGGCTCGATTGGCTACACAAGCGCGCTGACCGAATATGTGATAGACAAAACCGGCTCGGCCGACATAGTCAAAAAGCAGCTTGATAATCTTGACACCGATATAATCACAGGACTGCCCTTCAAGGACAGCCTTGAGTCCGACCTTACCGAGTCTGCCATGGCGGCAGCCGTCCGAGAAAAGCTTGCCGAGGCACCAGAGGAGAGGCGCGCTGAGATTTATGTGCAGATAATGTCGCAGCCAACCGAGGAGTATATCAACTCGGCCGTGAGCGCGGCGATGGCGGGCATGACCCGCGAGAGTGTTGAGGAAGCGCTCTTTTCCGCCTTCACAGAACAGATGCAGTCGGCAGACCCTGATGCGGTGCGGCAGTATATCGCGTCGATGGACGACCAGACACTTTTCGGTTATGTTGCGGGAATGCTCACAGAAAAAATAACCGCCGAATATTCTGCCGGAGTGAAAGAGCAGCTCTTGCCTCTGGGAGATGCGGCTCTCTCTGCGATGTACGACGCGGCTGACTTCACCGATGCGCAGTATGCCTCGCTTTACGAGGAAGTTTTCTCCTCGGAAATCTCGGATTCAACCTATGAAGACAATATGAAGCTGCTTGGTTATGTCGATAAAAACAGTCCCGACCGTATATCAATTTACGCGGCTACCTTCGCCGACAAGGAAAAAATCGCCGAAATAATCAGCACTTACAATGGCACGGTTTCAGACGAGGATCAGATTACCTATGTTGATTATGTTGCACTGCTCATGTCGTCTGTGACCACAATTATCAACGCAATTTCCTATATTCTTATGGCCTTTGTGTCGGTCTCGCTTATCGTTTCGTCTATAATGATTGGTATTATAACCTATATCTCTGTCCTTGAGCGAACAAAGGAAATAGGCATCCTGCGAGCTATCGGCGCCTCAAAGCGCGACATCAGCCAGGTGTTCAACGCCGAAACGCTTATTGTCGGCTTCTCGGCAGGAGTTATCGGTATTGGGGTCACGCTTCTGCTCTGTATTCCGATAAACATTATTATTCGCCATATAACAAAAATTCAAATCCTCGGCGCTGCCCTTCCACCCGCTGCCGCGGTGCTTCTTGTGGCTATCAGCATGGTGCTGACCCTTGTTGCGGGGCTTATACCCTCGCTGATTGCGGCCAAGAAAGACCCTGTTGTGGCGCTGAGAAGCGAGTAAAAAATGAGGGATGCGCTGGGGGGACTTTTGAAAAAAGTCCCCCCAGCCCCCCTCAATGACTTTTGGAGCATTTGGAACAGCTAAATTTGAAAGTATGCCGCTGCTATTCTTTGTGCTTTGAAGTTCTACAGAAAAAATCGCGGGAAACCTCCAAAGGGAAGTTTCCCGCGATTTTCTCTATTTAATCTTAATAATTATTCGCCTTAACATGGAAGTGGCTCTGCGGATGCGCGCAAACCGCACACATAGCCGGGGCTTTCTTACCGATTACGACGTGACCGCAATTTGAGCAGACCCAAACAGTGTCCTCGTCCTTTGAGAAAACAAGACCGCCCTCGATATTTGCAAGAAGCTTTCTGTATCTTTCCTCGTGGTCTTTTTCGATTTTGGCAACGCCTTCAAAAAGAGCAGCGATGCGGGCGAAACCCTCCTCGCGGGCAACCTTAGCAAAACCGGCATACATATCCGTCCACTCGTAGTTTTCGCCCTCGGCAGCCGCCTTGAGGTTGTCGGGCGTGGCGGGTATGCCCTCGTCGTGCAGGATTTTAAACCATATTTTGGCGTGTTCCTTCTCGTTCTTAGCAGTTTCCTCGAATATCGCGGCTATCTGCTCATATCCGTCTTTTTTTGCTTTTGATGCGAAAAAGGTATACTTGGTGTGCGCCTGCGATTCTCCGGCAAAGGCAGCCATCAAATTTGCTTCTGTTCTTGATCCTTTGAGTTCCATATTTTTATTCTCCTTAAAAAATAGTTTATGTTAATTTGATTTCGGTTTTTTTAATTGTTCAAAGGCACAGTCGGGACACAAACCGACAAATTCAATATCATAGTCCTCTATTGTGTACCCGCGCGCGTCGGCACTTGAGAGTGCCACGATAGCCGATTTGTCGACCGAGATATCGTCGGCCCGCCCGCAGACGCGGCAGAGGATGTGAAAGTGTTTGTCGGGTTTAATGTCAAAACGGTCGTCTGAGCCCGATATCTTAAATCGACGGATAAGCCCATCCTCGGCCGCCCTTGATAAAACTCTGAAAACCGTTGCTCTGCTGATAACCGGATCGCGCTGCCGAGCCGCTTCATAAACCGCCGTTGCCGACGGATGGTGCATTTTTTCGAGCGTCTCCATAATGAGGCGCTTCTGTTTGGTATTTCGCCTGACCATATGCGCCCCCTTATTAGGATTTAGTCTTATTGTATAACAAAATAAACCTTTTGTCAATAGCGCAGAGCTAATTTACAGTCTGTTGCCCCAAAAAATCTAATCTCCGCTTTTGCCTCCGGACGAATTGACTGCAAACCGATATTTATTATTGCCTCAAACAGCAATGTTACTACATCTTAGCCCTCTCTTTTGTTCATATTCATAAAAAGTAAAGCTTCGGATTGACACAACCCCGCCACTGTGATATACTTTTGTCATATATATGTAATCAACAGAGGAGGCCTTTCAATGAAAATAACAACGCGATTTTTGCTTGCAGCGATAGCCCTTATACTGCTGTTAAGCCTTTTTGCCTGCAAGAGCGGCGGTAACCCGAACGAAACCGACGATCTCACCGACCCCAACGTCACCGGAACCGAGGCTCTTACCGAGGAGCCGGGAATAGTGTTAATCTCGCCCGAAGGCGAGACCGATTATCAGCTCGTCCGCCCGGAAAATTCCTCGGCGAAAATGACCGATACCATCTCGGCGCTATACCGCCAGATATCAGAAAAATACGGTGCCTCACCCTCGTCCTTCAAATACACCTCCGACTGGGAAAAAGAGGGTGCCACTCGCCCGGCGCGTGAAATCCTAATCGGTGACACAAACCGAGAGGAAAGCCAGAGCATACTCGCGCAGCTCGGCAACAATGGTTATGCGGTGGCGCTGGTCGGTGAAAAACTTGTCGTCTGCGGCAAAAACGACGAGAGTACAATGCAGGCGATTTATTACTTCACCGAGCGTTTTCTTGGCGGCAGCTCGCTGGAAATCCCCGAAAATTTCAGCCATATCTGCCTTACACCTCCTGAAATTATATCCTATTCACCCGAAAATCTTTACTACTATGAAGACGTCTATACCCCGACAATTAAAATAAAATTTACCAGCGACTCCGAGATTGACCTTGAGGCCTCAAGCCTCACTGTCGGCGGTGAAGACTTCACCTCATCGGCAACATGGGATGTAACGAGCGTTACCCTTTCGGGAGTTACCTTTGAGGCGGGAGACTATGAAGCCCAGCTCACGCTTGTCGATGCCGACGGCGATATATACCGACACAAACAAAATTTCTCCTGTGGCGACGGCTCGGTCATGAACCTTTACCGGGGCGAAGTTCACTCGCACACCTCCGAATCGGATGGTGCCGGAACGGTTACCCAGGCCTATGAATACGCTCGCGATATCGCAAAGCTTGACTTCTTCGCCGTAACCGACCACTCCAACTCAATGACACGAACCATTCTCGAAACCAAACACGCCAAAATTTCGGCCGAACTAAACCAGCCGGGAAGCTTCGCCGCCATATACGGTTATGAGCAGACCTATAATATTAACAGCGGTTATTTCGGGCACCTCAATGTGCTCAACACACTCACCTATACCACAAGAGATGTAAACCTTACAGCCTTCTATAAAATCATGGCGAGAAATCCCGATGCTGTCGTGATGTTCAACCACCCCGGATACTCTTGGGGTAACTTCCTTGAGTATGGTAAATACGACACGGGCATCGACAAGGTGCTAAACCTCTCCGAAATCAAGGGCTCGGGATACGACATAGAGTACGCCCTTTCGCTTACAAAAGGCTGGCACGTCTCACCGATTTACAACGAGGATAACCACTCGGCCAACTGGGGTAACGCAAGCGATGCCTGCGGATATGCGCTCGCCCCGTCGCTCACGCGCCAGAATATAATTGAAGCCTTTCAAAAGAACCGTACATACACAACCACCGATGGCTCGCTGAAAATATACTATAAAATAAACGGAGAGTGGATGGGTTCAAGGCTTGACAATCCCGACTCGCTTGAGGTGAGTGTCGAAATTTCAACCGATAAGCCTATCGGCATCGGAATTATAAGCCTTGTAGCAGAGGATAATATTGTCGTCGCCACTGCCACGGCAGGCTCGGAGAAGAACTATACCTGGAATATCACCCTCACGCCCGAATACGATTATTACTACATCAAGGTTCAAAATTCAAGCTTCTGGGCGGCTACGGCACCTGTTTGGATTGAGAACCGCGATATCTTAAACGTTACCGGCCTTGAGCAGTCTCTGCTCATCGATAACAGCGGCGATAACGATTACGGAGTGCGGGCGCTTGTAAAAAACAGCTCCGCGTCGGCTATAACCGATGTAACCGTATCCTTCTATAAAAGCGCGACCTCAGGGTTCAGAACCTCAGTTGCTCCCTTCGCAACTGTAAATCTCGGAACACTTGCCGCCGGCGCCGAGGCGAGTGCCGAGGCCTTCACCTCATATTCGCTCTCGGCTAACCGTGTAACGGCCATTCTCACCGGCAAGCAGGACGGCAAGATTTACGGTGACACCTCCTACACCATTCTCTCGCAACTCTATATGACCGAGGTGCTCCCCTTAATGCCGGGCTTTAATGGCGTGACAATCCCCTTCTGTTATATGGAGCTATATAACAACAGCGACACCACGCTTAACCTGTCCTCATATTCGATAAGGTATTACCCGAGTGCAGGCTCGAATGTCAGCAAGGGCAGCTTTACCAACAACACATGGAACCTCTCAGGCACAATAAAACCCCACAGCACGCTTGTTGTCTGGTTCAAAAGCTCTGATAAGCTGACCGTTGCAGACTTCAATGAAAAATTCGGCACAAACCTTGTGGAGGGTGAGAATCTTTTGGTACTGTCAAATGTCAAAACACTTGCCACCGCGAAGCCGGTTCAGCTCGAACTCCTCTCGGGCTCGACAGTGGTCAACCGTATATGGTACAACTGGGGTGAGAACACCGGCGACGTTAAATCGAATAAGTCGATCAACTACGACTACAACCACTTCTATACCCAAACCTCTGTTCAAATCTCGACAGATGCCACCCCCTCCCCCGGCAAACTGACCGAGACTCAGGTGCCGGTTGCCAGAACCAAATAAAAAGGCAGCAAAGGCCGCATATTGCCAAGATAAAATCAGGCTCAAAAAATCCACGCCGCCGGGAAGTGATTTAAATTTGTTACTATTTATTATATAAACACATTTTCACGCCCGCGTATATTTCTCCAGCTTTACCGCAAACTAATTATTGCCAACAATAACTCTCAAGGCCAAGAAAGGGGAATCAAAAATGATTTCTTCAAGAGCTAGTAAGCTGCTCGCCGTGGCCGACGGTGAAGCCATCCCGCTAACCAACGTACCCGACATAAACTATTCCTCAATGTCTCACTGCGGTGGATTCGCCGTAGAGCCTATTTCGGGAACAATATACAGCCCGGTTACCGGCAGGGTAGAAAACGTTGCCGAGACAAAACAGGCTTTCGCCATCCGCACATATGACGGGCTCGATGTCCGTGTCAATATCGGAGTTGAAACCGATAAGCTCGCCGGCAAGGGATTTATCAGCCTTGTCGAAGCGGGCGACGAAATCCGAGCCGGAGATGTGATAGCCAAGGCCGACATAGCAATGATAAAAGCGAGCGGATACTCGGCCGTCACTCCGGTGACAATCGCCAACCACAGCGAGCTGAAATCATATGATTTCCGGCTTGGCTGGGTGCGCGGCGGGAGAAGCGCAGTAATGAAGTATAAGAAATAATATGGGGCGCCATTATGGCGCCCCGAAAACCGCCCCGCACCCGGCTCGGTTTGACCAAAACCCGCTCTTTTTCCTTTATACACAGATATATACAGAAAACAGTTATAAATAAAAAGGATTTTCGGCAAAAATCCGCTTAGTTTCTATTGACAAAAAAGCTGTGTTGTGGTATTATAATAAGGCACGTTGAAAAACGTTGTGTGCGTCGTTAGCTCAGTCGGATAGAGTGCCTGGCTACGAACCAGTAGGTCGGGGGTTCGAGTCCCTCACGACGCGCCACGCAAAAAGCCTTTAATCCCAAAAAGATTAAAGGCTTTTTGCTTTTATATCGGTTATATCATCATGTCTTTCCAATTATTGCGGCAGGCAGGCGTCATTTGATTTTAGCGCATTCATGCTATTAATAGTACAAGGATATATTGATATAAAATTTTTTATCTGTTATAATTATAATGTGTCTCCGCCTAAGTGTCATAACAGGTTTCAAATAGACCTGCCCGAATTATTATTGTATCAAATAAAAATGGAGGAATATACTATGACCTCACGAGAGCGAATCAGGCTTGCCATTAATCATAAGGAAGCCGACAGAGTTCCGATAGATATAGCCGGAACCAATGTCACCGGAATTCATGTGGCCGAGTATATTGACCTTGTCAATTACCTCGGCATTGATGCCGAACCGGCAAAGGTGTACGACCCTTTTCAGTTCCTTGCCCGCCCGGACGACCTTGTGCGCCGCATTCTCAAAACCGACGTCATAGAGCTTGAAAACCACATCGAAAAAAGATGGGGCTGCACAAATGCAAACTGGAAGTTTTGGGATTCGGGAAACCGATATCGAGTGCTTGTTCCGGGAGATTTCAACCCTGTCAGACAAGGCGATTATTGGGATATACTTGATGCGGCCGGGCGCCCGATAGGGCGAATGCCCTTTGGCGGCCTTTATTTTGAGAGAGTCTGCGAGACAGGCATGACCGCTGATTTCGGCGAAAACCTCATGTCTCCGGAGGACTACTACAAATCTATCCCCCTCTATACCGATCAGGAACTGCGGATACTTGAGAAGCGGGCGAAGCTTCTCTATGAGAATACCGACTACTCGATTCACGGCAATATAAACAACCTCAAGCTTTTCACAGCCGGCCTGCTCGCCGGGCAGACAATCTCAAATTGGCTCTGCCTGCTTCTCACCGAGGAGGATTACTGCTACTCAATCCTTGAGGCGGCGGCAGAGCGCGGCATTGAAAACATAAAGCTTTATCTTGAGGCGGTCGGCAAATATATTGACACCATGCTGCTCTCAACCTCAGACTACGGCTCGCAAAACGCCGAGATGTTCAGCCCCCAGATTTTCAAAAATCTCTATATGCCAAACATCAAAAAGGTGAATGACTATGTTCACTCCACAAGCAACGTTAAAACCATGTACCACAGTTGCGGCTCGATAGGAAATATTATCGGATACATGGTAGAGGCAGGCGTTGACATCCTAAACCCGATACAGCTCTCCTGCCGGAACATGAACCCGGCGGAGCTGAAGGCAAAATACGGCGACAAATTAGTCTTTTGGGGGGGCGGGGTCGACACTCAAACCGTTATGCAGAACGGCACTCCGGCCGAGGTGCGCGAGCAGGTTCGGGAGCGAATTGAGATATTCGCGCCGGGCGGCGGGTTTGTTTTCACTCCGGTGCATAATCTGCAGCACGGAGTTCCGATTGAGAATATATTCGCCATGCTGCACCAAGCGATGAAGCATAAATATTAAGAAAAAAGATAACAGATAACCGGAGAGGCTGATAAAAATCAACCTCCCCGGTTTTTTTGCCCGCCCTATGCCGCTCCGCTTCCGGTGCGACAATTGTCACCCCGAGTGAGAATACAAAGTCAGACCGAAGACGACTTTCTTAATTATACTCCCACGTGCTTATAGAAACGAAATTGATTACTGAATTGTCGTCTTCCGTATCAGAGCTTGATCTTTTGCTCGTACCGACGAACTTTATCTCATCGCCCCTCTCGTTATATTCAAAGGTAATATGGGAGTTTGAGATTGTTTTGCCGTTATGGGAAATTTCTTTTTTGACGTCTATTGGCTGATTTTTATCGTTGTAAATCGAAACGTCCTTATGCTCATAACCGCCGCCCGTTTCTGTGATAGTAACGGTGTTTCGGTCATAGACCGTCTTTGTAACGCTGACCGAAGATATTGCGATATCCGATATTGCGATATCAAGAAAGTATTCGTTTTTCTTTGTCTTCAAAACCACCCTGCCCTCACTGTCAAACTCCAGCTCGGTGACAAAAATAGTATCTGTTTCCTCCGAGGCCGTCAGATTTTTTGTAAAAACGCCCTCGGTATGATTCCTGCGTCCAACCCCCGACCTCACCCTGCCGTCCGAGCCATAAACAAAAGTCCACTTTGTGTATTCATACACCCCGTTGCGCAAAACCTTCTCAATCCCCGCGTTTCGGCTTAATGTCGTGTAGGTTGTTGTGGCATTAGTGTATTTAATCTTCTCAAGCTCAAGCCCGTCGTCGCTGTAAATCGTTTTATAGGCGGAAATAAGATACACTCTCCCGTCGCCGGAGAGCACCATCTCATACCGCAGGGCGGTATAAGTGCCGTCGGCGTTCCTGCTCCCTTTATTTATATATATGTCGCCGCTTATCTCGCCGTTCGTTGTATGAGCGGTGATGCCGTTATATTCGTCACGGTAATCGCTGTATATAATCTTATCCTCGAATGCCCCAGATGTGCTCTCCCTTGCAATCGCCCCCCGACGCACGTTATTTCCCTTGTCGTCGTATTCGTAGCGCTCCTTTACCGTGCTTTGATCCAGATCCATAATGCGCACCTTTGCCGCCCTCTTGCCGGTATCTGTAAGCACAAATTTGTCGCCCCCGTCGTATTCAAGCGTAAAATAATCGCTCTTGTAGCTAAAGGCAGACGGGAAATCAACCCCGAACACATTCTTCATCACGTCGGTGGCCTTAATAAGCTTGTCGTCAAGGGCTGCCGGCGTTTGAGTATGCTCAGCCGTCGTCTCGCCCACCCCCTCGCTAAGCGATATCGCCCCGCCGGTGTCAACCACCTCTCCGCGCGGCCCTATCAGCCGGACTATCCTCACATATCCCAAAGCAAGGAGAGCCACCATTGCCGCGCACGCGGCGACCTTGACAAACGACATTATGCGAACAGGCTTTCTTTTTTTGTCTGCCCCGCTCGGCTGAGAGTGCAGTTTTTTGATGAATCTCTCTTTGTAGTCGTCGCTCAATCTGAAGGATTCCATTGTCGACCTGTATTTTTTTCGCATTAATAAACACCCCCTTCAATTAATATTTTTTTGAGCTTTCCCCGCGCCCGTGAGAGCATTTTATGAACGTTTGCCTCGCTTTTCCCAATCAATTCGCCGATTGCCGCGGCGCTCATGTTTTCGTAATAGTAAAGGTAAATCACGTCTCGATATGCCGGGGGAGAGCCGACACCTCCTCGATAAGGGCGGGAAATTCGTCGCTCACGGGTATGTCGTCGGGCAGCTGGGTGGCCTCGCGCCGCCCTTTGCGCCGCGCGAGGTCGCGGCAAAGATTTAATGTCACCCGAATAAGCCATGCGCAAAGATGCTCATCGTCCAAAAATTCGACCGGTTCGCGGCGCATAAGGCGCAGGAATGTCTCCTGGGCGATGTCCTCGGCGTCAGCAAAGTTCAGAGTGCGCTGATATGCCAGCCGCATGAGCATGTCAAGATGCTGCCGGACTGCATATTCGGTCAACTCCCCGGTTGTTTTAAAATCCATTGTCCGACCATCCTTTCTTCTTTTTGAAGACCCCTTCACTATATAACACGATACACAAAGGCAAAACCTGACATATGAAAAAATATTTTAAAGAGGGTGCTGTCAATTTTTTAATTTAGCAGGCAATTGGTATAAGCTATTTGTCAATCGACTCAAGCAGCTTTGCCGCGCGGGCGCGCGGGAGATTAAATTCATAAAAACTGTATTCCCCAAGCGCGCTGTCCGATAAGAGAGCGAGATATTCTCGGGCACATGCCCGGGCACATGCCCGTGTTTCCGTGTCCTCCGCCTCGTTTGCGATTCGCAGGAGTGCGGGGGCGCCCGAGCAGGTTCGCGAGCGAATTGAGATATTTTCTCCCGGCGGCGGGTTTGTTTTCACTCCGGTGCATAATCTGCAGCACGGGGTTCCGATAGAGAATATATTCGCCATGCTAGACCAAGCGCTCAAACATAAATATTAAGAAAAAAAGATAACCGGGGAGGTTGATAAAAATCAACCTCCCCGGTCTCTTATCTTTCTACCCGTATATCCCCGCCGCCCCGAGCGACGACTCAATCCGGAGGAGCCTGTTATACTTAGCCACCCTTTCGCTCCGGCAGGGAGCGCCGGTTTTGATGAAGGGCGCGTTGACAGCCACCGCAATGTCAGCAAGAGTTGTGTCCTCGGTTTCGCCCGAGCGGTGCGAGAGGACAAAGCTATATCCGGCATCTTTGGCCCTGCTGATGACATTCAGCGTTTCGGTGAGTGTGCCGATTTGGTTTGGCTTTATGAGTATGGCGTTTGCCGCACCAAGGACTATGCCCTCATTTAGCCTCTTTTCGCTTGTGACAAAAAGGTCGTCACCAACCAGCATCATCCGCTCGCCTATCCGATCGGTCAGATTTTTCCAGCCGGTAAAATCGCGCTGGTCAAGTCCGTCCTCTATTGAAACTATCGGGTATTTTGAACCGAGCTCCGCCCAGTAGTCTATCAGCTCGGAAAGCGACTTGCGCTCTTTGCGTTTGGGCATGAAGTACCAGCCCTCCTGCTCATACCATTCTCCCCCCGCGGCGTCGAGCGCGATTTTAACCTGGTCGGTGCTATATCCCGCCCTTCCGATAGCTTGAATGATAAGCTGTATTGCCTCCTCGTCACTCTCAAGGTTGGGCGCAAAGCCACCCTCGTCGCCGACGGTGGTACTCATCCCGTTGTCCTTGAGGATCTTTCCGAGCGTGCTTGTTATCTCGCTGCCGATGCGAAGCGCCTCAGCAAAACTCGGTGCGCCCGACGGCACTATCATAAATTCCTGAATCTCCACGTTATTAGACGCGTGCGCTCCGCCGTTGAGAATATTCATCATAGGCACCGGCAGGCGGCAGGCGGCAATACCGCCAAGATAACGATAAACCGGCAGTCTATACCACCGGGCGGCTGCCCGGGCGGCTGCCAATGAGACAGCCAGCATGGCGTTTGCGCCAAGACGGCTTTTGTTTTCGGTTCCGTCAAGCTCGACCATAGTTTTATCAATCTTGGCCTGCTCGGTAGCATTCATGCCGGCCAGTGCCGGCGAGATTTCCTCTGACACATTCCGCACAGCTAAAAGTACGCCCCGGCCGCCGTAACGCCTGGTATCGCCGTCGCGCAGCTCATGAGCTTCATATATTCCGGTCGACGCGCCCGACGGCACGCTGGCCACCCCAACCGTTCCGTCTTCGAGTACTACAGTCGCCTCGACGGTTGGATTTCCGCGCGAATCAAGAATCTCGCGCGCCATGCATTTAATAATCTTTGGTTTGTTGATCATAGTAGCACTTCCTTTCGATTTTATATTATTAGCGCCCCGAGCCGCTAATATTCGGCGCCGAGCCGAGCATTCCCCACCCGGCGGCATATACTAACATTGAATTTATATTTTAAGGAGAAAACGATGGAAATATACACTGTGAAGCCCGGCGACACCCTCTGGTCTATCGCCCGCCGGTTTGGAACGACCGCCGAGCGCATTGCGTCTGACAATGCCCTTGAACCTCCCGGTATTCTTTCGGTCGGGCAGGCGCTTGTGATTCTTCAGCCAACCCTTACCTACACCGTGCAACAGGGCGACTCGCTCTGGTCTGTCGCGCAGCGGTTTGGTGTCAGCGTTGATCAGCTCTGGCGCAACAATCCCTTTTTAATGGGGGGATTTGAACTACTTACCGAACAGCTTCTCTTTATTCACCTTCCCGAGCCCGAACTCGGCCGAAGCGTCGAGGTAACCGGATATGCCTATCCCTTCATTGAGCGCGATGTTCTGCGCTCCACCCTCCCGTATCTTACATATCTCTCTATTTTTTCATACGGAATGCGACCCGACGGAACACTAATCGTCCTTGATGACGACGACGAGCTAATCTCGCTCGCGCGTGAATACGACGTCGCCCCGATAATGATGCTCACCTCGCTCGGAGAGGACGGCAGGTTTTCTCCCGAGCTCGTCACGCAAATACTTTCGGACACAGCGCTTCAGGAAAGGCTGATAGACGATATCGAGCGGGTTATCGGCGAGAAGGGCTACGCAGGCGTTGAATTTGATTTTGAATATATCGACGGAGCCTATGCCGATGAATATGCCGCCTGGGTCGCCCGCACGCACGAGCGGCTCAGTCCTCTTGGATATTTTGTTTTTGCCGACCTTGCCCCCAAGGAATCGCCCGAAAAAAGGGGGCTGCTCTACGAGGGGCACGACTACTCAGCTCTCGGCAAAGCCGCCGATCGGCTGCTTCTGATGACATACGAATACGGCTATATTTACAGCCCCCCCATGGCCATAGCGCCGGTGCCGCAGGTTCGCGGGGTTCTTGACTATGCCGTAACAGCAGTCCCGCCCGAAAAGCTGCTGCTCGGCGTTCCAAATTACGCATATAACTGGACGCTGCCGCATATCAGCGAGCAATCAATGGCCGAGGCTATGAGCAATCTTGAGGCAGTAATGCTCGCATCGCAAAAGCGGGCGATGATTCAATATGACCAATATTCCGAGGCTCCCTACTTCAATTATTTCGACCGCACCCCAAGAGGCCCCGTCGAGCATGAGGTCTGGTTCGGAGACCCGAGGAGTTATAACGCCTCCTTCCGCCTTATCGACGAATTTAATATCGGCGGCACCGGCGTTTGGACGATTATGGGCTATCTCCCCCAACTCTGGCTTGTGCTCAATTCGCTTTATTCGATAGAGAAGGTACTGGGCTGACGGGGTGTTCTACTGGTAATCCGAGCACCACACCCGACACTTATAAAAATGCCCGGTGGCCGATTGAGCGGCAATGTGGGTATATTTCTCGCCGCTCGCAAGATAAAAGTCGACCGTTGCCGTTGTCCACGTTCTAAAAACCCCGTCTGGATTGACAAGGACTATCGAGCCATCCGGAAAATTTCCAACTCCCTTAACGCCTTTCTTTTTAATAATATCGCTGCCCGGGAAGTTTGTGGCGAAGCTTTTCTTTGCCTTGTCATATTTGTAAACCATAGAATTTGAAGTTATCCAAAGCTGATTTTTGTCGCCGTAAACCGGCGCAAGATCATGCCCTCCTGCTGTCGGGACAACAGAGTTGCGCTCTGCCACCTCCTCGGCCACAATCTCTCCCGAGCCCGACCGCCCGACTGTATAGGCTTTGAGCATATTAGACCCGAGCGCCCATAGGATTTGATTTTCGGGATCCCACAAAACTCCGTGAGCGTCGGGGTAGGCAATTTCGAGATACTTATTCGGGTTTCCGCCAAGGTCAAAGAAGCGCAGGGCTCCTCCTGTGCTCGAGGCAACAACAAAGATATTTCCCGGTATCAGCTCAACGCTGTGCGGATTATTTGCGGCCGAATGGGTCGACCATAGGGTTTTGCCCTCGGGGTAGGCTACAATCGAGGCATAGTTACTCCCGCAGGCCGAAATAACCACATCGCCCCATTCCTCATGTACTCGCAGCTTCAGCCCCGCGATATTAAAATAGGGCATATCAACACTGAACAAAAGTGTTTTCTCGTTTATAGCTCTGGTGCTAATATCATACACCTCAATTTTCGACTCACCCTGATTTGTAATGCCTACAAGATAGGCGCCAGTCTCAGCGCTTCCAAAAATCCGCATATCGGGCGCAAGGCTGAGATGTTCGCCCTTGAGCAGAGCCGGAAATTCGGCAGCCGCCCTTGCTGCGGCATAGTCACTGCCCCCGGCAATAACAATTTTCTCGCCCATAACACATATAACATATTCATAAAACCCAAGCCCCGCGGCTGCCGCAGCCGATTCGGCTCGGTTAGTGTCACCGAGCAGTATTTCATAAATGCCATCGGCACTTTCATTTTTGTTTTTATTCAAAAAGTCGCTCGTAATTTCAAATTCAAGGCCGGCAAGCCTGTTAAGAGTAAGACGCAGCTCCACCCCCGCGTCCCTTATCATGTCCGACGCTCTGTCGGGTCGAACCAGTCGATAGAGCGGTTTCCCCTCGCCGTCAAGCAGCGAAATTGTGTCGGCTGTGGGTAACTCCGAGCTTTGCGCCTCGGTCATTCCGGCGCCGCTCGATGCTTTCTCATCACCCGAAGAACCCGAACAACCCGCCGCAAAAAGGCAGAATAAAAGCAAAAATACTATAGTTCTCCGCATTTTGAATCCCTGCTAATAATTAATTATTTATCGGGCTCGCTTCCCGACTTTTCCTTCAATTCGTTCAGCTCGTGCAAAAAGGTGTCAAGATCCTTGAATTCGCGGTAAACCGAGGCAAATCTAACATACGCAACCTCGTCACGCTCCTTGAGCTTGTTCATCACCATCCACCCAAGCTCGCGTGAGGTCACCTCGAGCCTTAGCGAGTTTTGAAGCTCGGTCTCTATCTCTGTAACAATCTCCTCGGCGTTAACCGGTCGCTTCTGGCAGGCTTTGAGCAGGCCCGAGAGCAACTTATTGCGATCAAAAAGCTCCTTCGAACCGTTTTTCTTCACGACAACAATCTGCACCGATTCAATCACCTCAAAGGTGGTAAAGCGTTTCTGACATGAAAGGCATTCGCGACGGCGCCTGATGCTTCCTCCGTCAGCCACGGGACGGGAGTCGACCACTTTGCTGTCTGGATATCCGCAGGACGGGCATTTCATACCTTATTCCTCTCTCAAATTCATTTTATTCCTTAATTATACATAATTCATATTACCACAATATCTGCCTTTTGTAAAGTATGTTTTAAGGAAGCACCACAATATTTTGATAAAAAGCCGCCGGTGTACCCGCCTGCAAGAAGTGTAATTCCCGCATGCGGCGCCCCGGCGCGCTTTAGTTATTTAGTTAAGCTCCTCCGGCCATCAAGAGAGCGGACTCGGCATCTGCCGGGTCGGGAAGCAAATCCTCGACAATACAGGCGAGCGTGCAAGGGGTGACACTTCCCTTCACCACCGCGGCGAATATGCTCTCGGCAATGCTGCGGTCTCCTCCCGCGCAGCAGTAAACCCTCTCGCGACCATACCCGGCATAAAGCTGATAGGTAAGATCTCCTCTGCGCCTCATCTGATATAAACGATAATTGACATCTGCGCCGAGAACCGAGGCCTTGTTCTCTGCTATAAGTATCCGGCCCTTTTTGTTCTCTGCGCTCCCCCGAATTTTTTGGGGGGTAGAATTAATGTAACTCATGGTCGTCTCCTTATTCTTGTAATGTGACTTTATTTTAGCATGCTAAAAAATCATTCTTTTGATTAAGATTATTTAGGCACAAGCCCATATCTTATCCATATTATGGTATTTATTCATTATTGAGGTTGTTTTTCAAGAAACATTGTATGGATTTATACTCGTAATTTTGATATAATTTAAAGGGAAAGTACACTTTCATAAACTTTTAACCTAAAAAAGAAAATTTGTTCGCCATAATTTAATTTATATTTGCCAAAACAGGCTTATTATTACATAGTCGCAAGTGAATTCCTCCCATCCCCTACCTCGCCGTTGCGACATCGCAGGTTTTTGCAAAACCTGCCAACATACACATTATTCATATTATCTTATCGTCATAATTATTCATAATACTAATGAAAAGGAGCAAAAAATTGAAAAATACATACAAAAGCAAAAAAAGGGGAATTTTCGGCCTGATTTTTGGCCTCGGCCGCCTCTCGCGCCGCTCCCTATTCTTTCTGAATATCTGCCTGCCGCTGGTTTTGGTTGAGTTGATAGCCTTCCTCATAATGCTAAAGAGTTCGAGCCCGGGGGCGGCCGCGACCGACTTCCCGGCAATCTTAGAATACATATTGGCAGGGCTTGTCCTCACAGTTGGAGGCGCGCTTGTAATAGACGTGTCTGAAAAAAGGGATTAATAAACACAAATCCGATTGATTTTCAAGGGCGAATGTGTTATACTTTTAGAGAAAATTCATTCTAAGATAAAAGGGTATATAATGCTTATTACTGTTGACTGCGGCACCACGAATATGCGTTGCCGCCTTTTTGACGACGCCGACATGATTGACGAGATCTGCTGCCGGGCCGGAGTTCGTAACACCGCCTTCGACGGCACTAATAATTTTCTCAAAGTGTCGCTTAAAAAATCCGTCACCGAGCTGCTCGAGCGGAATTCGCTTGTCGAGGGCGATATCAAGGCGATTATATCGTCGGGTACTCTTGCCTCTGACGTTGGCATCTATCACGTTCCCCACGAAGCCGTTCCGGTTGGTATAAACGAGAGCGCCGGCGCCGCGCGCTTTGTTCTCATCCCGGAAATAACCGAGATCCCGATTCTCTTCATACCCGGCGTCAAGACCGCCCCAAAAGCGGGCGAGACCGACAAGGACAGAATTATAGAACTGCTCGACTCTATGAGCGGTGAGGAATGCGAGACATATGGAATAATGGCCGGGCTCGGGCTCAAGGGCGACTTTACAATCGCCCTCCCCGGCTCTTATAACAAGGTGATTGAAGTAAACCCGGCAGGGCAGATAACCTCACTTAAGACGGGTATGTGCGGCGAGTTTATCTGCGCCATGTCTGAGCACACCCTGCTCAGGCACTCTCTGCCCCGCCCTGTTATCAGAAATATTATCCCCGCTAAGCTCATAGAAGGCTATGACTACTGCTCGCGCCACGGCGTTTCCCCCACTCTTATTAAGGCTCGCATGGTGCGTTTCTGGGGGGGCTGGAGCGAGGACGAAACCGCCAACTTCTTCGTCGGCGCAATTCTTTATGACGATATCCGCATCACAAAAGAATCCTGCACTCCCGGCCGCCCGCTCGTGGTAGGCGGCGGAAATCCTCTGCGGAAGGTGTTCATCACTCTGCTCGAACACGTCGGTGTCAGCAACATCATTGAGGTGCCCGACGATTTGGCTCGGCTCGCGCCGAGCATTGGAGCAATGAGAGTGTATCAGGCCTATAAAAACATTTCCCGGTAAAGGGATAAAACATTGAAGATACTCGGAAGATACTCGGGGGCTTTTTTGAAAAAGTCCCCGAGTATCTTCATGCTATTACCTAATTATAACATAGTCGCAAGTGAATTTCTCCCATGCGTTACTTTGCCGTTGCGACATCGCAGGTTTCTCCGAAACCTGCCAATGTACACACTATTATATCATAGTCGCAAGTGAATTTCTCCCCATGCGTTACTTTGCCGTTGCGACATCGCAGGTTTCTCCGAAACCTGCCAATGTACACACTATTATATCATAGTCGCAAGTGAATTTCTCCCATGCGTTACTTTGCCGTTGCGACATCGCAGGTTTCTCCGAAACCTGCCAATGTACACATTATGCCGTTTCTGCACTTGCCTCACCCCGACCCCGGATATGGATATGGGACCCGGCCGGGGGCGGCGCGGCACTCTCCATATTTTACTGTACAAAATGCTCTTAAAGTTCTTGAAGGGGGCTGGGGGAAACTTCTTGAAAGAAGTTTCCCCCAGCGTATCCCCCATTAGCTTAATATTTTAATTGGTGTTTATTATCAATACTCGCCTAAAATCTCCGCAAGTCTTCTCTCGGCCTCGTCAGAACGGAGCTTGTCGGCGGCATAGGCGGCTCTCAGAAGGTCGCCGGGGATGTGGTCGTCGTATTTGTCGAAGATGGGCAGCTCACCCGAGGCAACGAGCGAGGCGCGGTCTATTCCCTCGCGAGCCGCCTTCTCGGCGAGTGCTTTTATCAGTTCGTAGTCGCTTCCGCGCTCCATCCGGAAGGTCATATAGCAGCTGCTGTCAAATTCGAGATTTGAGATTTTGAATTCTTTTGAGTGCTGCATTATGAATTTGCGCAGGGTTCGGAAGGAACGAGTGCCGAGCCAGGGGAAAAGGCACCACGAATAGCCGCCCAGAGGCACCATCGAGCGGGAAAGCATTCGGGTGTTTTTCGCAAGGTGACGCACCTGCTTTAGCCTTTCTGCCGCATTTGGCTTGAGATAGGGATATATTGTGTCCTCGGCGAGAACTTTTTTCATCCTCTCAAGTATGCGCGTGTGAATCTCACCCCAGTCGCCCGGCCAGGCAATCTCCATTTTACCCCCAACGCTCTTGACGTATATCAGCTTGCGTTTTAAATCAAGCTCCTCAACCTCCCAAACCCGCCCAGCCAGTGCGAAGCGATCTCCAACCGGGGGCGGCGAGGTTATAAGGCCGATTTCATCTGAGCCGCAGCGGACGGTGTAGTCCTCGCTGTCCTTGAAAACGGCATAGAATTTAAAGCTTTTTAGCAGCTTCTCACCCTCAAGGCCGACAATAATTGTCTTCTCCTCGGTCATTTCAAGAAAGTCGTTCTCAAGCATTGATATGAGCAGCGCTTTGAATTGCTCGCGGCTGACGGCAGAAAAGGGCGGCAGCGACAGCATGCGCTCGGCAAGGCGGCGGGGAGTAAGCTCGCCCGAGGCGGCAAGGGTTGAGAGAGTCTGCTGAAACATCAGTGAGAAGGGCAACTCGCGCGTCAGGGGCGGTTCGATAAAGCGCTCCTCGATATATAGTTGAATTATCGCAATTGCGCGGATAAGACCCCACGGGATAAGCTGGGGCAGCGGGGTGTTTGGCAGCGGGTTTTCCTCGCGGAAAACCATCATCATCTCGGGGGGCTGTCCTCGTCGCCCCGAGCGGCCGAGGCGCTGAAGAAAGCTTGAAACCGAGCTTGGCGAATCGTTGTGAAGCACGCGCTCAAGCCGCCCTATGTCAACCCCGAGTTCAAGCGTCACTGTCGCGCAGGTAACGGCATGCGTCTCCTCGTCCTTCATTTTAAGCTCGGCCTCCTCTCGAATCGATGCCGACAAAAATCCATGGTGTATAAGGAATATATCAGGCTCGCCCCTCCGCTCGGCAATCTGCCTGAAGGTGGCGCAGATATACTCGGTCTCCTCGCGTGAATTTGAAAAGACAAGCGACTTTTTATCCTTCACGCAATCATACATATATTCGTATCCCGCGTCAAGCTCGGCGACAAGACCGCCGCTGTCGTTCTCGTGCAAAAGCGTCTGTTCCGAGGCGAGCGCGCCGTCCTTGTCCGAGGTGGTCTGATTTTCATTTAGATTTTGAATATAGAAATGTTCCAGCCCGAGCCGCCAGCGCAGCTTTTCCTCGCGGAAGACCGGCATATCTGTCTCGCGCTCGGTTCCGGCTCCGAGCCACGCCGCCGCAAGCGCCGGGTCGCCGACAGTTGCCGACAACCCGATCCGGCGGGGCGAGCGGCCTATAACCCTTGAGATCCGGCTTAGCTGACAGATAATCTGATTGCCCCGGTCGGTGCCGGTCAGCGTGTGAATCTCGTCGATTATCACATAGCGCAGGTCGCAAAAAAGCCGCACAATATCGTTTGAGCGGTTGATAAGCATTGATTCAAGTGACTCGGGCGTGATCTGCAATATCCCGCTCGGGTTATCGAGCAGCTTTTTTTTGTGCGAGGCCGCAACGTCGCCATGCCAATGGGTCACGCGAACGCCTGTCTCCTCAAGCAGCTCGTCAATCCGCGCGAACTGATCGTTAATCAGGCTTTTGAGCGGCGCGATATAAAGAACGCCAACCGACATGGGCGGATTCTCCCAAAGCTCGGTGAGCACCGGGAAAAAGGCCGCCTCGGTCTTGCCGCTCGCCGTTGAGGAGGTGAGAAGCAGATTCCGGTCGGTATAAAAAATCGTCTTCGCCGCCGCTATCTGAACAGCGCGCAAGCTCTCCCACGAGCGCGAGTAGATAAACTCGCGCACAAAATCGGGGAAACGCGAAAAAATTTTGTCGGCTTCTGTCATATCCGCCTCCTGTTTCATTTAGCGAGTGAACAATCGGGAGAGTGCTGACTAAGGCAAAAACTAAAACTCTATGTCCTCCGGATTGAACTTTTTCTTTTGCTCTGCCCGCGGTGTGTCTCCCGGTCTTCCACCGTAGGGCTTCTCGTCAGGCTCGTCGTTTATCGTTTTCAGCGTCACCGCGCTGCCGACTATATCCGAGAAGGACGCCGCCGGGTTCTGCATGAGGATATTGAGAACGGTCATATAATCGCGCAGCATCTCGCGCGGCGTTATCATTGTGTTCGCTCCGGCGCGCTCAAGGCAGACGCCGAGAAAACTAACCATTTCATCGTCGCTTATTCTCGGCGTCCAGTTGTAGTGCTGTGAATAGAGCCTTGTAACTCGCGCAATCAGCGCGAGCAACTCATCGTCTGATAGACGGCGCAGTCTGATTACCGGTCCGATAAGATTTTTGTATCCCTCAAGCGCAAAGCGGCTGTCGCAAAGACGGCTCCTGAGAGCCTCATAGCCGAAAAGCCCGCGCCGCGTGTCCTCAAGAAACTGCGGCGTGCCGCCGAGAATGATTCCAAGCCCCGGCGCCCGCCCCTGAAGCGTGTCGTTGAACATCGAGAGAATCTTCTCATAGTTGTTCTCGCGGCTGACGCGGTGTGTGATTTTATAAAGGTTGACGCACTCATCAATAAAGACAATAAGCCCGCGATATCCCATCCGCCGCGCCAGCGCCGCCCAGAGCTTGAGGAAATCATACCAGTTGTCGTCGTCGATTATAACCGAAACCACAAACCCGAGCGAGCCGCGCGCCTCGGTTTTGGTCGAATACTCGCCCCGCAGCCAGCGGATACAAGCGCTTTTTATCTCCTCGTCTCCCTCGACATAAGCGCGGTAATACTCGGTTATCACCCGCGAGAAATCAAAACCGCCCACAAGAAATTCAACCTCGCGCAGCTCCTCGGCAACCCGCGCGCCAAGCCTTCTTGTAAATTCGGCGCCGCCCGGCGCGATGTCGGACGATATGTCGGCCTGCATTGAGGATATCCAGCGGGCGATAATTTTCGGAAGCGCCCCGCCATCGGGCGAGGACTTTGAAGCAAGGTTTTTCATCAGCTCACGATAGGTCGCCACGCCGCTGCCCCCGCTGCCGTAAAGCCGCCTCTCGGGAGAGAGGTCGGCGTCGGCAGTGATAAAGTCGCGCTCAAGGGCATAGCCGCGTAAAAGCTGCATAAGGAAGCTTTTTCCGCTGCCATAGCGCCCGATAAGAAAGCGCATAGACCCGCCGCCCTCGTTCACTGTCTCAAGGTCGGAGAGCAGGGCCGCTATTTCGTCTTTGCGACCTATCGCAATATAAGGCGCCCCGGCACGCGGCACCACTCCGGCTGAGACCGACGCGAGCAGCGAACCGAGAATTCGCCGCGGCACGGCAGGCACTCTGTTTATGTCATTGTCAGTCATCGAATACTTCCTTTCTGTAATCTTCAATAAGCGAATAACCCTGTCCTTCATCGGCAAGGATAACGTCGCCTATAATATCAAAAGCTATCTCGTTTATCCGGTCTGCTATGAGATCGGGCAGCTCGCCGCGCTCGGCGGCAAAGGAGCGCTGAGAGGCATAGTCGCGAATGTCGGCAAGGCGCAAAAATTCAATCAAATCTCCGAGCGCCGCTCCGAGCGCCCTCGAGGGCGCCGGGGGCGGCTCACACGAGGCCGCACGGGTATGAGCGCCCCCGGTGTCTGTGCGCTCTTTGAGCTGCTCACCGAGCCTATCTGCGGGCAGTTCGTCGGCCGGCAATTCTTCTCGCTCATCCGCTCCCCCGTCCTGTGCGAAGGCCTCGATAAGCCGCTCGGTAGTCTCCCATGAGGCTTTCTCAATCT
>JBNRMS010000057.1:0-11432 GCA_050309735.1 Eubacteriales bacterium
ATTTGCACCCTCTCCTCCTCATAATTTTCGCCGCCGACGCCCTTTGGAAGCTCCTCTGTCCGGCGGCAGACAAGCGTTGTTCGCTTTGCCCTTGTCAGCTCGGCTTCAATCACGGGCGAAACGCGCGAAAGGCAGAAAAAATAAGCGACATTTTCCTTTATATAAATATCTCCGACCACGCCGCGCTCAAGGCCAAGGTTCATCAGAGCGCCGAGTATATCGCGGTGGGTCAGGCCATCGGCAAATTTTTGTGAGACTGGGTGTGCGGTCATGATTGATATCGGATAGTTCTCCTCATATCGACCGATGCCGAATCGCGCAACCCGCCTCTCGCAGCAATCAGCTCCCCCGAAAAGCTCAAGTCCGGCATAGGACAGCTCCTTTTTCATTCTCATCAGTATATCTGTCTCATAAAGACCTAAAAAATCCGAATATGTATATCTGCCCGTTGTATAGGCGCGCTCGGCAAGCTCTTTGAGCCGCCCGCGGAGATGTTTTTCGTCTATCATGTGCCGCGTCTCCTCGAATTTGTTCATATTAACATTATAATAATAGACTATTTATTTTGTCAAGTACAAAAAAAATCATTGAAAATATGGAAAAAGTATGTTATAATAAAAAAAATTATTACAAGGAGTCGTTACAATGAGAAAAGCCCTTATTCTTTTCCTTGCGCTGATCACCTTGATAAGCGTCATTTCCTGCGCCAAAGAGAGCGAGGTTGATGACATCACCACCCAGCCGATTTCACTTGAAACATCCGAGGAAACCGACGACAATCTTGATCCGCAGGGTTACGAAAAAGACAACCTACCCGACACCCTTAATTTCAATACCGATGTCAATATCCTTCACTGGAATGACTACACCCGACCTGAGTTCGGCATTGAAAAAACCACCGGAGACGTTACAAACGACGCGGTTTTCAAACGAAACCTTCAGATTGAGGATCGCCTCGGCGTCAAACTCTTCTGGCATGGACAGCCCGGAAATGTCAGCAACACAGCTTCTTTTGTCAGCACCGTTCAGAAAAGCTATCTTTCCGGTGACAACGCCTATGACATAATAGCAACCTACAGCAGAACGGCGGGAATGCTTGCCGTTGACGGTTACTTAGCAAACATAAATGCAATTGAGGACAGCTATCTCGACTTTAATAAACCCTGGTGGCCCGACAATATGGTCGACACGGTGACAATCGGCAACGCGGTTTACTTCATAACCGGCGACGCTGCCACAAGCGTGCTCCACTATATGACCGCGATTTTCTATAACAAGGAGCAATTTGTAAATCTTGATCTTCAGTTCCCCGCCGAGGACGTGCGAAACAATACATGGACGCTTGATAAACTGATCGCCATCACCTCAAATCAATATGTCGATCTTGACAGCAACGGGCGTCAATCTGAGAGCGATTTCTACGGCTTTACCACAATTTACTACAACGCCGACGCTTTCTATACAAACAGCAACCTAAAACTTGTCGATCACGATCCCGATACTCTGCTTAAAATTTCAGACGATTTCTTCAGCGAGAAGGCCATTAACCTAATCGACAAGCTCGGGCCGTGGATGATGTCTGACACCTGCTATATCAGCCGGTCGGGCGCGGCGGTCACCTATCATGCACCCTTTGCAAACGGGAATGCGCTCACCTGCCAGCTCCGCGCATTCATGGTTGCCCCAGGCGAACCCACAAGCCTTGTGGACGTAAGCTGGGAATACGGAATCGTGCCAAACCCGAAATACGACGAGAACCAAGAGGATTACTACACCATCCTCGGCAACCCCTTCACTCTCTTTGGCATTATCAAGAGCGCCGACGACCAGACGCAGTCAATGTGTTCGGCAGTGCTTGAATGTTGGGGCAGCGAGGCCTACCGAAACTCAACCCCCGCGCTCTTTGAAATCTGCATGAAGCTGAAATATTCGGCAACAGAGACAGAAGCTGAGATGTACGACGTAGTTCGCGGCTCTATAGTATTTGATCTTGGCAGAATATTCGCCGAGGATTTGAGCAGAATTAGTGAGAAGCCGAGCATTGCCATGACAACGGCAGCCTCATGGGCATCGACATCAAAGCAGCTTCAGAGAGTTCTCACCGCTCAGCTCAAGAAAATCACCGATTCCTTCCTTGAGCAGCAGGGATAACGGCACACCAAATATAAAGATAAACATCGCTTAACACAAAGCCCCCCGGATATTATCCGGGGGGTTATTTGTTTGCGCTCAACAAGGGGGAGAGTTTTGCGGGTAATTCCCCTCCCCCGCCGCCTTATTCTTGTATCTTTGCTATAGATTCATTCATGGTGTCGAGCAGTCTTTCAATCACCTTGCCAAGAGACTTGAAGGTTGAGGATACGGTGTTGTTCTTGCTTCTTATAATAGTGCGCAACTGCTGGTGCACCGAATTAAGGGTTTTGGTGTAGAGAACGCCGGCATCTATGTAGATTGAATCGTAGATAAGATCAAGCATCCTGCCTGATTCCTCATCGTCAACATACTTCGTCTTGAGAGCAATCTCGTAATATACGGGAACGACCGACTTGTAGCTCTCGGATGCCGTTGCCTCAAGGAAGGCTCCCATCATGTCAAGGTCATCCTCACCAACAGTCGAGACTACCGCAAAGGCAGTGAACTGATCGTGAAGGAAGGTGCTGTAATCCTCTTGAGATTCATCAAGCTTAGGAATCGGTATAATGCCGTATTTATCCTGCATATTCCGCAGATGGTCTGTTTCAACCGCGACAAGGCGCAGGGTTGCCATAGCAGTCCTCCCTTCGGACATTGCCGAGGCGCCCACTATCTGGTTGGCCGCGTCGGAGACGCTTTCCACGATGTGAGAGCCGGGGCAGTTGTACCAAAGGTCGAGTATCTTGTCAACCGCTAATGACATCCGGTCGGTATCAACACTGTAAACATAATAATTATCTTCATTCTTTGTAAGAATCGGAAGCTTGCAGCTTGACCAATAAGGATCGATATACGCAACATTTGTGGTCAGAAATCCGTATCTGTCGTTTATGTCGGCAATGCCGTTTCCGTTCAGGTCATCATAAAATTCTGCAGCCACTTCTTTCTGGTAATCAATATTCCACTTGCCGTCCTCAACAATCTCATACATATTCGGCATATTCTTAGCCTCAAACATATTCTTGTTGAAGAAGGTCACGAACATATAGCGGTATAGGGTCAGCGCTATCGAGCCGGTGCACATATACTGTGCATTACCGACAGAGGCTGCATCGTTAAAGCCCTGCGACCAATAGGGCTGCGCCAGATCAAGATATTCGCAGTCGTAAAGATTTCGGAAGAGGTTTTCGCTTGTGTACATTATGGTGGAATAGACGCTGTTTGCCGCTATATCATAATCGTCGGTTCCGGCCTTGACAGAGGTGCGCAGCGCCTCTGAAACCACATAGTTTCCTCCGGTGATCTCCTGATTGATAATCTTGACATTCAATCTGTCCTCAACGGCTATTGAACGGTTGTAGATAGCGTCGTTTATCAAATCCCCCGTAATGCCGTCTGTCCATATCTCTCCGCGAACCCAGTCGCTGTCGCGGCTGATAATGCGGATTTCCTTCTGGTCAAAATCAAGCCTGTCGGGAAGATTGTCTTGCCGCGGCTCCTCGGTTTCGGAGTCTACCGGCGCCTCGGTTTGGACATTCTCATCTAATGTTTCGTTGCCGTCGGTCTTATCGGAGCAGGATAGAAAGGTCAAACCGAGCATGGCTGCAAGCAACAGGAGCGCGACAAATCTGATAGTGTTTTTCATAATCATTGTTTCCTCCGTATAAATTATATTTATTTAACGCAATTAATTATGTCGGCCGTCTTTCTTCTCAAAGATAGACCTCATATATTGAGCGGCTTCTTTTATAAGCGCAATTTTGTCGTCTCCGCGCAGCTCGCACTCAATAGTGTATGCCCCGGTATAGCCAAGCGCGTCGAGCGCGTCTACAAGTGCCGGCAGATTTGCTCTTCCCGTTCCGAGCTGAACCTGTCGCCCGAGCTTCATGCCGTCTGTCGGATATAGCCCGTCTTTGAGGTGGGTGTCCATAACGTATTTCCCGAACACCTCAAGCGAATCGAGCGAATTTGCTTTGCCGTAAAGAATGAGGTTGGCGGTGTCAAAATTTATGCCCAGATTGGACGTTCCTATTGCCTGTATGGCGCGGAGCAGCGTAACCGGCGTCTCCTGTCCGGTTTCAAACAAGAAATATTGCCCTCTCTCGGCCATCGCCTTAGCAATATTCCGAAGGGCTGCAACTGTTCCGCTGAAATTCGGGTCGTCGGGATTTTCGGGTATAAATCCGACGTGTGTCGCAATCTGTTTGACATTGATTTTCGACGCAAAGACCGACGCGCTGTGTAGCTCGGCCAAGCGCTGGCCTCGATACGCGGGGGGAACCAGTCCGAGAGTTGCCGGTCCTGCCGTGAAATTCCACTCCTTAGGTCCTGACCACCCTGCCCAAAGCGTTGAAATCTCAAATCCGGTTTCGGCAAGCGCCGCGTTAATTTCGGCCGCCTTCTCGTCTGTGTAGGTACTCTGATTCCAAATGTTGAGCTGGCAGGACTGCATTCCGTAGTTCTGCGCCCGCAGAAATTCGGCCTTAACATCGGTGCCGGGCCCGCAAGCGATAAGCACTCCAAGTTTTCTCATAATTATGACTATCCCTTCTGTTCTAATTATATTTATATGGTATATAAAGTGCGCTTGATGTCCGAGAGGGCTTGCGCGCGAGTTAAAACGCCACCCACTCTCCTCTTCTCTCGGCACTCTCGCGCAGAGTTTCGACTAATTTTACTGTCATCATGGCGCTCTCTGGAGGGTTGCCGGCATTTTTGCCCGAGCCGGCTATAGCCATCACCAGCGCCTTTATCTCCTCGGCCATTCTGTTGGCGCGCGGCAGTTCGGGCTGATATGCCGCCCCCTCGTCGGGATAGACTGTAACCTTGCCGCCCTCAAGCTTTATCTCGGCCTTCTCAAATCTTATGCGGTATGACATTGAAAATTTCGTGCTTGCCGCCTCGTCCCACGAAGCGTCGGCCACTATTATTGTGTCGTCGCCGTAACAAAAGCGGCTGTTCACCACCGTCCAGCGCGATTTTGTGTCATATGAGATTGACGATGCCCGAGATGGCTCTCCGAAAAGAAAGCGCACCATGTCAACATCGTGAATGTGCAGATCCATAATAGCGCCACCTCCGCGCTCGGTGTCATGGTACCAACCGTCAAAACCCCAGCGCGGCATTGAGGAAAGGCGCTCGAAATAGGCATATTTAACTCTGCCGTATCTATTATTTTCAACCGCTTCTTTTAGGACAAGATAGAGGGGCTCAAAGCGCAGGCACTGCCCTATCATCAGCTCGCGCCTGCATTCCTCGGCTGTCTTTATCATCTCAAGGCAATCTGCGGAATTGAGCGCCATCGGCTTCTCGCAGAGTACATGCTTGCCCGCTCTAAGCATTTTTATCGTGTATTCCTTGTGCATATATGACGGCAGGCAGATGTCGGCCATGTCGAAGTCTTGATTTTCGAGCATTTGGTCTAGATCTGTGTACAGCCTCTGGCACGAGAGGTCGTATTTCGGGTTTCCCTCAAGGTTGATTGCCTGTGCTTTTTTGAATTGCTCGGGGTTTATGTCGCAGATTGCGACAAGCTCAACCGGCACCCCGTCGCGCGAAAGCTCGTCATACGCACGCTTATGCGACTTGGCGATTCCACCAAAGCCAATCATCGCAACTCTTATCTTTTTAGTTTCCATGCTATGGTTACACCTCTCTCATCACACCGGTATTTATGAATTTTCATCTAGATGCACTCGCGCCACCCGGCGCGGGATGACATCTTATCAAGGATTATAATAACATATTTTAGTTCGGGCGGTAATACAGAATGGTATGATATTCTTATAATATATTCCAATGAAAAGCTTGGCCAATATTATTGTACAATTCGTGCGCCTATGTTATAATATACACATTGGCAGGCTTCCGGGAAACTTGCGACTATGATATAATTATAATAAATTACCAAGAGGGGGCATATGGCGATGAGTTATGTTCAGATTCCTCTGAAAAACCTGCTGCACGTCAGCAAAATAGCCACCATTTATTATTTGAGCTTTTCGCCCGACTATCGGTCGAAAACCGATCTGCACGACTTCTGGGAGCTTATCTATGTTGACCGCGGAATCACCCTAATTCGAGCCGGCGAGCTGGAATACCCGCTTAAGGCCGGCCAGGTTATCCTCCACGCGCCAAATCTTCCCCACAAAATCTGCTGCGACGGCTCGCACGGCGCCAATGTCTTTATTATCTCTTTCTCATGCCGCTCTCCGGCAATGAAGCGCTTCGGGCTCACCCCGCTCACCGTCCCTCCCGCCTCGCGCCCGCTTATTGCCTCGCTAATCGACGAGGGCGCCAGCACTTTCGATTGCTCCTCCCATCCCTTAGTGCCAACCGATAACGCACCGCTCGGCGGAGAGCAAATGATTCGCCTGCTGCTCGAAACGCTTCTGATCAAGCTCCTGCGCGTCAGCGACTCGCCCGATGCCGCAGCTCCGCCCCCTCCGCCCTCTTCGCCGCCCACAAACGACCTCCCGCAAGCAATAATGACTTATATTGACAGCCGCGTCGGCGAAAAAATAACAATCGGAGAGCTGTGCGAGGTCTTTCATTACGGCAAAAGCCGCCTGTGCGACCTTTTCCGCATACATACCGGAAAAACCATAATTACCTACCACACCGAAAAAAAGATTGAGGCGGCAAAGGAATATCTCTGCCGAGGCAAAACAGTCCGCGAAACCTCAGCCCTTCTCGGCTTCGATACCCCTCAATATTTCTCCCGCGTCTTTAAAACATACACCGGTATGTCGCCCCACAGCTACCGAACCTCGCTCCTTTTCTCGCTTGACACAAAGGTCAAGCGCCGCCAGCTCAACTCCGGGGCCAAAAAGAGGCAGGATATAGTTTGACAAAAAACATCATTACAGAGTAAACAACATCGCACTCTGCGGCAGCGTAAATTTTGCGAATGCCCAACCGGCGCAAACAAGAAGGGTATTTATAACGCAAACATAAAAAAGACCGAACCGCCCCAGCTCGGAGCGGTTCGGTTATAATTTTATTTTTTTACGGTAAGCTTATTCTCGGTTCCCGATAACAATCTTTTAATATTTGCCATATGCCGGAGGATCACCATAGACGAAATAAAACAGGCAAATACATAAAAATACGGGCCGCCCCCAAAAACAGGGATAAACGAAATTACCGCAAAAAGAAGCGCGGCGCATATAGACCCCAACGAAACATAGCGGGTTAGCGCCACAATAATCACAAAGAGCGATAAGCATATAAGCGCCACAACCCAATTGACCATAAAGAGAACGCTCACCGCCGTGAGAACCCCTTTTCCGCCCCTAAATCCAAAATAGAGCGGCCAGTTATGCCCGATAACTGCGCCGGCGCCGGCTGCGAGCAGGCTTATGTTGTCACCGTGTGATGCGACACCGAGCAGGATTCCGGCAAGACAGGCGAGAATACCTTTTAATATATCTCCCGCAAACACAAAGGCAGCGGCGGGTTTACCCAGAACCCTGAGTGTATTTGTCAATCCAGCGCCCCGGCTCCCGTGTTTTCTTATATCTTTGCCGTATATTTTCCCCACGATAACCGAGGAATTAAGGCTTCCCAAAAGGTAGCCGATTATAAGAGAGGCGGAAATTTTCAGAATATCAGACATCGCAGCAGTGTGGCTCCTAAATATAGTTACATATGAATTATATCATAATAAAACAGGTTTTTCAATAATGATTTTTGCTCCCCCAAAGAGAACAAACAGGCTACTGATAAATCTTGCTTTGTGCGCATAGCCGGCTTCACACGGCAAACCCTACCGGCGCATGACTCCCCCGAGTCGCTCGGGGCATGGGTCTTCAATCATATGATTGAATCATTCGCCCTCTTTCTCATGGTCGACATCGTCCTCAAGCTGACCCTTCGCAAGCGGTTTCATGGTCGGGAAAAGGATGACGTCGCGGATGCTCGGGCTGTTTGTCAGCACCATGACAAGGCGGTCGATTCCAAAGCCGAGGCCTCCTGTCGGGGGCATTCCCTGTTCGAGCGCCGAGATAAAGTCCTCATCGACCTCAGCGAATATTCCCTCGGCCGCGCGCTGCGCCACCTGCCGCTCAAAGCGCTCGCGCTGGTCTATCGGATCGTTCAACTCCGAGAAGGCGTTGCCCATCTCCATTTTATTAATAAAATATTCAAATCGCTCGGTGAAAAGCGGATTTTTCGGGTTTTTCTTGGCCAATGGCGAAACTTCCACCGGATAGTCATATATAAATGTGGGCTGAATAAGATTGTCCTCCGCGAAATGCTCAAAGAAGGCTACGAGCACCTCGCCTTTTGTCGGCTCGCCCTTGACCTCAAGGTCAACTCCGCGGCGACGCGCGGCGGCGACGGCATCCTGATCGGTTTGCCAGTCGTTATAGTCCTCGCCCGAGTAAAGCTTGACGGCCTCAACCATGCTCATACGACGCCACGGGCTGCCCATGTCGATTTCATTTTCGCCATATGTGATAACGCTTTTCCCGCAGACCTCGAGTGTCAAATCGCGGTAGAGGTTCTCGACGAGATCCATAATATCCTTGTAATTGGCATAGGCCTGATATAGCTCTATCGAGGTAAATTCGGGATTATGCCGGGCGTCCATCCCCTCATTGCGGAAGATGCGGCCAACCTCATAAACCCGCTCAAAACCGCCTACTATCAGGCGCTTTAAATAGAGTTCTGTCTCGATTCGCAGAAACATATCAAGGTCAAGCGCGTTCAGGTGAGTTTTAAAGGGACGCGCCGCAGCACCAATTTCAAGTGTTCCAAGTATCGGCGTGTCAACCTCAAGGAAGCCGAGCTTGTTCAGATACTCGCGGATAAAGCTTATAATTCGACTCCGCATGATGAAGGTCTTTCTAACCTCCTCGTTCATAATCAGGTCGACCTCGCGGTGACGATATCTTGCGTCGGCATCCTTAAGTCCGTTAAACTTTTCAGGCAGAGGGCGAAGTGCCTTTGAGAGCATTTCAATGTGAACTACGTGTATTGTTACCTCACCTGTTTTGGTTCTGAAAACTATCCCCCTAACTCCGATAACATCACCGATGTCGTAATCCTTCTTAAATGATTCGTATTCACCCTCGCCTACATCATCGCGCTTGATATAGAGCTGAATTTTGCCCTCTCCGTCAAGCAGGTGCGCAAAGGCCGCCTTGCCCATTACCCGCCGGGACATCATCCGACCGGCGAGCGACACTTCTTTATCCATGTATGTCTCTGCATCATTTATTATGCCCGCTGAGTTGGCGGTAACTCTGTATTCGGTTTTTATATAGGGGTTTTTCCCCTCCCCGTCAAGCTTCAATAGCTTCTGGCGGCGGATTTCTTCCTGTTCCGGGAGCGACCGCATCGGGTTTGTTTCTTTGTTCATGTTTTTGTCCATACCTTTCTCTGTGTTGAGATAATTGTGCCGGCTCGTCGGCCTCGGATTTTCGGCCATATATAACTGCGGCAAAGACACAAATATCACCGCTTGAAAGATTCATCTTTCAAACCACTCTGCTGTGAAGTTTAGTGTTCTGTTAATGAGATATTATACCATGTTGTGAATCGAAATGCAAGGGGTGAAAAAATAATGTAATATTATAAATAGTTTTGCCACTAACTATTCAGGGGGAACTTCTCTCAAGAAGTTCCCCCAGTATATCCCCTGCCTCTCCCGTCTCGCCTATGTATTAATCTCAGACGCGACGGAGGCGTCTATTAAGCTTACCTCGGCGCTTTCAACGCGGCGGTCTGTAAAGTTTGTAACTTTAATGTGAAGTCCGCAGCAATCGACCTTAAAACAGGTTCCGTTCTCAGGAATCTCGGTCAGACAGCTCATCGCAAGTCCGCTGAAGGTATTCGCTTCAATTTCATCGGGGATTTCTATTCCCAACCGTTCGGCAACATCATCAATGTCGGCGTGTCCGGCAATTCGCCAGCTGTTTTCTCCGGTTTTGACTATCAGCTCATCTTCGTCCTCGAAGTCGTCGGTTTCGTCATAAATATTGCCAAGTATCTCCTCAATCAGATCCTCCATCGTAACCACGCCTGCAAAGTCACCGTACTCATCGATAACGACAGCCATATGATTTTGGTTTTTCTGCATTTCAAAGAAGAGGGCATCACAGGTGATATTCTCAGGAACGAAATATGGAGATCTCATATATTGGCTCAGCGGAACGTCGTTGTCATTCCGTATACCGAGCAGATACTCCTTAACCATAAGTACGCCGACAATATTGTTCGGCCTCTCCTCATATACAGGTATCCGCGAGAATCCGCATTCGCTGATGATATCAACCGCTTCTTCCTTAGTGGCGTTTAACTCAATAGTTACCACCTCGGGAGTTCGGGTCATCACCCTTTTAGCCGTGTTGTTATTGAATTCAAATATATTGTCGATCATCTCGCGCTCTTTAGCGTCGATAGCTCCCGACTCCTCGCCGATATCGACCATCAGGCGAATCTCGTCTTCTGTGACCTTTTCTTCCTGGTTATTGTCCTTAATTCCAAAAACACGCAGCACACCTGCGGTTGATATGGACAGGAGCCAAATTACAGGCTTTAGTATCACCGCCACCCAGCGCACAACTGGGGAGGTGAATTTCGCAACCTTCATCGGAGCATACATCGCCATACGCTTAGGCACAAGCTCTCCGAGAACCAATGTAAAGAATGACAGAATAATTGTAATTGCTACTACCGCAAGCGTGTCGACAGCCTCACGCGAGAGAAGATTGAAATTCAAATCGTCGACAAGCCATCCGACAAGTCTGTCGGAAAAATTTTGGGCCGCAAACGCACTGCCGAGAAAGCCGGCCAGCGTGATGCAAACCTGAATTGCCGATAAAAATGAGGTCGGCGCCTCTACAAGCTTTAGAAGTTTTGCGGCGCTTTTGTCACCGTCTTCGGCTTCTTTTCTAAGCTTGTTTGAATTGAGCGAAACTACCGCTATTTCTGAGGCCGCGAAAAATGCGTTAATCAGAATGAGAATCAGTTGAAGCAGCAATTGTCGCAAAGGACCTTCGTCCAAAAAAAATCCCCCCAATATAAAATATATTAATGCCAATGGCATCGCGTCGAGCCGCCGGGATTCTATCCTCGTCGCGGCTTAGTGGGATTAACCCAATTCGACTTCTCTATTATATCACATTTCAATAATTTTTTCAATACCTCTTTTTCATCACATTATTTACCATGTGAATTATATTTTTGTTTATTTCTTATAATTTTTCTTTAATTCTCATATGAAGTTTGCTTTTGATGCCAAAGTACTTTCGTAAAATCATCGTGGAACTGATATAATTTATTCTGTAATACAT
>JBNRMS010000058.1:0-10260 GCA_050309735.1 Eubacteriales bacterium
ATCTTCGCCCTTATCATGTCTTATGTTGCTACCGCACGAAAGCATTCATTTGATGCCTTTTCTGCTATCCGCAATGCGCTATCAGGCCATCCCGATTGTGGGATTTGCTAAGGGGTGAATAGTTACTAAAAATTTAAATTTGTTTTTCTCACCCGAATATGCTGATCTGCCCGAACTCTTGCTCGGGGAATTTTTTCATATGTGCGAAAATCTCGCCTGCGTTATACATAATCGACCGCGCGCGGCACTCCTCGGCAAATATGCTTGACAGCGCCGCGGCATTGTCGCTTTGGCATCGGTATGAGTTGCCGTACCGGTCGATATATCTCTGCCTCAGCCCCGGGAAGTGCCTGTCGAGCGCTTTGTAAAAACACTCGCGGTCTCCGGCGCGCAGCGTAACCCCGAAGCCAAAGCTAATAATAGCCCCAAACCCGGCGCAAAAACAATAATCGAGCAGCCCGCGAAGATTTTCCTCGGTGTCGGGAACGATGCCAAGTGTGATGCGCTCATCGACCCACTCGTGCTGCATTTCAAGAAAAACCTGTGTATATTCGGATGTGAATTGTCTGTATGTGATGTCTGCCGCTTTCATTTTTTCAATCTTCCCCCGTATCAGGGCTCCGGGCCCGCATAAAACATTCTAACACATCATACAATTCGATGTCAACGAAAATATATCGTTTCTCACTATTTAAACGCAAGGGGAGGATGCGCGTCGATGAGTAGCCACAACAAAAAGAAAATCATGCTGATATTCGGAACCCGACCCGACGCCGTCAAAATGTGCCCACTTGTGCGCGAGCTTTCCGGGCGGGAGAGTTTTGATGTCATCGTCACCGTCACCGGGCAGCACCGGCAAATGCTCGACCAGGTTCTCGGCGCATTTGATATCACGCCCGACTACGACCTCTCGCTCATGCGCGAGAATCAGAGTATCTCAGACATTTCCTGCGCCATCCTCTACAAACTCCCGAAAATCCTCTCAGAGGTCGCCCCCGACCTCGTCCTCGTTCACGGTGACACGACGACCGCCCTCACCTCGGCGCTCGCCGCCTTTTATCAGGGAATCCCGGTCGGACACGTCGAGGCCGGGCTTCGCACATACGATCTTTCCTCTCCCTTCCCCGAGGAATTCAACCGGCAGGCAACAAGTCTTATCGCCCGCTGGCACTTCGCCCCCACGCTGGCGGCCTCAGCCAATCTCATACGCGAGGGGCGGCATCCTGAAAATGTTTTTGTCACAGGAAACACAGTGATAGATGCACTTAAAACAACTGTGCGCCAGAGCTATTCCCATCCCATACTTGACTGTGCGGCAGGCGGGCGCCTGGTCTTGATGACGGCTCACCGGCGCGAGAATCAAGGTCAGACCATGAGGGGCATATTCCGAGCTGTCTGCCGGGTCGTCTCCGAGCACCCCGATGTTCACCTTGTTTATCCGGTACATAAAAACCCCGCAATAAGAGCCGAGGCAGCAGCTGCCTTCTCGGGCTGTCAGCGGATAATGCTCACCGAGCCGATGGATCTGCTCGATTTCCACAATTTTTTAGCAAAAAGCTATCTTGTTCTGACCGACAGCGGCGGGATTCAAGAGGAGGCACCCTCGCTTGGTGTTCCGGTGCTCGTTCTGCGCGAGACAACCGAGCGCCCCGAGGGTCTTGCCGCCGGAACTCTCTTGCTTGCCGGCACCGGCGAGGAGGATGTTTACCGCCATTTCACCCGCCTGCTCGACGACTCCGACGCGATCGCGGCAATGCGGAAAGCCTCAAATCCCTACGGCGACGGGCGCGCCTCGGTAAGAATCGCCGATATACTTGAAAACATCTTAGCCGCGAGCGGCAAAGAAGACAAACCATGAAAAAGGTCGAAAATTATTATGAAAAAATAGCCAATTCATCTTGACAATACGAGCAATAGGTGGTAATATTATATTTGGATAAATAATTATCCCCACGAAAGGCAAACCTGTCGAAAGGCAGGGGCGCGAAGCTAAAGGGTCTAAGGGCATTTGCGCCTAAGACAGCCAGTTACCGATATTAAACGAATAGTTTAGTATTTAGGTGATTGGTATTATCATCTATTTTTTTATTTATATGGAGGGTTAATACCATGAAAGCGTTCAAGAAAATTATCATCATCGTCCTCACAGCCGTTATGCTTGTATCAACTTTCTCGCTGCCCGCGGCAGCCAGCGCTCCGGCAGGCGGCGCCCTTTCGTATCAGGCAATCAACATTAAGTATCAGATAGCTCTCGGAGTCGCCGAGACCGCAAATGCGCAAATCGAAGCGCTTGTTGAAGCGGCGCAGGGTCAGTCAAATCCCAATATCCCCCTGCTCGTCTTCCAGACAAACCTCATTTCGGCAGTAGCTATCACCGTGATAAGAGCACTTGGTTTCAACGCGGAGTGCGAATATGTTACATATGAGATAGGCGGACAATTGGTCGAAATCGATCCCATTATTGTCTTCCCCTTAGACGACTAAAGAAAACAAAATGTCAGCCGTTGCAAGGTTCGATGAATCAAAATCATCCCTGCCGCCCGACATAATACAAATGCTGAAGTCCTTAAAGGACGAGCTGTTAAAGATTGAGAACATTTCATCGATTGTTCTGTTCGGCTCTTACAGCAAAGGCACATACGACAAAGACAGTGATATTGATATCGCTGTCTTTGTAGGTGATTCTGCGGCGGCCAACTTGCAATCTATTTACAGACAAGCCGTTCGCTGCACGGCCGAATACAAATACGATATACAGATTCTGATATTCACCGACGCATCACTGATAAGTCCTATGGGCATCGTTGAAGAAATTGTCACCTACGGACAGGAAATAACGTTCGTCTGATTGAACATGAATTAAACATAAGTCGGAAGGAGGTTCCACTATCAAAGGTTTTGTCTTCAAACATGCCGGAAAAGACTATTTCCCAAATCTTAATAAAACCCAGCTTAATCTGCTTGGCGAAAGTCACGGCGTTGAAATCATGCTGCAAACAATACAAGCAAACGCTTTTATATTGCTAACCCCCGCCGAGGACAGCGAGGTTTGCGAATACGCATATATCATCGACGGCGAGGTCACGCTTGAATCCGAAAAAGAAACGGTAAAGCTTGGCAAAAACGACTTTTTCACCTTTTCAAATATAAAAAAGCCGGTGCAAATGAAATGCACCGCTCCTGTAACCCTGCTTTATATGACCTCAAAGCCGACATTTCGCCAGGTCAAGATGTATATTAGCAATCTTGACGAACTGATAAAGAAGGTCGACGAAAAAGACCACTACACCAGAAAACACTGCAAGCACGTTCTTAATTATTCAATGGCAATCAGCCGAAATATGAAGTGCAGCGCCTCGATTATCGAGAAGCTCGCAATCTCAGCGCTCTTTCATGATGTCGGGAAATGTTATATCCCGGATGAGATACTGCAAAAACCCGGAAGGCTAACCCCGGAGGAGTTCAAGTCTATTTATAAGCACCCGCTGCACTCAAAGGATCTGGTCGAGTCTAATTTCGGCGCAGATATTGCAAATATCGTGCTCTGCCACCATGAAAGGCTCGACGGCACAGGTTACCCGCAGGGAATCACGGGAGAGCAAATTCCGCTTGAGGCGCGAATTATCGCCGTTGCCGATTCGTTTGACGCGATGACCACAAAGCGCCCCTATAACACCCCGAAAAGCTTCAAAGAAGCGGCCGAGGAACTTCTCGGAATGACCGACAAATACGACATTAACGCGGTTATGGCACTCAAGTCACTTGTTGACAGCGGAGAAATCAACACAACGTGCAATAACCCGGTAAATGTAATAGATGAAGAAAGGATCATTCCCGTATGACGTATCTTAAAAAATTCAAGTATTGGGAGATGATTTCCGATTATGACATCGGAACGGCCGAGGCAATGCTCAAAGCAGAGCGCTGGATGTATGTTGCCTCGATATGCTACACCGCGGTTGAGCGGCTCCTGAAGGGACTTATTGTGCTTCGCACGCGAAAAGAGGCTCCGAAATCCGACAATCTTGTCTTTCTTCTAAATCGCATAGCCGACAATCCGGCCTTCGCGGCCACTGAGGAAGGGCAGCGTTTTTCCGCCGAAAAGGGCGAACATCTCGACACAATAATCGACATTACATATTACCATATGAACGACTATCCCTTCTCCTACCAAAAAATCCTCGATCGTTTCATAGAGGAAGAAACAGCCCGCGAGGTTTATAAAAAAACCTGCGGACTGCTCGAATGGCTCAAATCTTTTGGCCCCGCCGAGGCAGAGGGTATTGAATAGGCGCTCACACAAAAAAGCATAAACTTAAAAGCTGGCCAGAAACATATCTTTATGTTCGTGCCAGCTTAAATGCTTTTATAACAAAAAAGATTTGTGCGGATAATAATGAATGGGGTTTTATGAGTTTGAATGACTTGTCTCTTTTAGTCATAATCTTCTCGTAATACAGCGCATTCTATGACGTGTAAGAGATGAGTTTTCGATTTATGCTCGCCGGGGTTAAACCTCCTCTAAATTCACAAAAATCGGTCGGGAGACGACACCGCCACTGGTGCAAAGCGCGGCTATATAACCCTTGCCGACCCTGTATTCGTGAAAGAAAACACTGCCCTCCCCTTTGAGTTTGGGCGGCAAGGTGGGTATTATTTCAAAGGCAGACAGCTGCATACAAAGCCCCCTGCCGAGCGCCTTTATATAGCTCTCCTTGAGCGTCCACAGCCGGATGAACTCACCCTCGGGGTCGGGCGAATTTATTATATGCCTATATTCTCCGGGGTTAAAAAAGCGCTTGGCCATCTCGATACTGTGCCGCCCCGGAGCCTCGATGTCGCAGCCGACCTCGCCTCCCAATGACACGGCGCACATTGCCATTTCCCCCGAATGCGAGAGCGAGAAGAAAATATTCTCATATCCCTTAATATAAGGTTTGCCAAGCTCTCGATATTCGTATTCTGCCGCCACCTCGCTCACACCTTGTCGGGCAAGCGCTAAAGAGAGGAGATATCCGACGCCGGCAGACAGGCACCTGTCGCGCTCAAGCCGGCAGGCTCGAGCCTTTCCCGCCCTCTCGGGCGAGAGCATTGCCAGAACCCGCTCAAGTCGCCCTCGGTCAAGAAGCGGCCCGACATCGGTGAAATATACCTCGGTCACACCCACTCCCCCTTTCTCGCGTCCGAACCGCGCCGGACGGCATATTCTTACATTTGATTATAATACATCCTCGCCGATAAATCAAGTGTCAATACCGTATAATTTCAAATTCCCCCGCCGCCCCCCCTTGTGGACAATATATACTAAAAAAGACTGTCGCCCTCGGTCGGAATTTGGATGAGTCAATATAATAAGATGGTTGACAGCAAGACCGTAAATGTGGTATACTTTATACATAAAAAGGAGCCGCCGTATGGCAGTTCTATACATACGCCTTCCGCAACTGACGGGTTAGGGTGGAGCACCACCAAGAAGCGGAATGCTGTTCCTGCCGTCCGTCTGGGTGCACTTACTTACTAATGGAGCAAGTGCGCTCTTTTTGATTTTTCAGGCACAAATCTACCCCAAACAGAAAGGCATGGTCATATTTATGAAAAAAGTTGCGATTATAATGGGGAGCGACAGCGACCTCCCAACAGTCAAAAAGGCCGCACAAACTCTCTCTGACCTCGGAATACCCTTTGAGGCTCATGTTTGGTCGGCCCACCGCACCCCGAGCGAGGTTCGCGACTTCAGCGCAGCGGCTCGGGAGCGGGGCTTTGGCGTTATCATAGCCGCCGCCGGAATGGCGGCGCACCTTGCAGGTGCCATTGCCGCGAACACCACCCTGCCTGTAATCGGAATACCTATAAAATCCGGCTCTTTAGGCGGGATTGACGCGCTGCTCTCAACTGTTCAGATGCCCTCGGGAATACCTGTGGCAACTGTTGCGGTCAACGGTGCCGTCAATGCCGCCCTGCTTGCGGCAGAGATCCTCTCGCTCACCGAGCCGGCGCTGGCCAAAAAACTTGACGAGAAGCGAGAAGTCTACAGCGCTCGGGTGCTTGAGAAAAACCGAGCCGTTGAGGACGAGCTTAATAAGAACTGAGCACCATTTTCACCCTTTGCGTGAAACTTTGATTTAAGCCTTTGCTCGCAACAGTTTCACGCGCGAATTTATTGAAGCCGCCCGAGGGCGGCATGGAGATTAAATATGGAAAAAAGAGAGCTGCTCTATGAGGGCAAAGCCAAATTAGTGTATTCAACCGAAAACCCCGACTATGTTATCGTCTCATATAAGGACGATGCCACGGCCCTTGACGGACAAAAACGAGGAACTGTCATGGGCAAAGGAAAGGTTAACAACCGCATGTCGAATTATCTGATGGCGTTGCTTGAGAAGTCGGGCATTGCAACCCATCTTGAGCAGGAGATCAGCGACCGCGAAACGCTTGTCAAGCGGGTTGGCATAATCCCGCTTGAGGTGATTATCCGCAACATTTCAGCCGGTTCTTTTGCGCGGCGATACGGTGTCGCCGAGGGGATTATTTTTACCGAGCCGACACTTGAGTTTTCCTACAAAAACGACGAGCTGCACGACCCGCTGATAAACGATTACCATGCCCTTGCCCTCGGCCTTGCAACCAAAGAGGAGATAGAAAAGATCAAGGCGATGGCCTTTCGGATTAACGACATCCTCAAGGAATATTTCCTTGGCGTCGGCATACGGCTTGTCGACTTCAAGCTTGAATTCGGACGAACAACGAGCGGCGACATCGTGCTTGCCGATGAAATCTCGCCCGACACCTGCCGTTTTTGGGATGTCCACACAAACGAAAAACTTGACAAAGACCGCTTCCGCCGAGACATGGGCGGAGTTGAGGACGCCTACCGCGAGATGATGCGCCGCGTCCTTGGAGATTAATACACGTGAGTTATTTTGCAAATATGGATAAATTAAGAGAGGAGTGCGGCGTTTTCGGCGTGCTCAGCCCCGAGAAGTGCGACGTTGCAAGCATCGCTTATTACGGCCTTTTCGCGCTTCAGCACCGGGGTCAGGAATCCTGCGGGATTACGGTGAACGACCGCGGTGTCTTTTCGACTCATAAGGACACCGGGATTGTCGATGATGTCTTCACGCCCGAATGCCTTCTGCGGCTCGGCGAGGGAAATGGCGCCATAGGCCATGTCAGATACGGCACAACAGGCGCCAATGAACGCATCAACGCGCAGCCTATAGTCGTTAACCACATAAAGGGCGCGATGGCTCTCGCACACAACGGAAATCTTGTCAACTCAAGCGAGCTGCGAGCCGAGCTTGAGCTGCGAGGCTCGATCTTCCACACGACAAGCGACACCGAGGTTATCTCCTATATCATAACAAACAAACGCTTATCGACAAATTCGATAGAGGAAGCAGTTTGTCAGGCGGTATATGAGCTTGAAGGCGCATATTCGCTTGTTATAATGTCGCCCCGGAAGATGATTGCTCTGCGCGACCAAAACGGTTTCCGCCCGCTTTGCTACGGAAAAACTAAAGACGGCATGTATGTTGTCGCCTCTGAGAGCTGTGCGCTCGATGCGGTCGGAGCCGAGTTTATTCGCGATATCGAGCCGGGTGAGATTGTGGTTTTTGATAAATCGGGCGTTCGGAGCATCACCGAACACTGCAACAAGCGCCCCCCAACGCTCTGCGTGTTCGAGTATATTTATTTCGCCCGCCCCGATTCGGTAATCGACGGTTGCTCTGTTCATCTTGCAAGAATGCGCGCAGGAGCCTATCTTGCGCTTGAACACCCGGTTCAGGCCGACGTGGTAATCGGCGTGCCCGACTCAGGGCTTGAAGCCGCACTCGGATATTCAAAGCAGTCGGGCATACCCTATGAGATAGGCTTTATAAAAAACAAATATATTGGGCGCACTTTTATCGCTCCGGGGCAAAGAAGCCGCGAGGATAGGGTGAGAATAAAGCTCAATCCAATATCCTCGGCGGTTCGCGGCAAGCGGGTGGTTTTGATTGACGACTCGATAGTCCGCGGAACAACGAGCGAGAGAATATCAAAGCTGCTGCGCGAGGCGGGGGCCACCGAGATACACATGAGAGTGTCTGCCCCTCCCTTCCTTAATCCCTGTTACTACGGCACCGATATCGACTCGCGCGACAGTCTTATTGCCAATCGACACACCATCCCCGAAATAGCCTCGATGATAGGCGTCGATTCGCTCGGCTATCTTGGGCTCTCAAGCGCGAAACAGCTTGCCTGCGGGGTGGGCGACCGGGGATACTGCACCGCCTGCTTTGACGGCGAATATCCCACCCGCATTCCGAGCGAGTCGTGCAAATGCAGATTTGAAGGCAAGATACCCGAATAATAAGGAAGAGGTAAATAACCGATGAGTACCATATCAAAATCCGACAGCTACGCCGCCGCCGGCGTTGACATCACCGCGGGTTACCGCGCGGTTGAGCTGATGAAAAAGCATATTGCAAGAACGCTTACCCCCGCCTGCTCTGATGTTGGCGGTTTCGGCGGGCTCTTTGCGCTCGACCTTGCAGGGATAGGTGAGCCGGTGCTGGTCAGCGGAACCGACGGGGTTGGAACAAAGCTGAAAATCGCCTTTGTGCTTGATAAGCACGACACGATAGGTATAGACTGCGTGGCGATGTGCGTCAATGATATAATCTGCTGCGGCGCAAAGCCGATTTTTTTCCTTGACTATATCGCCTGCGGAAAAAACATTCCCGAGAAGATTGCCGCGATAGTCGGCGGGGTTGCCGAGGGTTGCGTTCTGGCGGGCTGCGCTCTTATCGGAGGCGAGACTGCCGAGCACCCCGGCATGATGCCCGAGGACGAATACGACATTGCCGGCTTCTCGGTGGGAATTGCCGACAAATCAAAAATTCCCGACAAAAACATGATTTCGCCGGGCGACATCATAGTCGCCCTTCCCTCAAGCGGAGTTCATTCAAACGGCTTCTCATTGATTCGCAAGGTGTTTGATATCGGCCGCGCTGATATTGAGCGCCCGATAGGAGAGCTTGGCGGGCGCTCGATCGGAGAGGTGCTGCTCACACCGACAAGAATTTATGTAAAATCAATGCTCGCGCTCTTTGATAGGGTGAGTGTCCGCGGAGTAACGCATATCACGGGCGGCGGATTTTACGAGAATTTCCCGCGCAGTCTCCCCGAGGGGCTTGCGGCAAGCATTGAGCAAAAGAGCATAAAAACTCCCCCGATTTTCAGCCTAATCCAAAAAGCGGGCGGGGTGAGCGAACACGATATGTTCAATACCTTCAATATGGGGGTTGGGATGAGCGTCATCGTTCCGCCCGCCGAGGCAGACACAGCACTCGAACTGCTCGCCAAAGAGGGCGAGAGCCCCTATATCATCGGTGAGATAGTAAGATCTGACAAGGGGATTATAATCTCCTGATTGCATATGAAGCCGGGGAAACAACCCTTTCCCGGCTTATGGGTGTGCAGGAGCGCAGAAATCAATCAAAGGGGAAAGGGGGCAAAGTATAAAGTATATGGAAAAAACAAGGATTGCCGTGCTTGTTTCGGGCGGCGGCACAAATCTTGGGGCACTGATAGGGGCTGAATCACGCGGCAAGCTCTCAAGCGGCGAGATTGCTCTTGTCATCTCAAGCAAAAAAGGAGTTTACGCGCTTGAGCGAGCAAGGGCGGCAGGAGTGCCGAGCGCCCTTGTCGAGCGCGATGCCTGCTCCTCTCAAGAAGAATTTGAGAGGAGAATTATCGGCCTGCTTGAGAAAAACCGCATAGACCTTATAATCCTTGCCGGATTTATGAGTATTCTCAGCGCAAGCTTTACCTCGCGCTATCCCAAGCGGATAATCAACGTTCATCCGTCTCTGATTCCCTCTTTCTGCGGCAAAGGTTATTACGGCCTGCGCGTGCACGAGGCGGCGCTCGCTTACGGCGTTAAAATAACAGGCGCGACGGTGCATTTTGTCAACGAGATACCCGACGGCGGCAGGATTATATTACAAAAGGCGGTAAAGGTCAGAGAGGGCGACACACCCGAAAGCCTTCAGCGCCGTGTTATGGAGGAGGCAGAGTGGATTATTCTGCCCGAGGCGGCCGAGATGGTTTCGGCCGAGATTATGAAGCAAAAAATAAAAAAAGGGGTAAAATAGCGTGAAAGAAACAACACTCACCCCAACAAGCGAGCATAACAAAAAAGCCCTGCAAGTAAGTATTTTTTTGCAGAGTAAAAACATTGCAGCAAAAAAACTAGCTTACAACCAACCCCTGTTT
>JBNRMS010000059.1:0-39662 GCA_050309735.1 Eubacteriales bacterium
TTATATATGTTAACCCATATTATATTTTAATATGTTTATTTTATCATACTGTGATGTTGATTGTCAAATATTAAGAGCTGAGGTGAAGGTGGTGTGAAGTTTTTGTGTATTATGCGCTGTTGTGCGAGGGGGGGCGATTGTCAATCGCATCCACAGGGTCAAACAACTATTACAAATATTTATAATTTTACGCACAAATAGTATTCCCGCAGCCAAAAAAGGCCTTATTCGGCCACCGTCAGCCTAATAATTAATTTAAGATTATCGTCGGCAGCCGACCTGCAGCGGCGACTGGCACCGCAGGATTGGCAGATGTGGGTTATGATATAACCTTTTTTGGGGTCGGGCTCGGCTCGGCGCGGCTCCATTTTGCCAAGGCAAGAGCAGGCGCGGTCGCCGGGGTTCAGGTCGACGTGGAGCGACCAGAGACAGTGAGGGCAGTGATTACGAGAGGAGTAACCGAGGGGGGGAACGGCGCTGCCGCAGTGAGCGCAGGTAAATGCGCTGTCGTTTTTTATAAAGCGTTTGTTTTCTATATTCGGCACAATAATGCTACTCTCCAATCAAAATATATTCAGCATCTAAGCACACAAAAAGAAACACCTGCCCGCCGGCAGCCGATGCCGAATGAGAGGGCTGCGAACACGGTCGGTGCGCCCTTGATACCCTTTATTCTCTAATAGAAAATCATTATAAGGATGTTCGGGGGAACTTTTTTCAAAAGTTCCCCCGTCCACCCCCATATCTCTTACTTCTTGAGCGCAACGGCGGCTTTCGCCTTCGTCACGATATTCGCGGCGGTGAGACCGTACATTTCGAGCAGGGGCGGAACCTTGCCCGAGCGGCCGAACATATCCTCGACTCCAACCCGCATGACCGGTACCGGACAGCTCTCAGAGACAACCTCTGCGACGGCCGAGCCAAGTCCGCCGATTATATTATGCTCCTCGGCGGCGACAATTGCGCCGGTTTCTTTTGCGGCATTGATAATAATATCGCGATCGAGCGGCTTTATTGTGTGGATATTGATGACCCTTGCTGATATTCCCTCGGCTTTTAGCATTTCGCGAGCCTCAAGCGCCATCGAAACCATGATTCCGGTGGCGATAATGGTAATATCGCTTCCGTCGGCGAGGATTTTTCCCTTGCCGAACTCGAATTTGTAAGAATCCCCGTCAAATAGCACCGGAACTGCCATCCGTCCGAAGCGCAGATAAACAGGGCCTTTATAATTAATTGCCCACTCAACGGCGGCGCGCGCCTCAACGGCGTCTGCAGGGTTGATTATCGTCATGCCCGGGATGGCGCGCATTGTGGCGATGTCCTCAAGGCACTGATGTGTCGCTCCGTCCTCGCCGACCGTAATTCCGGCGTGTGTTGCGCCGATTTTGACATTGAGATGGGGATATCCTATGCTGTTGCGTATTTGCTCAAAGGCTCGTCCGGCGGCGAACATCGCAAATGTTGAGGCAAAGACGGTTTTGCCCGTCGTTGCGATTCCGGCGGCAACGCTCATCATATTGCCCTCGGCGATTCCGCAGTCAAAAAACCTCTCGGGGAACTTTTTCTTAAAGGTTGCGGTTTTGGTAGCAGCCGCGAGGTCGGCGTCAAGAACCACAAAATCATATTTATCGCCGAATTCGGCGAGCGCATTTCCGTATGCTTCTCTTGTTGCTATTTTTTCTGCCATATTATATTAACCTCCATGCCGCCCTTTTGGCGGCTCAAATAGATTTTGGGAATTTTCGGGGGGCTTGCTCTTATAATCCGGGCAGGATCCCGGACGGCAAAAAGCCGAGCGAAGCTCCGGTTTTGGAAAATTTGTGCGTGAGACAGAAAAATTAAATTAAAGTGAAGATAAAGCCCTCACGCTGCCTCCCGCTCGGTTGAGTGTCGATCTGACCTCAGATCAGTTCAATGTTGCTCTGATTTCAGAAACCGCTTGTTCATATTGAGCATCGCCCGGCGCTGTGCCGTGCCATGCCGCCTGATTTTCCATAAAGGAAACTCCCTTGCCCTTGATTGAGGTTGCAATTATGGCGCTCGGCCTGCCAACGCATTCGCGGGCGGCGCCAAAGGCCGATTCGAGCGAGACAAAGTCGTGCGCGTCGGCCATAATGACATTATATCCGAAGGCCTCGAATTTTTTGTCAAATGGGGTGGGATTCATGACCTCGGTCACGTGTCCGTCTATCTGAAGGCCGTTCCAGTCGAGGATGACACAGAGGTTGTCAAGCTTGTAGTGGGCGGCGAACATCAGCGCCTCCCAAACCTGCCCCTCCTGCGATTCACCGTCACCGACAATGGCATAAACCCTATATGACTTACCCGCAATCTTTCCGGCAAGCGCCATCCCGCAGGCGGCCGAGATACCAAGGCCGAGCGAGCCGGTAGTCATGTCGACGCCGGGCGTGCCTTTCATGTCGGGATGCCCCTGAAGGTGCGAGTCTATCTGACGGAATTTCTTTAAATCGCTTTTGGGAAAATATCCCCTCTCGGCAAGCGCGGCATAAAGCCCGGGCGAGGTGTGACCCTTCGAGAGGACAAGCCTGTCGCGCTCCTCCCACTTGGGGTTTTTCGGATCGATCTTCATCTCGGCAAAATAAAGATATGCAAGCACCTCGGCAATCGAAAGCGAGCCTCCCGGATGCCCCGAGGCCGCCGCATGCGTTGCCTCAAGCGCTCCAAGGCGTATTTCGGCGGCAACCCGCCGCAAAAGTTCAAGTTTGTCTTTTTCCATTTATTTCCTCCTCGTTTGCGTGTGAAACTGTCTAACGCGCAGATAAATACATTATATAATATGCGGCTCTGTTTGTCAATAAATTTGCAGATATTAGGCAAGGGTAAGGGGCGAGGTGCCTCTTGCTGATCCTGCCCGGCGAAAAGCGAGGGGCTTCGTAAATGCTTGGCGTTTGAAAGCGACAAAAAACAACAAGCCCGAAGGATATACCTTCCGCCGGAGGAAAATCGGTTAATTCATGGGATTTACAGGTGACGGATTGTGAAAGATTATCAAATTAATCGCCATTCATTGACAAGATATTAAGCATCACTTATAATGCTTAATGAAGGGCTGTTATGCTTAAAAACAATTTTGGGGGGTAAACATGATAAAAATCTTTCGATTTATTGCCGTTGTCATTTCTATTGTGACTATTATTGCCATGTTCGGATGCAACGCAGTTCCCGACACCGATAACAACGGGGACAAACAATCCAACTCAGATTTACAAAACACAGACGCCCAGACCACGCCCGAAATCCTTGACACCGATTTGACGATGCCAAGCACAGTAAAGTTTGACGGAACAACAATCAATATAATAATCCGCAGCAACTACACAACCGAATTTTGTGCCGATCAGATGACCGGCGAGCAACTCAACGATGCAATATACGAGCGCGAAATCGAGACAGAAACAACGCTCGGCGTTGACCTCAATTATATTACATGCGAAACGGGAAGTCAGAATTCTACCTTCCATGACCGTGTTCGTGCCTCGGTATACGCAGGAGACAAGGAATTTGATCTTGTTGCGGGTTATGCCTATTATCTCCCCTCTCTTGCCAGCGAAGGTGTTTTTTCTAACTGGCATAATGTTGAAAACATTGATTTTACTCGCGCGTGGTGGGGGTCAAGATCAAAAATGTCGGATAGTCTGACAATCGACGGAAAACTGTTCTTTATCAGCGGCGACGCCTCGCTCCTTTACATTCAGAAAGCCTTTGGAGTGTTTGCAAACACCACTCTTCTTGACGAAAATAATATAGACATAAATACTCTTTACGCAGCCGTTCACGACGGAACATGGACGCTTGATAGATTAATGCAGGTATCATCCGACCTTTCAAAAGACCTCAACGGAGACGGCTTTTACACCGACGCTGACCAATACGGCTTCAATCTCTACTTAAAAACTGTAGCAGATAACTTTTTCTATTCGTTTGACACCCCGATTGTAACTGCCGACAACAGCGGAAACCACACTATCAGCATGAACAGCGAACGTATGAGTAACGTGGTTTCTAAGCTGCACAGTCTTGTATACCAAGGCAATCGCTCTTTCCTTACAACGTCAAAAGGCACCTCGGTGAGCTTCTTTACCCAGCGCCATACCGCCTTCACTCTTGGCGGGCTTGAGTGGTATCCCAGCTTTTCCGATATGCGCGACGATTATGGAGTGCTGCCATATCCGAAATATGATACTAATCAAGCCGCATATAAAACCGGTGTGTCCGATACATATTCCCTGTTCGCAATTCCTGTGACATGTGATATTACCGATGCTGTCGGAGCCACGCTTGAGTATTTCGGTTACCTCAGCTATACCAATGTCACACCCGTCTATTACGAAATAGTCTTGAAGGGCAAAGCATCCAGAGACAGCGAGTCTTTCAAAATGCTTGATATAATTCATGATTCGATTTCTTTTGACCTCGGCTTTATCTATTCAAGCGCACTGGGAAATCCCGCATGGATGTTCCGCACACTGCTTGCCGATTCCTCGTCTGCAAATTTTGCGTCCTTTTATGCTAAAAACGCTGAAATTTACGAAAAAGGGCTTGCTGATCTGATCGACACTTATAAGAAAATAGGAAACTGATGCTAATTCCCGCTTGATAGCAAAGGGATTATTGTTAAAATACAAATAAGGCCTATTCGCCGGCCGAGATATTATGCTCGCAGACATCAGCGAGCGGGCAGACCGAACACTTCGGCGAGCGCGCCGTGCAGAATTCTCTGCCGAAAAACACAATTCTGTGGCAAAAGTCGCTTTGTTCGGCCGGCTCAACCAGCTCGGATAGGATTTTCTCAACCTTATAAGGATTCGCAAGGCTCTCGGGGTAGAAGCCGAGCCTTCCGCCGATTCTTATACAGTGTGTGTCGGCAACAATCCCCGGAATTCCGTAGATATCGCCGAGCAGAAGATTTGCTATCTTGCGCCCAACGCCGGGCAGTGTGAGCAAATCCTCCATATTGTCGGGAATTTTCCCCCCGAAGTTGTCGCGCACAGAGGCGCTCGCCTCCTTGATGTTAGCCGCCTTTGTGCGGTAGAGCCCGCATGGGCGGATTATTTTTTCAAGTTCGTTTATGTCGGCGCGAGCCATGGCGTCGGCATCTGGATATTTCTCAAAAAGATCTATGCTGACGATATTCACCCGCGCGTCGGTACACTGAGCCGAGAGCCGCCCCATTACGAGCAGGCGCCACGGGTCACCCTCGTATTTGAGCGCACAGGCCGACTCGGGATATACTTCTTTGAGCCGGGCGACAATCTCGGCCATGCGTTGCTTTTTTTCCTGTTCTGTCATCTTGCCTCCCTTCCGCCCTCTGGCGGCTCAAATGTGTTTTGGAATTTTGCCCGCAAAATCGGGGCAGGGTTTCGGGCTTGGAAAATTCGCGCGCAAAACGGTGGCATAAATTAATGGTGCTTAAATTAATAATGATAAAGAAGCTGCGCTATGCCCCGTCCTGCCTATAATTTTGCGAAAAAACAGCCCGGCGTTACATAATTGTAACGCCGGGCGGGGGTGTTTGTCAAGACTCAAAGATTGAGAGTAGGGCTCGACCGTCCTTAATAACCCAAACTTTCTCAAAATTGAAGGCCTCAAGGTCACCCTCGGCTAATTTTGTGCCGTCCTCAAAGGAATAGCAGTAGAGAATTCCGCATTTTATGCGATTTTCAAGGCAGAAGCGCTGGAAGTTGTCGTATCCGCCGAAGGCCTCGGCAATCGACTCAGATATAACATTGTTTTCATTGGGCGTGGCGAGCGGATCGAAGAAAAACCAGCCGGTGATGTCGCTGACATCTTCGGTGAAATAATATTGCTTTATCATTTTAGGCAGCACTTCCTCAAGATTGGCTTTGCTGTCGTCGGACAAATAAATTGAGGTCGGGTCTTTGAGGAGGAAATAAGCTTTTATTTTTTTGTAGGCAAAGCTCTCCTCGCCGTAATAATCGGCGCAAACCTCATAAATTGTCTCCATTGTCTCCTTGCCAATTAAAACCGGCATCCGGCTGCCGCCGTCGCTGACCGTTATCGGGTCTGTCTGGCAGCTGTAAAATCGGCTCTCGTCGGCGCTGATTTGCGCGGTCGAATAAGAGGTCACGCAGGAGGTGGACGCTCCGGCAAGCCCGCCAACCCGCAGGTCGGCGACCGCGGATCCCGATTCGGTGACGGTGATTTTAGCGTCGGAATAGCAGGAGTCAAGATGCTTTACAGAGCCGCCGAGGCCTCCGACATAGACCTTCGGATAATACCTGTTGTGCTCATGATTTCCTTCCCATTCCTTTGTGTTTATATTGACATCAATCGACAAATCAGACGCATAGCATCCCCCGATAAAGTCTGCCTTGCCTGCAATTGCGCCCACCTGCAAAAACATCTCGTAAACGGCACTTGTAATCATTATCTCGCACCCCTCGATGCCGAGGTTAATAAAGCACGCGTCGGTGTAACCAAAAAGTCCGATATATTCGCTGTCTTGCTCCGCCCTTATTTTAAGATTGCGGATAACGTATCCGTTGCCGTTGAAGATTCCGTCGAAGCCGTCACGGAAGCCGGTCGCGGCGTTCGCATAAGATTGCGACTGTATCGGCTCCCAGCCCCCCTCGGCAATGCCTCCCGGTGCGTAGTCTGCGTCGGTGAAGGTGATGTCGTTCATCAGGATAAAGTTATATTCCCCGCCGGTGAAATTCTCCTTGGCAAAATAATCGCGGATGCCGTCGAGCTCCTCGGCCGTGTATATTCCGATATATCCCTCTGGAACCTTGTCAAGCCGCTTGTTGTTCTCGGTGAGCAGGTCGGCATTGAGGTGTTTGATTATCGCCGGCACAGCCACCGCGGCCGCGCCGATGATGAGAAGGCAGGACAGAAGCAGTACCAGCGGCGCGGCGACTGTGCGACGCGCGCGCCTTCTTCTGCGCGCCCCGTCTTGACCTTCCGGGGCGATTCCCGGGAGAATTTTGTCTATTTCGGGCGTTTTTATCCTTTTCATGTCACGCCTGAATCTTTTTTTAACGCTCATGGATAAACTCCTTTCACTTATTCGTAATATTTTTTCAGTTTCACGAGCGCGCGGCGGTATTTCTTTTCGGCGGCCGCCGTCGTGATTCCGAGCAGCTCGGCAACCTCGCGGTGTTTCATACCGCAATCAAGCCTGAGTGTGACTATCTGCCGCTCCTCCTCATCAAGCAGCGACAGAGCGTCGAGCGCTCGGAAGGGGATTTGTTCGGGCTCCGGGGCTGCGGGGTCGGGTATTATGTCCGAGGAAAACTCGCGCTCGCGCCGGCGCAGCAGGTTAAATGAAAGATTGCGGGTGACGGTGAGTATAAACGCCGCGGCGTTACTTCCCGGCCGATAACCGCTGGCTCCGGCAGCAATCTTTATAAAAGTGTCCTGCATTATATCCTCGGCCGAATAAGGGTCGCGCAGAATAGATAGCGATAAAACGAATATCCGTCTTCCTAATGTGTCGTAAATTTCTTCAAGGCCGCTCATGTCGCCGTTCGCGAGCCGGCGCAGCGCAGCGTCACAGGCAGAGTTTATGGTGTTGTTCGCCATACTAAAAGCTCCCTTCTCCGGCTTCCCGGGCTTCATTAAATATAACAATCGAGAAAGAAGTTTCCGGACAAATTCGCAAGGTTCTTTGGTATTTATTTGATTTTAGCATATCGGCCGCGGGAAAACAAGCTTTGATCATTTGTTTCGCGCGTGATGCCCTTCAAATTTGGCAAATGAAATTTAAAATTAAGGCATTCCAAATTCTCCGGTTAAAAATCCGAGAAAAAACGAGCCGCTCCATTTGGAGCGGCTCGCGGCCATGTTATTCGATTAATAGGCTCTCGGAACTCCGTTGTCGTAGTACCAGTAGTTGCCCGCGCCGGGGTTTGTTTCGCTGTAGAAGTGGATTGTGGCGTAGACTGTGAGGTACATTGAGTTTGAAGCATCGACATTCATGGTCGAGCCAAACCACTTATCCGAGGTACCCTCATAGTAAACCTTTGCAATCGGGTTGCCGTTTGCGTCATTACCCTTATTAAGGCTTCCGACAAAGGCTCTGTAGCCGATTGTTTCGATGTCTTTGCCGATGAGAAGCGAGGTCATCCCGGTGCAGTTATAGAAGGCATACTCGCCGATTGTCTTAACTCCCGAGCTGATAACAACATTGACAAGTCCGACGCACTCATAGAAGGCATAGGGCTCAATGGTTTTTACTGTGGAGGGGATTGTGAGGTTTAAGAGGTCGTCGCATCCCTCAAAGGAGTGTGCGCTGATGGTGGTCAGCTTCTCGCCAAAGGTGAGGTTGGCAAGGTTTGAGCAGTGCGCGAAGGCATATTCACCCAGCTCGCTTGTGATGTTGGGCAGAGCTATTGTTGTGATACCCGAGCAGCCGTAGAAGGCGTAGTCTCCTATCGAGGTTATGCCGGTGACGGTGATTGTGGTGTTATCCGATTCGTAGGCGCGGTCGGGCATTGAGATAGCGCTGAGCTTTTTGGCATTGAAGAAGGCATAGCTGCCGATTTTCTCAACAGAGGAAGGAAGCGAGAGAAGAGTCAGGCTCTTGCCGCTAGGATAGGCGATAAGCTCTGTTTTTGCGCTGTTGTAGAGAATTCCGTCAACCAGCGCGTATTTTGTGTTGCCCGAGGCAAGCTCAAATTTGGTGAGATTGGCGCAGCCGGCGAAGGCCGAGGGTCTGATATTCACAATTGAATTGGAGATGGCGAAGGAGGTCAGCGAGAGACCGGCGGGATAGGCGACGATAGTCGCGCCGTCCTTGCTCATCAGCACGCCGCCGACGGTTGAAAAGTCTTTGCTGTCGCTCTCGACCGTGAAGGCGGTGAGCTTTGTGCAGCCTGCGAAGGCGCCCTCGCCTATTGTGGTTACGCTGGCGGGGATTGCGAAGGTCTTAATTTTATCGTTGTTCATGAAGGCTCCGGCGGCAATGGCGGTGACCATCTTGCTGCTTGTGTTTCCGGCGCTGTCAAGAACATAATAAGTGGAATAGATAATAACATCCTCATCGGTGGCAGAGCCGTATCCGGTTATGGTGATGCTTCCGTCGGAGTTTGTCTCATAGGAGAGCCCGGTTGTTCCGGTCGGATTTGTGTAGTTGTCTACATAAGAAGCGCTGCCGCAGACTGTGCAGGTGTGTGTGGTGTAGCCCTTTTCGGTTCTGGTCGGAGGGGTTACAACAGATTTGTACTGGTGAGCCGCAACCGGTATCTCTCGGGTTTCGGTTTCACCGCAGCGCGTGCAGGTGCGGGTTTCGGTTCCGACCTCGGTGCAGGTGGCGGCCTTGGTGGTTACCCATTCGCCGTAGCTGTGTCCGAGAGCGTCGGTTTGGTCGTCAACATATGTATCCCCGCATGAGCATGTGTAGGTGGTAAATCCTTTTTCGGTACAGGTTGGAGCTGTCACAGAAGATATATAAGAATGAGTGTGCTCGGTCTCACTGTCGGGAGTTGTGGTTTCGGAGGGCTCAGCAGTGCTGATAAGAGAGGTTGTGTCTTTGCCCGAACCGGTCTCACACGACGCGAACGAGAGGGCCAGCGTCAAAAGTAAGACGGCGGACAGGGCTGCAAATAAAAATCTTTTCATGTTTTCTCCTTTGACTTTGCTTCTTTTAAAAAATATAATATCCATGCGCCGATAATTTGGCATTTTAGCACAGGATAGTATATCATACAAGTTCAGCCAATGCAAGCGAGTTCAGAAAAATATAACTATAATTTCGATGATTGTTCACAATTCACTCGCGACACCGGCCGCTATGCTGCCGTTTATTGGTTTTCCGGCGGCTTCTGTATTAAAGACGTAAACCAAGCCGCAAAGTTCCATTTGTCAAAAAGAAAAATTGCGGCGGGTTTATATTGATAGGCGGCGGAGGGTGTGGTATAATGAAAATATTGGAAGCCTTCTTTGAGGGCTGCGGTATAATTATGCGTATGCGCTAAAAAATTTCTCTATATCACAAGGGGGCAGGTCAGAATATGAAAATAAAGGAAGGGTTTATACTGTCAAGGGTTGGAGACGACACTGTTGCGGTGGCGTCGGGCAAGCTGTCAAGAGAATTTCCGGGGGTTGTGGTGCTGGGCGGCAGCGGGGAATTTCTGTGGAACATCCTCTCGGGCGAGGTCGGAGCAAGCGAGGCCGAGCTGCTCAAGGCAGTGCTGAGCGAGTATGATATCGACCGAAAAACTGCCGGCGAGGATATAGCAAAATTTATAGAGAAGCTGAAGTCGGCCGGCTTGCTTGAGGACTAAAGGGAATCGCCTATTTAAGGGCGGCGCGCAGCGCGCTCTTTTCTGAGGGGGAGAGAGCCACAGGGATATTTGCTGCCGTGCCGTCATAAAGGCAGAGCGTTCCGTATGAGCGCTGATAGTAGTCTATTTTCTCGTTATAATATATATCGAAGAAAAGACCGACGGCGTCACCGACATCGACATTGTCGAAAACAACCCTTCTGTAGCTATACAGAAGCGTGTTTGCGCGGGTGACTTGAGACGGGGTGTAGCGCGTTTTCTCAAGAAAGTCGGGGTCAAGATTATCTGTGGTGTCGTCTGGAGTGAGATCGGTGGTTTTAATGAGGGTGAGGTCGAAATAGTCGCCCTTTCTGTCGGGCAGACTGCTAAGACCAAAGTCCTCTGTGAGGTTTTTGAGTGTGCTGTTGTTGTAGCGCAGCACGAGCTGCACCTGATGTGCCTCGGGGATTATCACGCAGTCGACCACAGAGAAATAGCCGTAATTCTCGTCTGTGCTTGTTGTCTGGTTCTGGTTTTGAGTGAAGAGCACAAGAGAGTCGCCATGCTCGGCATAGGCGGCGGCAAGCGTTTGATTGGGCAAAAGCTGGCGCATCTCTCTGGGAAGCATAGTTGAGAAAAATATCCGCCAGAGAAGAAAGCCGCACATCATGGCTATCACCGAATATATCATTGTTTTTATAATTCTGCCGATTATCTGCAGTGCTGAAGGCCTTTTTGCCATATCTGAATAACCTTTCCTTTCTGAATAAAAGCGGGTATTATGCCGGCTTGGGTGGTTGTCGAATTGTCGCGACAACCCGCCCGAGGCAAAGGCGCAAAACTCACTTCTCCCAAGGCTTATGCCTCAAGCGAGATATCCCGAAGTGTTTTCATAACGTTGTTTTCGCCCCGGCCGAAATAGTCGTGCAGCCTGATATATTCGGCATAGAGCCTGTCGTAGATGGCCGCGGCTTTGAGATTCGGATGATATACTCTGTCGCTCTTGCTGGTCATTGCCGCCATAGCGTCTGTAAGCTTATCATAGCCGCCCCGGGAAGCCCCGGCGGCGGCAGCCGCCTGTATCGCTCCCGCAAGAGCCGGGGCCTGTGTCGAATCGGAAATTTCTATGTCGGCTCGGAGAATGTCAGAATAGAGTTGCATTGTGAAGGGGTCTTTCCGGGCGATGCCGCCGGCGGCGATTATGCGGCCGATTCGCACCCCGTGGTTTGCGAAATTTTCGGTTATCACTCTTGTTCCGAAGGCCGTCGCCTCAATCAGAGCGCGCATTATATCCTCGGGCTTTGTCCGCAGCGTCATGCCGACGATAAGGCCTGTGAGCGAGGCGTCGACCAATATATTCCGGTTGCCGTTAAACCAGTCAAGGGCAAGGAGGCCATGCTCTCCCGGGCGCTGGGCGGACGCCTTTTCAATCAGCAGCCGGAGCACCGAGATTTGGCGCTCGGCGGCCTCTTTTCGGTTTTGTTCAGTGGCGATATTCTCGGCTACCCAGGCGAAATGGTCGCCGACGCAGCAGAGCCCGGCCTCGTATCCGAAAAAGCCGGGGGTGAGTCCGTCTTTGATTGTTCCGCAGATGCCGCTGACTTTAACCTCGCGCTTGCCAATCAGCATATAACAAGAGGATGTGCCCATAATTGCACACATATCACCGTCCTTTGTGAGGTTGAGCGAGATGGCGGCGGTGTGTGCGTCGGGCATGGGGCAGGCAATAGCCGCCCCTGCGGGAAGGCCAAACCTTGCCTCGGCCTCGGACGTCACATATCCGGCCGGCTGCCCTGTGAAGACTATCGGGGCGCTCAATTTGTCGCGCACGACATGGCGCAGCCTTTGGTCGAGCGCGGCGAAAAAGTCTTCGCTGGGGTAGCCGCCCTCGTCGGGGATATAAATGCTTTTGCTCGCGGCGAAAACATAGCCGCGGGTTTGCCTGCCGGTGAGCTGCCAGGTCAGCCAGTCGCCGGCTTCAATGAAGAAGGCAGCATCCTCATAAATTTCGGGCGCCTCGTCAAGAATCTGCCAAATCTTCGGAAACATCCACTCAGATGAGATTTTGCCCCCAAATCGCTCAAGCCATACCTCGCCGCGCTCGCGCGCCACCTCGTTTAGCCGGTCGGCATAGGGTTGAGCGGCGTGGTGCTTCCAGAGTTTGACATAAGCGTGTTTGTTGTTTTTATGTTTTTCGAGAAAGGACAGGGGCGTTCCGTCTGATGTTACCGGGATAAGGGTGCAGGTTGTGAAGTCTATTCCTGCGCCTATGATGTCACGCGGGTCAACGCCCGATTTTGAGATCACATTGGGGATGATATGCCCGAGGACCAGAAGGTAGTCGCGCGGGTCTTGAAGCGCGTAGTCGGCGGGGAGGGGGGCGCCGGTTGCGGGGAGAACCTCTGAGATGACGGCGTGTGGGTAGTCCATCACGCTGTCGGCAATCTGTCGTCCGTTTGCAACGTCGACAAGTATCGCCCTCCCCGAGAGGGTGCCGAAATCTATACCGATAGTGTATTTTGACATTATTCTATACCTTCCTGTTGCAGAAAAAATATAATTAACTGTTAAAAATATTATACAACAAGAGCCAAACTTTGTAAAGGATAAAAGTGTTTTTTACAAAACACCAAAAACAAAGCCCCTTTTTTATGCAATATGACGTCTTTAACACAAAATAGACCATGAATATTTTTACAATTGCTCATTGTAATTTTTTGTGGAATAATATATAATATACTTCATCCCGAAAAAAATACAAACGGAGGTACAGAACCTATGAAAACAACACCTGACAGAACCCGGAAAATGACCCTTGCCGGAATGATTACAGCGATAATTATCGTGATGACGGCGGTTCCGTACACCGGATATATCTCATACTCGCCGCTTAGTCTGTCGATCACCACCCTTCATATTCCGGTAATCCTTGGCGCGATTTTCCTTGGTTGGAAGTATGGTGCCGTTATCGGGGGAGTGTGGGGTATTACCTGCGTCATCAAGGCCTATCTTGAGCCGATCCCGGCTAATATACCCTTTCAGAATCCTATGGTTTCCTTCCTTCCCCGTGTAATCGTTGGCATTGTGGCCGCGGGGGTGTTTATCCTCTGCGCTAAAAAGCTTAACAAACTGCTCTCGGCTTTAATCGCCACCGTGGTCGCGACCTTCACCAATACCGTTCTTGTCATCTCGGCGCTCTTCTTCTTTAACTATTTCGACAATTTCGCCGACACCGTTAAGGAAATTTTCAGAACAATCATTCAGGTGATTGTTGCGATAAACGGAATTATCGAGCTGGCGGCCGCAGCCGTGCTTGTTCCGGCACTTTATATTGCGCTTTCAAAGGCATACGGGCGGCGCGAAGCATAATATATAATATGAACAACATTATTAATCGCCCGAAAATTGCTATAACACCGTCATACACAAAAGAGGGGTATCTCAGGATGAACCCCTCTTATCTTGATGCGGTATGGTCTGCCGGCGGGCTGCCGGTTTTTGTTGCCTATTCCGACGAGGGAGCAAGGCTTGACGAATATGCCGCGGCTTTTGACGGCTTTCTTTTCGCGGGCGGAGTTGACCTTGACCCGAAATATTACGGCGAGGAAATAAGTCATGATAAGGTTGAAATCTGCGCCGAGCGCGACGCTTTTGAGCTGTCGCTGTTTGAGCGTGTGATAAAGACAGGCAAGCCGATTTTTGGCATCTGCCGGGGGATTCAACTCCTGAATGTAGCGCTGGGCGGCAGCCTTTATCAGCATATCGACGGTCATTCGCAGAGTGCAAAGCGAAGCGAGCGCACGCAGCGCGTCAGCGTGATACTCGGAACGCCTCTGGCGTCTATTGTGGGCGAGTTGCCTTATCTTGATGTGAACACCTTTCACCATCAGGCGGTTAAAGAAATAGCCCCGCCTCTCTGCGCGGCCGCCCACGCAGAAGACGGCATCTGCGAGTGCATATATCTGCCGGGGCATAGATTTTTTCTTGCCGTTCAGTGGCATCCCGAGCTTTTTCACTCGCTTGACCCTGCCGCCGCCGCGCTCTTTGGCGCATTTGTGGGGGCTTGCCGATAATCCCGGCTTTGATGTTTTCTTGATTATAGGGCGCGTTGTGAGCAACGCGCCCTATAATTTTTTATGCTTTTCATGCCCTTTTTATGCTATTACCTCAATTATAACATTGAGCTTAACACCAGATTGCCTCACCCCGACCCCGGATAGGGATATGGAGCCCGGCCGGGGTCGGCGCGGCATGCTTCAAATTTAGCTGTGCAAAATGCTCTAAAAGTTCTTGAGGGGGGAACTTCTCTCAAGAAGTTCCCCCGGCGTATTCTCGTTAGTTTATTGTTTATAATTAGGATTTAGTACTATGCTATTCGCCCCTTATCATTTTTGAGATAGCCCTCAGCTCGGCGTCTGCAAGCTTTGAGAGCTGCTTCTGCCTTGCCAAGAGACGAGGCGAAATCTCATCGCGCGACTCGGCAAGCCCGACCGTCAGCGAGATGAGAGCGCCCGGAGAGCCGACATCGGCCGGAACGGGGGCGGGAAGGCCGGCATAGTCAAGAAAAGCCGAAATTTTCGGATCTTTGGCGATTCCCGCCGCCGGAGTTGAAACGCTTAGTGCGAAAATCAGAAGGTGCAGTCTCATTCCCACGGCGACAAGACAGCGCGACAGCACTCCGCATATCTCGGGAGGGGTTAGCCGGGGGAGCACAACGCCCCGATTGCTCATAAGCTCACGCACCTGCTCGGTGACTGTGTTATCGCCGCGCGAGAGATTAAAGAAAAGGGGAATGGAGCGGGTGAGCTTACAAATTTTGTCGAGCGCGGCGGCAATGCGAAAGAAAGAGGCAGTGTCGCTCCTTCGGCGCCCCCGCTCTCCCGACTCGCAAAGAGCCACGGCAATATAGCGGTCATCTGTTCCTCCACTTCCCTTCCCGACAAATTTCGACATCAAAAAATCCACTCTTGAATCAGGCGCCCGCTCTGTCAGCAGTGCAAGGTCTCCGCTTACCGACACGCCCCGCAAGAGCACGCCCAGACTGCGCAAAAGGTCGTGTGCGCTCGGCTCGCGAAGACCGATGAAGTCGGCATTTTTGAGAAGCGAAGAAACGGCGCGCCGCGAGTGCCTTCGGTAGAGCGGTCCGAGGCCGCTGCCGGCGATGATAATGCGGCAGCGGGCGGCTCGGGCAAGGCGGGAGACGGCAAGATAAAAGCTCAGCGAGCGCGAACTTGTGGCGTCCTGAAGCAGAGTTCCTCCACCGAGAATAAAATGCGATGAGCGGAGCAGTGCGCCAAACACAGAGAACAGATTTGTTCTGCTTACGCAACTAACCCGAAAGCGGTCTCGGCATTTTTTTGTGCTGGCGGCCATCACGACTATGCCAGCTGCCGGGCAGTATTTTCGCAGGCGCGAGATTATGGCGTCGAGTATTGCGTTGTCGCCGGTATTCCCGAAGCCGTAATATCCGCAGATCACAACGCCGCAGCGCCCACCGGCGCCCCTTTTTTGTAGCGTCCGGCGCGGGACAGAACTGTAAACCTCTGCCACCGCAAGAGAGGTGGCTTTCGAGGAGTTGTTTTTCATCACATAATCGCGTCCGCAGTCGCCCAATGCCCGCCGCTCCTCGGCGCTCATGCCGAGAAGTTTTCGTATGTCCAAGAGCAGAGTTTCGGCATCGGGCTTTTTGCAGCCCCGACCGCAGAAATTTGAATGCGCGGCCGCGCCGCCGGGCGACAGTATCCCGGCATAGCCCTCGTTTCCGCATAAAATAACCGGCAGAGATGAGGACGCCGCCTCAAGAGCGGCGCGCGATACTCCGACAAAGATATCGGCGTGATGAAGCAACCGTTCGATGTCGGTCACCGCCCCGAGAACCTCGATTATATCCTGTCCGCGCACCGCATTCACCGCCTCGGACAGCGCCCTTATCCGCTCAAGGTCTCTGCCCCCTCCGGCAAGCGTTATTTTTATGCCCGGAAATTCGTCGTCAAGCCTTCCGGCTATCCGGCAGAGAAGCTCGGCACCGAGCGAACAGTCTGAATCCATCCGGCTCACAAAGAGAATCCGGCGCGCAATCTCGGGTCGATTGCCCGGGGGCGAGAAGCGATTTGTGTCGATTCCGTTTGGTATTACATTGATATGCCCCGAATATATCCCGCAGCTCTCTATTAAATGCTGCTTTATGTCCTCGCTGACGGCGATTGTCTTCTCCCCCCAAGCCGAAAGGCGGCAAAGGAGGGGCGTCATTCTGAAGAGGGCGTGCGCCGTAACCACGAAAACACAGCCCCGCCGCCGCGCGTGCCTTCTGCAAATAAAGGCGGGGAGCCGCGCGTGGGCGTGTACGACGTCAAAATTCCCGCGCCTTATCAAGCGACCGAGGGCAAGCGATGAGCGCACGATGCCGTATGGCGATTTTGAAAATGGGGGCAGCTTGATATGTTTCACCCGGCCCGGCAGCTCCCCGACAAGCTCCCCGCCTTCCGACGCCACCGTCACCCTGTGACCCGCGCGCAGCAGCTCGTCCGCCAGATTGCAGATGTGAGTTTCGGCTCCGCCGTATCCCATTGATGTCGTACACAAGAGTATATTCATAAATATGACCATGCCTTTCTGTTTGCAGAGATTTGTGCCGGTATTGCTGCCCTCGCTTACGGCTGCAAAGGCAGAGGGTTCGTTGTTTGAAAGAAAACTCGTTTTCCTTTAAACACCCACTCCCGACTCCACCCTTTAAAAAGCCTCTATATTATCAATATTACGCCAACTTTCCTGATAAAAATCATGTTTCTCAAGATTATTATAATTGATTCATACTATCACCTTGTTACAGCATTGAAATTAATACCGGGTTGCCTCACCCCGCCCCCGGAGAGGGATGTGGGGTCCGTCCGGGGGCGGCGCGGCATGATCTCAAATTAAATAAAACCAATATTTGAACGTTCTTGCGGGGGGACTGGGGGAGCCCTTCTCAAAAAATTCCATCGGGCGCCTCCTCATTAGCTTAATATTTTAATCGGTGTTCAGTCTCAAAAAGGTGCGCCGGGGAAACTTCATATCTTTAAGTTTCCCCGGCGTTTTGTCTGTCGGTTTGAGGTGATTTGTTATTTATGGTCGAGGTGAATTCGGCTCAGAGCCGCAAAGACTTTAATTTTCCATCAAAGCTTCATCTTCCCGCTATACTCAAGCAGCTTGATAAACAGCCCGCCCACAACAGTTCTGTTTCGGAAGCTTTTTTCGATGGCTGTGGTTGAGCCGTCGGGATTTGTGCGCTTGCTCTGGTAGGATTTGTGCAGGCCTGTGAGTGTGTAGTACCAGTCGGTCATGGGAACTCGTGAGGGCGTGAAGTTATAGGCATCCCACAAGGGGGCTATCATATCCTCGAAGGTTTGACGGTCGGGTGCCAGAGTTGCCGTCCAGACCAGCCAGTCTGACTTGGTATAGGGCTGACGGTTGTCGAGCGGCAGGCCGTAGGGATGAGTTTTTGAGCGATAGGATAGAAGCTCGGAATTTATTATTTCGGGCGGCATAATACGGGTTCCGAAAAGCTTATCCCAGACTATATTGTACTTCATTGAGAAGGTGCCGGGGCGATCGAAGGCGAGGCGGTAAGAACCGTCACCATTTGCGGCGCGCTCGACCCAGCTCTTTGCCATTTGGCGAGCGAGCGCCGAATAGCGGTTGGCGCGATCCTCTCTCCGGGTCATCCGGCAGAGGATGGCCATAGACTCGATTCCCATTATTGCCTTGAGCGAGAGGTTGCAGTTGTGCGCGAGATGGCCGGCAAAATCGTCTGTGCAGAGCTGATTTGCGGGATCGGTGCCGTTCTCTGTCAGATAAACCACCCATTTCTCAAGTATATCCATATGCGCATCGGCAAATCCGGCGTCGCCCGAGGCAACGGCGGTTGCGGCCTCCATTATCAGCATATTGCCGCATTCTTCAACCGGCATCTGCTTCTCAAGCCTGCCCTCACCGTAGACCTGCCCGTTAACCCACGGGTAGCGCCCGGCGTCGTGCGGAGCAAAATCCCATGGCCATTCGGGCGAGGAAGCATAGCGGTAAATCGGGCGCATCATGCCCCGCACAAGCTCGGGATTATAGAGAAGGAAAAGCGGGATTGACGGGTAGCTGACGTCAACCGTCGCTGCGCAGCCGTTAGAATGGCATTCCTTGGATATAAAGAGCAGCTCCCAGCTTTGCGCGGTGCTCGGATCGGCGCCGGCGTCTGTCGGGCAGGCAACCGCCTTATGAGCAGAAACGGCCTGACGGTAAGCAAGCAGGAGCAGCTCTGCGTACTTCTCTCCCCCGGCGCGCGTGGCATCGGCAAACATACGCTCCGAGAAGGCGTCGCAGCGGGCGAGGATTGTTTCATAGTCGACATGGGCCGATGCAATAGCCTCTTCGATAGTCGCGCCTCCCCGTCGCCACCAGGCGGGGAGCTGCTGGCCGAAATATTCTATGCTTAGTATATCGTCGTAGGCGAGTGTGAAAAGTGCAGGTGTGTCAAGTGCTTTTTCCGAGTAGATATATGTCATCCCGCCGCGAATTTCGCTGCCTGCCGTCGCACCCTCGGCGGTGAGATAGAGGTATCCCCAGTCGATGCGTATGTCGTCTCCGTCTCGCCCGAGAACATCCTGCTCACTATTGCCCATTTTCATCGAGACAAGGTTGCCGAAATTCAGCTTCTCAACGCTCACGCGAGACTGCCCCGCGAAATCAAGGCAGAGCTGCTCGGAAAGAGCCAGCTTTGCGCTGACCCTGTGCTCCGCCCCGTCGGCCGAGCAGGCCGAGATCGAGAGATAGCTGACAGGACGGCTGAGAAGGTCGAGGTCGTCGGGGAGCAGCGGAGAGCTAAAGACCGCCTTTAAAACAACACCCGCGCCCTCAAATGTGTATGTAGTCGAGAGGGCGCCGACATCAAGTGAGGTCTGCCTGAGCGCCGGGGCGCAACACGACTCCTCGCCGCCCATGAAACGATATTCGGTGCCGTCAATCGTTACAATTCCGAGCATGGTGTTAGGCTGGCAGGTCCAGTGAACGGTGTCGCGGTCGGTGAGCCGGTCGGCGTTTGACCAGATTGAAAAATAAGGGTCAATATTGACAAGCGGAACCGCGGGTGGTCTGAGCTTCATTTTAAACCTCCGGTAATTAATTATATTTATGCCAAAGAAAAAACAAGAGAAACGGGGCAAGAAAAGCACGGCGGGGGGCATGAGGCGTTTGTTAAGAAGAAAATCTCGGGCAAAAAGGCCAATTCACCGCAAAGCGCGGGGGATTAGTTCCCTCGCGCCCCGCATTAATTTTTTATATGGTCAGTAAAGTCGGTAAGGGCAATTAAGCATATTAAAGGAAGTTATGAGTAATTCAGAAAAGCCAAAATTTAATTGCCGCTTGCGGAGTCGCCCGAGGGCTGGTAAATAGGCTCGGAGCTGTCGGGAGAGCCGGCTGCCAGCTCATCTTTTATCGACTCATAAAAAGCCGCCTCGGCCGCCTTCATGTATGGGCCGACATATGCAAAATAGAGAATGCCCATTGTAAGCAACGAGAGAATAATCCAGCCGATAAAGCTGAAGTTTAAGCAGAAAAGCGACCATTTTTTGCCCCTCATGAGGTTTTTGCTGGCCGTAATAGCTTCGGTGCCGCTCATTTCGGGATTGTCTGCCTGGATATAGGGAGCCATCGAATAAGACAGGGTGGCAATTATGCCGGGGATTACGAAAAGCAGCGACCAGAGAAAGATAAAGAGTGTCTGAAGAAGTCCCATTACCATCGCGTTGACGAAATTGTTGTTGAAGGCCGCGAAAAGGTCAACAAACTCAAGCTTGCCCTTGCGGAACATACCGACAAAAGCCAGTGACATTCCAACCGCCATCGCGCCGTAGATGATTAAGGATCCGACTCCTAAACCAAGCGAACCGGCAAGACTTGAGATTGCGCCAAAAGCAAGCAGGGTTAAAATTGCCCAGCCAAGGTTATTTTTCAGCGCGGTTCTTGCCTCAAAACGAAAATCAGATGCTTTTTTCATGGTGTCCTCCATAAATTGTATTTATTTTTATAGAACTTAAAGGGTTGGATGCTCCTTTGGGAGCGGTGAATACTGCTCTTTTATCGGGCAGAATCAGGCCCGCGAGTGAGAGGTCTTTTCAATCCGAAAAGACACTGAGGAAATTGTCGATCATCTGCAACACATCGGGCATTATTCTAATGAGGATCAGCATTACTGCGAAAGAAAGGACAAACACAATGAAAAAGGCAAGCCAGTTAGTTCCCTTCTTTTCAAATTTTATTTCGGCCATATATTTGAGGTCATGCGGAATATAGAAGCGCGCATTCTCAAAATTTATTTTAAAAGCGCTGTCGCGAAATTCGGGGCGCCGCTTCTTTTCGAGAGGGCGAAACCTGCCGCTCTTCTGGTCTGTCTCACCAGGTTCATCCGATTCATCAGATTGTTTATTATATTCCTCGGACATATCCTTATATGCCTGCCGTTTTTCGGCAAGCGCTCTTTCGTGCTCCTCTTCCTCAACACAGCGAACCACCTTTCTGAGCGTGATTCCGCTTCTAAGACTGCTCCGCACTGCCGAATTTTTCATATATCCAAGCTCGCTCAAGGTTTTCGCGCTCTCGGGGGATAGGCATTCCTCAAAAATCAGCTTTCTTACAAAATTGCCAAGAACCCTTCTATCAAAAATAATAGCTATAGAAGCAAGATTTATTCCGATAAAAAGACCGAAAATGAGGGTCTGAAACGAGATGTTTGAACTTGTGTCTACTGAAAAATTCGCGTAATCTCCGAAATCGGGCGTAAAATATTTGTCTTTGAAGTACTCATAAAGCTCTGAAATCAGCGAGGGCTCTTGGCTAAGCCTAATAAAGACCTTATTAATAAGCCTTAAAATCATTAAAACCGCCTCCTTTCGGGACAAATAATAGAACAAATAAGTGGTAATAATAAAGCAAGAAAAGGCATTATAAGAAGCTAATACTAAAACAATTAAGCGTATAAAAGACCGAATTCAACAATTCTACTGACAGTAGAGACAAATAATAGAACAAAATACTGCTATTGGCGCGGCCGACAGCATTATTTTATAACATCGCATCCGACATATTTTTGCAGCACCTGTGGAATGTTTACGCTTCCATCGGCATTTTGATTCTGCTCGACTATCGCCGGCAGAATGCGGCTTGTCGCAAGTCCAGAACCGTTTAGTGTGTGCATGAATTCTATCTTGCCGTCTCCTCGCTTCACCCGCATCATGCCGCGGCGCGCCTGATAATCGCGTGCGTTGGAAACAGAGCTGACTTCCTTGTAACCGTCCATTGAGGGTATATGAATCTCGATGTCATATGTGCGAGCCATTGAAGCCGAGCAGTCGCCGGCGGCAAGTTTAACCGTGCGGAAATGAAATCCAAGCCCCTTGACAAGGTTTTCGGCGTTTGTCACAAGCTCCTCAAAGGCAATGTCACTTGCCTCGGGAAGAGTATATTGCACCATCTCAACCTTGTTAAATTGATGCCCGCGAACCATTCCCCGCTCGTCTGCCCGATAAGATCCGGCCTCGCGGCGGAAACAGGGTGTGTAGCTGATATATTTCCTCGGAAGATCGTCCTCAGAGAGGATTTCGTCTCGATGCAGCGCAACAAGAGCTGTCTCGGCGGTTGGCAGCATGAAGCGGCGGCGTTCGTCCTCGGCGGTCTCAAGCCAGAAGACCTCGTCCTGAAATTTTGGGAACTGTCCTGCGACAAGCCCGCACTCATATCCTAACATATGCGGGACGAGCACAAGTTCATAGCCATTTTTGAGGTGGGTGTCTACAAAATAATTCAGCAGCGCCCATTCAAGGCGCGCGCCCATGCCGCGGTAAATCCAAAATCCGCTTCCTGAGAGCTTTGCCCCGCGCTTATAATCGATAAGACCAAGATCTGTGCAGAGGTCAACGTGGTTTTTGGGCTCAAAATCAAAGTTGTGCGGCTTGCCAAAATAGGTCAGCGGCTGGTTGTTTTCCTTGCCGCCCGGGAGAAGATCGGGATCGGGAAGGTTAGGCAGGCCTAACATGAAAGAAGAAAGCTGTGTTTCTATCTCTTTGAGCTTCTCACCGTCGGATTTAACGGTTGATGAAATCTGTTTCATCCGCTCGAAAATAGGGGTGGTGTCCTTCCCTTCCTTTTTATATTGAGGCACAAGTTTTGTCACGCGGTTTTGCTCGGCCTTGAGGCTTTCGGTTTCGGCAATCAGAGTTCGGCGTTCAGCGTCAAGACGCAGTATGTTCTCGATTTCCTCGGCCGCGTCCCTGCCCTTTGCCGCAAGGCGCTTTATTACATCATCCGGATATTCTTTAATATATTTAATGTCAAGCATGGTTTGTTACTCTTTGATCCTTTCGGGTGCCGATTTGCGGCGTGTTATATAATGGTGTCGTCGCTAAAAAATGTTGCTCCGCAAATTGCTGTGAGCAGTGTTTCGAGATCTTCGTCGCTGTCAAAGTGAAGCTCAAGGGTTTTCTTTTTGGACGTGTACGATATTTTGGCCCTGCGGCCAAGCGATTCCATAAGGCGCCTTTCGAGCTCTTTCATATATATGTTGCGGTGATTAACCCCCTCAAGAAGGAGGGCGCTATCCTCGTCTATGCCTGTCGGGCGGGAATTGAGCTTTTTTATCAGGCTTTCAACCTCCCTGACCGAGAGCTGTTTTGAAACTATCTTTTCTGCGAGCGGAGCTATCGCGTCTTTGTCGTCAAGGCCAAGGAGTGCGCGTGCGTGGCCTGCAGATAAATCGCCCGAGCGAAGAAGGTCGAGAACCTCGTCGGGAAGATCGAGCAGGCGGAGAGTGTTTGTTACAGCCGAGCGGCTTTTTCCAATTTGTTTTGCGACCTGCTCCTGAGTAAGCCCGAATTTTTCAATCAAATCTAAATAGGCGACGGCTTCTTCGATTACATTCAGGTCCTCGCGCTGTATATTCTCAATAAGAGAAACCTGAGCCATATGAAGCTCATCTCCGGTAAGAACAATTGTCGGGATTTCTGAGAGCCCGGCCATTTTTGCGGCTCTCCAGCGCCTCTCGCCGGCAATTATTTCATAAGTTCCGGGAAAAGCAAGGTTTTCGCGAACAATTATAGGTTGCAGCACCCCGTACGTAGCTATAGAATCGGCAAGTGATTCAAGCGATTCTCTTTCAAAGGTTTTGCGTGGTTGGTCTTTTCGGGGCTCTATGTTAGACAATTTTATAATTGTACCCGCGCTTTTTTTGTTTTCAATAAAACTGTTATCGTCAAACAGAGAGTATAAATCACGGCCGAGCCCTGATTGCTTTTTAGACATTATTCCCTCCTAAATTGATTTCTATTAAAATTAAATCCGCGATGCGATTTCTCTGGCGACCTCAAGATATTCCTGAGAGCCTTTGGCGTTTTTATCGTGGTAATAAACCGGCATTCCGAAGCCGGGCGCTTCCGAGAGTTTCACGTTTCGGGATATTGTGGTTTTAATTAGCTTGTCCTCGTAATGCTTGTCAAGCTCAGCCATTACCTGCATAGAAAGAAGGAGGCGCTTATTGTGCATTGTAACAAGTATGCCGGTGACTGCCAGCTTTTCGTTGTATAGCTGTTTTATGCGGCTGACAGTAATCATCAGTTGAGACAGTCCTTCGAGAGCATAAAATTCGCACTGCATTGGAATTATGACGCCGTCGCTTGCTGAAAGAGCGTTTACAGTAAGCATGCCGAGGGACGGCGGGCAGTCGATGATTATGTAGTCAAAGTCATCTTTTACTTCAAGGAGCGAGGTTTTTAGCTCAAGCTGGCTGTTTTCCTCGTCAAAAAGCTGAAATTCCGCTCCCGCAAGTGTTATGTTAGACGGAATTATGGAAAGATTGTTGAATTTTGTTTTTAAAATAACCTCGTTTATACCAATTCCGCCCACAAGCAAATCCTGCATGGAATATTTGAGAGATTTTTTGGAAATACCAACTCCGCTCGTGGAATTCCCTTGGGGATCGAGATCGGCAAGCAAAACCTTGTAACCGAGAACACCAAGAGAAGCGGCGACATTGACCGCAGAGGTTGTTTTTCCCACGCCGCCTTTCTGATTGGCGAAAGAAATTATCCTGCCCATTGACACCTCCAAGAACTTAAAATATTAAAATCGTTGCCTATATTATACCACACAAAGCTTCACCTGGCAAGGTGTAATGTGAAATTTGTTGCATTGTTTTAGAGAAAACGAGAGCAGACTCGACAAGATGTTTCACGTGAAACAAAAGGCGGAAACCAAACAAACAAGCCCGGCTTATAGACCCTGGCTGATGGGCCCTGGCCGATGAGTCCGGCAGACAAGTTGCAATGGACAGGTTTCGACAGACAAACTCCGGCAGGCAATCTTCTGCAAGCAGGCCTCGGCGAGCAAAATTCCATTTGACAAGCTTTGCAAGCAAGAGTCAGCGAGCAATTGCGCGAGAACAATTGTTCCTGCGCGGCTTCAAGAGAAGTGGTCTAAAAAATGCGATTGATGCGCTTGCGCAAGCTGGAGCGGCTTTTGCGTGTCCTGGCGCCGCTTTTGCCCGCTCAAGCAACGAGCGATAAACGAGAGACGACTTGTTTCTCTGGTGGGAGTTAGGCAAACCCCTGCTTGGTTTTTGTGTATGGCACAACATAGCCCCGCAGTTCGCGCGCATGGCAAGGGCGCAAAACGGCTTGGCGACTAACTCTACAAGCGTCCAAGTGTTTCACGTGAAACATGCAAAAAAGTCAGACAAAACTTTTTCATAGAACACACCAAGAAAGATGTGCGGAGAGCAAGCTGGGAAACGGTCATGCCATGAATGGCGGGCGAGTCTGAGACGCCCGAAGGTTTTTTTGGCGAGGCAGGGTGCGGCTTAAGGAGTAAAACTTTACAACAAGCGAAAGAATACGCGCAAAATGTTTCACGTGAAACAACGCTCGTTGGCTTGGCTTGATTTGTAGACCGATATATTGATGTTAAAGGCGTCGGGCGTGTCTTCCGACCGGGTTTCGACCGATATCCCTGATTTTCGTAGCATTGCGGCGGCGTTTTCAACGGTGTTTGTCAAAATTCGTATGTCTTTAACTATCCCGGTTGAATGTCCGCCAGAAAGTCTTGCGTTGTTGGGTTTGTTGTCGTCAGAGGAAGGGTTTTCGGCTAAAAATCGAAGATAATTGTCAACAAGAGTCTCGGTCGCAGCAACATTTAGCTTGTCCTTGTTAATTAGGTTGATAAATCTCATTCTTGAGGCGGCGTCGGGCAGTCTCAGGAGTGTTCTTGCGTGGCGTTCGGTTAATCCTGAGTCTAAAATGAGCTTTCTTTCCTCGCCGGAGAAGCGTAGCAGGCGAAGCTTGTTTGCGACAGCCGATTGGCTTAGCGAAACCCGCAGTGCCACCTCTTCCTGCGTTAAATTAAAGGTTACGATAAGCAAGTTAAAGGATTCGGCTTGCTCAAACATATTTAAATCGTCTCGAAGCAGGTTTTCGATGATTGACAGCTCGGCCGAGTCAATGTCGGATGAGTTTATGACGTTACAAGGTATGTGGTCGAGTCCTGCAATTATAGCTGCGCGATAGCGGCGTTCGCCACAGATGATTTCAAAGAGCTTTGGCTTGTCCGAAGAAGAAAGCGCTCTCACTGTGATTGGTTGAAGAACGCCATAGCGCTTTATCGAGTCTGCAAGCCGAAGGAGGGAGGAAGAATCAAAGGATTTCCTTGGCTGAAATCTGTTTGGCGAGATGTGGTCGACGGGTATAGAGCAGATACGGCCGGTGACACAAGGAGAGTGTTTTTTGTCAACCGAGGCAAGCTGCGCGTTGCTTTGTCTTTTTATGAGAACGGGAATTGGCATTTGCGATACCTCCGAATCGAATTTGTATGAATCATATCATTGTTCGCAAAAAAAACCAATCGAAAATTGATGTGGAGAAAAACAAGGCATTCAGCAAAAAAATAAACCTAAATGTTAGCTCTCGGCGGAAAATCGAGCAATAGAAACAAAGAAAACCGCTCATTCAAGCGGTTTTTTTGTTATCTGTGCGTAATTCCTCGGAAAATTATCGGGTGTTTTTCCGAGTTTTTCTATTGAAATAAGGGTTCGGGCTTCAATAGTTGAGTCGGTATAGAGTTTATAGGCCAGCAATTTATCTTCTCCGACATTCAAATTATGCAAATAATTCTTTGCCTTTCTAAAGTCATCGCTTCCGTCTGGGCCTTTCATCGCTAAAAAACGCCCGCAGGGCCTCAAAAAAGGCGTGCATAATTCTACAAGGACAGGAAGCGAGCTGACAGCGCGCGCAATCGAGTAGTCAAAACTATCTCTAAAATCGTGTTCTCGAGCCTTTTGCTCGGCTCGGGCGCATATGGGTGTTATATTCACCAGGCCGAGTATAGAGATGCAAGAATCAATGAATAAAATCTTCTTATAATTGCTGTCAAGCGCTGTGATGTTAAGGTCGGGTCGAGCAATGGCGAGCGGGAGGGAAGGGAATCCGGCTCCGCAACCAATGTCAATTAAGCTTGCATTTTGCAAAATGAAGCTTGAAATAAGCAGCGAATCTACAAAATGCTTATATATAACATCTGGAAAATTCTTTATGGCGGTTAGGTTGTATTTTTTATTCTCAGCAAGCAAAAAATCAGCAAAAAGGAACAATTGTTCGCAGATGGTTTTGTTCAATAGGTTGCCAATACCGTTTTTTTCAAAGGCCGATTCAAGCATATTTTCAAATTCGTTTTTATTCATCAATAAAATTATTCCTTTCGGTTGGGTCAAAAACTATGCTGTTAAAGCGAATGTGTTAAGATGTTTCTCGGCAAACATTTAAATGAATATCGCATATAACCCCATAAGTACACTTTGTTTTTCGCTTTCAGCGGTCTCTCACATTTATTTCTTTCCAAAATATATGAGCAAAACCGATATATCGGCGGGATTTACTCCGCTTATTCGCGATGCCTGGCCAATGGTGCGGGGCTTTTGTGCGGTTAATTTTTGTGCCGCCTCAATGCGCAGACCGCGAATTGAGGTATAATCCATGTCATCGGGCAGCGCTAAGCTCTCGAGTTTTGCGTGCCGCGCCACTTCAGAAAGCTCACGCTTAATATACCCTTCGTATTTAATGCTGATTCCGACAGTTAGCGCGACAGAGCGGGGAAGAGCAGGGCGTTCTGGGTCGAGCGGAGCGATGTCATTATAATTAAGACGTGGTCTCTTTATCAGTTCTGCAAGCGATATTCCGGATAAAACAGGCGTTTCTCCCAATTTCTCGAGGAAGGGATTGACGTCGCTTGGTGATAGGAAGCTACGTTCAAGCCTTTTGATTTCATCTTCTATCTGGTTTTTGCGGCGCTCAAAGCGCATATATCTGTCGTCAGAAATCAATCCCACTCGCCGCCCGAGCGGAGTGAGGCGAAGATCGGCGTTGTCCTGCCGAAGGAGAAGGCGATATTCGGAGCGCGAGGTCATCATGCGGTAGGGCTCGTTTGTGCCCTTTGTTATAAGGTCGTCGATTAGGGTTCCGATATACGAGCTTGAGCGCTCAAGAATCAGAGGCTTTCTGCCCTTAATTTTCATTGCGGCATTTATTCCGGCTATAAGACCCTGTGCGGCGGCCTCCTCGTATCCCGACGAACCGTTAAACTGTCCGGCGCCAAAAAGCCCTGAAATGCTTTTGAATTCAAGAGTTGCGTCAAGCTGAGTCGGGTCGCAGCAGTCGTATTCGATGGCATAACCATAGCGCATGATTTCAGCGCGCGAAAAACCGGGCAGCGAGCGCAGGATTTTGTATTGCACGTCTGCCGGAAGCGAGGTTGAGAGGCCTTGAAGATATACCTCCTCGGTCTGCTCTCCCATCGGTTCGACAAATATTTGATGGCGCTCCTTGTCGGCAAAACGCATAATTTTATCCTCGATCGAAGGGCAATAGCGCGCTCCTGTCCCGTGTATCTGACCCGAAAAAAGAGCCGATCTGCCTATATTCTCACGAACAATCCTATGTGTTTCGGGTGTGGTATAAAGGATGTGGCAGCTTAACTGCCGGTAGTCATCGAAGCTATCCTCGGGGGTGTCTGCCGAATAGGGAATCGGATTTTTTTCGCCGGGCTGCTCCTGGAGAAAAGAAAAATCTATAGATGAGCGCTTGACGCGCTGCGGCGTTCCGGTTTTAAAACGCATAAGCATAATACCCTCGCGCGAAAGCGCTGAGGACAGTCCCTTTGCCGCGCGAATATTGTCGGGCCCGCTTTCATGGCTTATGTCGCCCACAAAAATTCGTCCCTCAAGGTATGTCCCCGAGCAAATAATGGCGCAATCACATTCCCAAATCTCGCCAAGCTGTGTCACAAGAGCTGTGATTCGGCGCCCGTTTCTGTGCGGCTCGGTTTTGATATCGACTATTTCTGCCTGCACTAACCGAAGATTTTCGGTGTTCTCGATCATGCGTTTCATTATATCCTGGTAGCGTCGTCGGTCGGCTTGAATTCTTTTTGAATGAACTGCCGCACCCTTGCCTGTGTTGAGCGTGCGAGACTGAAGCGTAACCTTGTCGGCCGCGCGCCCCATCTCGCCTCCGAGGGCGTCGATTTCATAGACAAGATGCCCCTTTCCCGTTCCTCCTATCGAGGGATTGCAGGGGAGGTTGGCGATCGAGTCGAGCGAAAGTGTAAAAAGAACTGTGTCAACGCCAAGGCGCGCCGAGGCCAGAGCGGCTTCAATGCCGGCGTGCCCTGCGCCTATGACGGCAATTTTTGTTTGATTTATCATATAATAACTACTCCAAAAACTAACAAGCCTTGCTCTCAAAAGAGCCAAAAGGCCATATAAGATATAACAATTCTACTCACAGTAGAGTGATGTTTCCCGGGAAATGAGTGCGTAAGAGGGGAGGGTTATAAAAAACTCTCATGTCTCAATTAACCTTGTCAAGGTATTCCTCTTGCTCTTTTGTAAGGCGATCGATTTTAATATTCAGGGCGGCAAGCTTGAGTGAGGCAACCTCGGTGTCAATTTCAGCGGGAACAGGGTAGAGTTTGTTTTCAAGTGTTTTCCCGTGTATGGCGAGGTATTCAAGGCATTTCGCCTGGAGCGAGAAAGACATATCCATTATTTCAGCTGGGTGTCCGTTTCCGGCGGCAAGATTGACAAGACGACCCTCTGCAAGGAGATTGAGCGTCCTGCCGCTCGGGAGAAGGCAGCCGGTTATATTAGGTTTGCGCTCCCAGACCCTGTCCGAAATTTCAAAAAGCGCCGATTTGTCGATTTCCACATCAAAATGCCCGCTGTTTGCAAGCAGAACCCCATCCTTCATTTGAAGAAAATGCTCTCGCCTGATTACATCACGGCATCCGGTGATGGTGACAAAAAGATCACCAAGTGGCGCGGCCTCGTTCATTGTCATTACCCGAAAACCATCCATAATAGCCTCAATGGCTCGGGTCGGGTTGATTTCGGTCACTATCACCGTCGCTCCCATTCCCCGGGCTCGCATGGCAAAGCCCTTTCCGCACCAGCCGTATCCGGCGACGACGACTGTCTTGCCCGCGATTATGAGATTTGTAGTGTTCATTATTCCATCGATGGTCGACTGCCCGGTGCCGTATCGGTTGTCAAAGAGATATTTACAGTCTGCGTCGTTTATATTTATCATTGTGTAGTCAAGCAGCCCGGCATTCTGGCGCGAGAGAAGGCGGCGGACGCCGGTGGTTGTTTCCTCGCAGCCTCCGATAAGATTGGTGCCATATTCGCGGCAGCGGCCGTGGAGCAGCGAGATGAAATCACCGCCATCGTCAATTAATAGGTGGGGGCGGCAGGAGAGGGTATTTATAAGATGCGAGGTGTATTCGTCCTCGTCAACGCCGTGCCGCGCATTTACCTCGATACCCGCCGCCGCAAGGGCGGCCGCCACATCATCCTGTGTGGAGAGGGGATTGCAGCCGGTTATGTGTACCTCGGCGCCTCCGGCGCGAAGGGTTTCGGCAAGGTATGCGGTTTTGGCCTCAAGATGAATTGACATGGCAACTCTCATGCCGGAAAAGGGAAGCGACCTCTCAAATCCGGCACGGATTTTTCCGAGCACCGGCATATAGGAGGCGACCCAGTTTATTTTATCGCGCCCTGAGGGGGCGAGCGAAATATCCTTGATATTACTCACTTTTTTGTGTCCTTTCATAGTATCTGCAAAATCTGTTAAGTGAAAAATCATATATTGTTATGTGGCAAGAAATAAATGCTCAGAAGCAACGAGGGGCAGGAATTCCTCGGGGGAGGTTCCTGCCCGCCGTGTTTACCGCCTCGCCGTGTTCGTCGCCCCTGTTTTTGTGTTAATTATTATCAACACTCGTCAATCCCCGTCTGTTTTTGTCAGCGAGCCGCCCCGGCTTGTCCGCCTTGCCTGCCTCCGTTTTATTCGGTGGAATACGCGGCTGAAAAGGGCGACAAGCATGAGAAGCCCAAACATTATCGCAAGCGAGAGGAAAAGAATCCAGAGTATCGGTGCCGCCGAGGCTTTTTGCGATGCGGTTTCTATGGCCGAGATTGTCAGTTCGGTTTTTGCCCCCGGCTCGTCCGGCCTGAACCAGAGCGAGATATTCGCGCCACTGGCGGCAATGGCCTCGGAAAGCTCCGATATATCAAAGAAAATCTGATGCTCGCCCGAGTATTCGGCGCTCGATTGGTAAGAGAGATAGCCACCCTTCGCGTTTTGGGATATGCGCAGGGTGATTGTGCCCGGCGCGCCTGAGGACGAGAGGTTGACGAGCAGATATTTAGCATCGTTCAGCGCGTAGCCCTCAAGCGTGGTGTTGGCGATTCCGGCCTCGCCGAGGCTGACAATATGCAGCGCAGGCTTGCCAGAGTCGGCCCACAGATCAAGCACGCCCGAGGAGGAAACAAGCGAGAAGCCCGAGAGGTTGCCTTTGGTAAAATCAAAGAGAGGTGTGCGATTGTGCTTGCCGCCCGAGGGGTCGGATCGACTCTCACCGGTAAAGCTGCTTTTAACTTTTACAGCGTTTGATGCGCTTTGGTAAAGATAGCTGAATTCGCTGCCTGCAATCGGTGCCACCGCGCCGACGGCGTCGTCGCCCAGTGTGTCGATTGAGGCAAAAACATCCCATATCGGCTTGCTCTGGCCGGTTGGGGAGGCGCGAAGACCGTATTTGAGTGTATCGTCCTGTGTGTCGTCAAGTGTTGAATATATTAAGGCCAGAATTGCACTGTCTGCCGCGGCCTTATAATAAGCAAAGGCATAGGAGGCGGCCTGCGCGGGGAGCGAGGAGGGGAGCGACGGGTCGCCCAAGACACCGAAGGAGCAGATAATAGTATTTCGCATAGAGCCCGCAAAGGTGAAATTCTTCGAGAGGGCGTAGGTTAGCACATTGATGTTGGTCGGCGAGAGATATTGCGACGAGGCACCCGAGGCGAGCGCGTCGTCCCAGATGCTGCTGTCAAGAGGGTCAAGAGCCGAGGCCGATGCCGCCACGCCCCAGTTATAATCGCCCGACGCTGCGGCGAGTGTGCTGAATCTTGTGAGAAATGCAAAGGAGCTGCTATCTGCCATACCCGCCCCTTCAAGCTCGGTATTCCAGTTGCGGCCGAGCGATATATAAACCCGCCCGCCCGAGTAGTTTGAGACAAGCGCGGTGCGCGCAATTCTTACAAGGCGCTCATAGGCGGCCAAATTTTCCTCGGCCGAGGTGTCGGCGCCGGCCGAATATGACACAGAGGCATTATTAACATCCGAGCCTATAATGAAAGAGCCGCAAAAGCCGAATTCACCGCCGGGCCGGGTGTAGCGCTCGGAGAAAAGCTCGAATAGAGCCGCCATATATCCGGCGCAGTCGCCCATGAAGGGGCTGATAGCATAGCCGCGTGCGTCGGCGGCGTCCGAATGGCCGAGGCAGGAGAGCCTCTCGGGCAACGAGGAGGGATGAGTTTCGAGTGTGAAGCGAAAATAGACGACTACAGATTCGTCGGTCAATATCCGAACCTTGCCGTCAAGCGCGGTGAGCGCGGCGGCGCTGAAATGATATGTGATGCCGTTATATTCGTAGCTGACGGCAGACAGAGTGGTCCTATCTGAGGGGTCCGGGATAACAATATAGTCCTCGATTTTAATGTCGAGCACAACCTGCGAGACCCCGAGCGAGAGGGCATCGGACACCGAGGAGCTCTCAAGCCCCTTTATTGAGAGGGGGGTGGGGTAGTCAAAATTGCGCGTGGCAAGCACCTCGGGATTGAGAATCGGAACGGGTGCGCCAATCGGCGTATATCCCCCCTCGCCGTTCTCGGCAGCAAGGATATATGAGCAGTAAAGACGGGTGGCAGAGCCCTCTCTAAGAGGCGCCGACCATGAGGCCTTTGACGATGCGCGATATGAGTGAACCGGCTCAAGGTTGGCTATCGAAGCCGCATTCTGACCCGCACCAAGCTCGAAAAGGCTAACCGTCGCGCGGGGATTATCGGCTAAGAAGGTGTCGCTCAGAAGAGCGCGGACGGTCAGCTTGGTTCCCCGGCTGTTGAGCAAAACCGACGATACCCCATCGGCCTGCGCAACCGAGCTAAGGCTGATTTCTCCCGACCGAGCCGATTCACCGCCGCAGGAAGCAAGCGACATCATCAGGGCAGAGACAATCAAAACAGCAAAAATTGCCGCAACTCTTGGTTTCATGTGAGAACCTCGTGTATAGTTATTAGGAGTTAGGGGTTAGGAGATAGGAGATGGGAGAAAGAAGATGGGAGAAAGAAGATAGAAGATAGGAGTTAGGAGGGGTGGGGATGCGGAAGGGTGTGGTGCTCTTCAAACATAGTATCTTGTCACTCTTGAACTGATTATGCACAGCGCTTCATAGCCTATTGTCCCCGCGTGCCGCGCGAGCGCTTCAAGATCGCCCGGCTCATCGCCGAAAAGTATTGCCGTGTCGCCCGGCTCTATGGGGGTTCCGGTAATGTCGGCCGTCATCTGGTCCATGCAAATCCGCCCGACAATGCGAGCGGGATAAGCCCTGCCGTCGTGATATATCTTTATCTTTCCCCCGGTATATGCGCGGATAAATCCGTCGGCATATCCCACCGGCAGTGTCGCAATTTTGCGCGGCGCCTCGGCCGAGAAACAACCTCCGTATCCCACCGATGCGCCGGGGGCAAGGTTATGCACGTGCGACACGAAAGTTCGCAGTTTCATAACCGGCATAAGCCCCGGGAGGCTAAGCCATTCAGAGGGGGCAAGCCCATAGAGCATTATTCCGAAGCGCACGCAGTCAAGCCTGTATTCGGGGTGGCGGACTGCCGCCGCGCTGTTGCAGACATGGCAGGATTTTATACTTATCCCGCGCTCAAGAAGCAGTGTCTTGACGGCACGAAAACGTGCAAACTGCAGTCCGGTGAACTCCTCGCCGCTCAAACGGCAGTCGGGGAGGGGGGAGGGGGGCGGCCCCGACTTGCCGCCCGATTCAGGGATAAGGCAACCCTGATCCTCAATTGCCTCGTCTGCCCGGGCAAGGTGGGTGAACATCCCCTCTAAGGAGAGGTTTGCCGACCCGGCAAGCAGGGCAGCGCATTCGGCCGCCCTGTTTATTTCGTCGGGCGATTGTGCCGGAATGCCGAGGCGGTTCATGCCTGTGTCAAGCTTCAGGTGAACCCGAAGCACCGCTCTTGCCGAGGCGGCCGATTCTGAGAGCGCCGCCATATGCGGGCGCGAGATGACAGTCTGAATTATATTATGTGCAGCTATCTCTGGGGCGCGGGCGGGGTCTGTGTAGCCGAGAATTAGAATATCGGCTCGCTGGCCGAGGGCGCTCCGCAGAGCAATTGCTTCCTCAAGGCAGGAAACCGCAAAAAAATCACATCCGGCGTCCGAGAGCGCCTGCGCGACAATCTGCGCGCCGTGTCCGTATGCGTCGGCCTTGACAACGCAGATAGGGCGGACGCCCGGCGCCCCGTCGCGCACGATGCCGAGCAGAAGCCGATAATTATTGATAAGAGCCGGGATACTGATCTCGGCGGCCGTTCCAAAGGGGGGCGGGCAGGGAAGTGAGGAATAAAGCCGGTATGTAGTATCCATTCATAACATGCCTTTCAGGTTGCCGCGCTTTTGGCGCCGTTTGCGGTGACTAAAGTCGGTTTGCTCGGTATATGTCAAGCGGCGGGGTTGTTTTGCGAAATTTGCTGATATATAATTATAACATACCGCGCCGTCGAATGCAATAATAATACTATTCATCAATAAAAATTGGATATATATCCGAAATTAAACTAATAAATTAAAATAATATTTGCTTCATCCCGCGCCTTTAGTCGGCTTAATTTAAAATTAGAAAGCAGCATAGAGTAATTGTTTTCTGTTTTACCGAATAAAATATACTGCTCCTTGTGTCGGAGAGAGAAAAGCGGAGGGAAGGAATGAGAATATTGATTATAGTGATGGGGCTCGCGCTGCTTCTTGTGGGCTGCGCCATGCCAAACGCTGAATATCTTGAATACACCGGCGATGCTTTTGTAGCCGAAATTGAGGGCAAGCGCGGTGGGTTTGTGTTCACAGCCCAAATAAAGGTAGGCGCGCCGACCGACGGCATAGCCGACGCCCCCCCGCGCGACATCGAGATGACATTTATAAGCCCCGCAACAATGAGCGGTATAGTGATAAAGCGGGTTGGCGGCAAAATAACGCTTTCCTCGGCCAACGTGAGTATAGAAGGGCGGGGAGCAGCCGGCTGGCTGGCCGCCGCCGAACTGCTCACCCCGTCGGGAACGATAAACGACGTTAAAATAATAGACGATAGAACCGGCGCCCGCCTTGCCAGGGTTGAGATGTCGCTTGCCGACGGCTCGCCGCTAACTCTCTTAATAGACTGCGACACAGGTTTCCCTGTAGATATAAAAAATGATGATATTGAAATCAGGATTGCGTCGTTCCGAGATGCGGGAAAATAGCCTTAAAACAATAAATGTCGTTCCGAGATGCGGGAGATAGCTATAAAAACAATAAACAATGAAGAAAATCAAGTCGGAACATGGCAGTTGAACTTCTAAGGTGAATTTGTGCGCCCCGCGCGTCAGGAAAACCCCCGCAGACAAGTCAAGCAAGCAGCACAAAGCGCTCCGAAAAAAACAGCCCGCGCCAATAGCGCGGGCATAATTTTTGTCAGCCAAGCTTTGCCTGGTTAATTTTGATACCGGGGCCCATCGTGCTGGCGATTACACAGCTCTTGATGTACTGACCTTTGGCGGCGGCGGGTCTTGCTTTGATAACGGCGCCAACCAGGGTATCGAAGTTTTCCTGGAGCTTTTCGGCTCCGAAAGAAGCTTTGCCGATAGGGCAGTGAATGATATTGGTTTTGTCGAGCCTGTACTCGATTTTACCCGCCTTAGCCTCGGTGACGGCGCGAGCGACGTCGGGCGTGACGGTTCCTGCCTTGGGGTTAGGCATAAGCCCCTTAGGGCCGAGTATTTTACCAAGACGTCCTACAACGCCCATCATATCAGGGCTTGCAACGACGACATCAAACTCAAACCAGTTTTCCTTTGTGATTTTCTCGACCAGATCAAGGTCTCCGACATAATCGGCTCCTGCTTCCTTAGCCTGATCAACCTTCTCTCCCTTTGTGAAGACGAGAACGCGGACATTTTTACCTGTTCCGTTCGGGAGAACGACCGCGCCTCTGACCTGCTGGTCGGCATGTCTTGAATCGACGCCGAGGCGGAGATGAAGCTCGATTGTTTCGTCGAACTTAGCCTTTGAGGTTTGGCAGACGAGCGAGATAGCCTCGCTCGGGTCATAGAGTTTTGTTTTATCGTAGAGAGCTACGCTTGCATTATATTTTTTTCCTTTAGCCATCTTGCCCTTCCCCCTTAGCCTTCCACTACTGTAACGCCCATGCTGCGGGCGGTGCCCTCAACCATGCTCATCGCGGCTTCAATAGAAGCGGCATTGAGGTCGGGCATTTTGATTTCAGCGATTTTTCTGACCTGTTCTTTTGTGATCTTGGCAACCTTTTCCTTATTTGGAACAGCCGAACCAGAATCAATTCCGCAGGCCTTCTTTATCAGAATTGCCGCGGGGGGAGTTTTGGTGATAAAAGTAAAGGAGCGGTCAGAGTAAACCGTGATGACGACGGGGATAATAAGGCCGATGTCGTTTTTGGTTCTCTCGTTGAATTCTTTTGTGAATACCGGGATAGCTACTCCGTACTGACCGAGCGCCGGGCCTACGGGAGGCTGGGGAGTGGCCTTTCCGGCGGGCAGCTGAAGCTTAATATACCCTGCTATTTTTTTTGCCATAGTTTATTTTCCTCCGAATTGTGGTTTTCCGCGGGAGAATTGTTTTGTAAATTTTCTCCCTCCCACCGATATAAAACGGTTGGCCGGACGAGCCTTCCGTTATTTTTTGCCTGATTTAACCGCGCTCGCATCGAGCTCGACAGGCATATCACGGCGACCGCGCTTAATTATCACGGTAACCGTTCTAAGATCTTCTGAAATTTCCTGAACGACGCCGGTGTACCCTTGGAAAAGTCCCGAGTTTATTACCACCTCGTCGCCAACTTTATATGAAAGCTTAACCTTGCGCTCCTCTATGTTGAGCGCGTCGACCTCCTCGTCCGAGAGGGGGGTCGGGCGGGAGCCGGGGCCTACAAAGCCCGTGACGCCCGAAATGTTACGCACCGCGTGCCAGCTTTCGTCGTTCATCACCATTTTGATAAGGATATATCCCGGGAAAATCTTAACCTCGACCTCTTTTTCAACGTCTCCGTTTTTCTCGACCACAACTTCGACCGGAACGCGGATGTCGAATATCAGGTGCTCAAGGTTGCGGTTTTCGATAATTCTCTCAAGACTTTCCTTGACCTTATTTTCGTATCCCGAGTAGGTGTGCGCCACATACCATCTGGGGCCTACGTTCATTTGATTAATATCGCTCATAATTATAACAAATTGCCAAGTGATATTATGCCCTTTGAGAATACAAAGTCGAGCATTGCAATCATGGCGCCAATCGTCACAATTACCACTATCACTACCAAAGTGCTTTTCCGGACATCGTTCCAGGGCATCCAAACAACCTTGTTCAGCTCGCTCCTGTAGCCGCGGAGCCACTTAGCAAGTTTTTCCCTCCGCGTAATGGCAAAGAAAGCTCCGATTATTACAAGAACTCCAAGAATACCAAGGCTTATCCAGAAGCCAAGGCCGAGCCCTTCGTCCTCATCGGCGTCGGTGTTGCCCTCGGTTATCGGTTGGTCTGTCTCTTCATCGGCAGGGGCTTCTGTCGTGTCGTCGCCCGGGGCTTCGGTTTCGTCATCGGCCGGAGCGGCTGTTTCCTCGGTGTTAACCTCGCTTCCCTCGGTGTCGGCAGCCGACGCGGTTGCTGTAAAGAGCGAGATTGATGAGAATGTTACGAGAAAGGCGAGTAAAAGAGCGACAAGCGGCCTGATGTTCTTATATTTTACCATCATTTCGTCACCGCCGTTATTTGGTCTCTTTGTGAAGAGTATGCTTGTGGCAGAACCTGCAGAACTTCCTTCCCTCAAGCCGGTCGGGGTTATTTTTTTTGTTTTTCGTTGTGTCATAGTTTCGCTGCTTGCATTCGGTGCAAGCAAGTGTAATCCTAACACGTGAATCACTGGCCATATTTTCGGCACCTCCAATATTTTCAAATTTGACCGCCAGAATATACCGGCGACCTATCGTACCTCCCTCAGCATCGCAAAAAGACGCGCTTCCTCTTGTCCGGTTCGGCGGGTTTATCGCGAACGCGGCCTATGGCGCCCGAAGCGTGAAAAAAAGAACTCTGCGCGCAGAGGTAGAATTATTATATCACTGCTGCCTGTCTTTGTCAACACTATTTTTGTTTTTCAATTATATTGTTTCTACATAATATAATTTTCGCGTGGAATAATAGTTGTGTGTGCGATGCGGAGCTCTCGCTAAGCCGGCACCGCTGCCGCGGGATGACAAAACACCTGCGTTCGCAGGCCGGAAAACACGCAAATCCATGGACATGGAAAGGATATATTATAATATGAAAAAAATAACCAAAATCATAGCGGCCCTTATTGCCGCTTTGATATTGACTATTCTTATGACCGGACTCATGCCGCTCTCGGCAACCGATGATATGGGAGGCGGCACAACGCTTGACGACACAACACTTGATGGCACGACCGACGATATGACAGATGATACAACAGTTGGTGACACGACTGCCGGCGATACCACAGCCGTGACCACCACAGCAGGGAACACCACAGCCACCACAACTACTCAGGCTGCCGGAACCACCACACCCAACACAACCGCCGATCTCGACGGAGATGGTGATGCTGACGACGACGATGTAGCATGGGGAATTATAATTGCGATAATTGTTATTATTGTGATAATCATTGTGATTGTGGCGCTTATGCCTAAGGGCAAGGGAAACAACAAAAACACCAATATCAGGAAGTAAAATTGTGTGGGGAGGTCTCGCGGACGAGGCCTTCCCTTCCTTATTAGTATACTAATAGCTTTCAGGCTCTGTGGGCGATATTTTTTGTTGCTCGCTCTTTATTTTCGGTGCCGGGCTTTTGCCCTATTTTAATATTTCATACTATGCACCTCATTATAATATTGGACTTAACACCAGATTGCCTCATCCCGGCCCCGGAGAGGGATGTGGGGCCCGGCCGGGGTCGGAGCAGCATGCTTCTAAATTAAATCGAACCAATGTTTGAAAGTTCTTGAGGGGGGTCAGGGGGGAACTTCTCTCAAGAAGTTCCCCCCTGCGCATCCCTCATTAGCTTAATATTTTAATTGGTGTTTAGTATGATTCAATATTTCACCGGTTTTACAACTGTTGCCGTTGAGTTGTAAAACTTACAAATTTTCAGTGCCTGCGTCGTTGCCTCAAAGGCAAAGGCGCAGCGCTCGCCCTTATTGTTTACATAAAGCAAAAAATAAGCATCTTCGGCATAGAGCGACGAGAGAGCTATATAAACATGCTCAGCGCCGTACGCCTCGAATTTGCTCTCCTGTATCCGGTCGGAAAAGGGGGCGATAAGCGAGGCGTCTTTTATTTTTACCGACATGATAACCTTTCGTGTTCGGTTGCCGTAAATCTTTGAAAAGGTGATAACCCCGGAGGTTATCGAATATTCATAATCAATGTTGACATAGCGCCAGGTGAAAAAAACAAGAATCCATGTGGTTACCGGAATCAGGGCAATGAAGGGAACGAGCAGCTTTGCCATAACACCGACCGAAAAAAAAGTGATAACATATAAAATATAAAGGAAAAAAAGCCCGATTCGCCTCCGGCGGTATTTTCCCTCGCTCTTCTGCGAGACGACATATTCATAAGTGTTAAAGGCATCCATACAAAAATATCCTCTCTTGTGCGGCTCTTTTTCGTCAAAGCCGCTTTTTTCAACATTATTATACAATAT